>CAVZFI010000034.1:0-65485 GCA_963774465.1 uncultured Methanosarcinaceae archaeon | reverse complement strand
AATGTGTCTTTCGCGCTTACTCACCACTCAAGCTTTCCTGTATTCATCAACTGCTGCAAGCAGATTTTCAAAAGCCGAATCTGTGATGTCTTTCAGGGTTGCAATTTCCTGCTTATTAAGTTCAAGGTCAGTCTGCCTTTTCGAGAGGTAATGCCGCATTTCTTCAGGGCGGGCCCACCAGCAATTTTTCTTCTCTTTATGTTCGAAACCGGATTAAGGGCTTCTTTTACCATCTTTTCCGTGAGTCCCCGGCTTGAAAGAGATTCGCCCAGCACAGTTTCGGCTACGGAATCGATCTTTTCCAGAGTGGGTTTTTCCATTTCTCTTGCAAGCATCCCGACGATCTGGTGGGCAGTCCTGAAAGGAATTCCGGTTTCCCGGACAAAGGTATCTGCAAGTTCGGTAGCTGTCGTAAAACCTGCGACTGACTGGGCAGCAAGCACTTCGGGGTGGACTTTCATGGTCCTTACCATACCTCCCATAACCCTTACTGAAGCCCTCACAGTTTCTACAGAGCGCCAGATATTCGGAGTCGCTTCTTGCAGGTCCCGGTTATAACTCAGGGGCAGGCCCTTGCAGATCGTAACCAGGGACATAAGCGCTCCAACGGCTACTCCTGTTTTTCCGCGCATGAGTTCGGCAGTATCAGGATTTTTTTTCTGGGGCATAATCGAGGAGGTAGAGGCATACATATCATCGAGTTCTACGAAATTGAATTCTGAAGACGACCAGACCACAAGTTCTTCGGCCATCCTGCTCAGGTTTATCATGAGGTTTGTAAATACTGAGGCGCACTCAATAAGAAAGTCCCTGCTGCTGACCGCATCCATCGAGTTTTCAAGTAAGCCTGCAAAGCCCAGAAGTTCCTGGGTTCTTTTCCTGTTGAGGTTAAAACCCGTGGAGGCAAACGCAGCAGCCCCGAGAGGGCAGAGGTTTACCCTGGAATAAGCGTCCTGAACCCGGTCAAAGTCCCTCCCGATAGCAGCTTCGTGGGCGCACAGGTGATGAGCAAGGGTTGTCGGCTGGGCATGCTGCAGGTGAGTAAAACCAGGCATGAGAGTTTCGGTATGTTTTTCTGCAAGGGACAGAAGAGTCTGCCTGAGCTTAAATATCTCCTCAAGCAGCCCGGTCAGTTCCTCTCTAAGGGTGAGCCTGATGCAGGTTGCAACCTCATCGTTTCTGGAACGTCCCGAATGCATCCTGCCCCCTACGTCTTCCCCAACCATATCGATGAGCCTGGACTCAAGGGAGATATGAATGTCTTCGTAGCTGAAATCGAGCTTTTCCATCCCCTCTTCCCTGATTTTCAAAAGCCCGCTAAGGATCTTGCTGCAGTCCTCCTCATTTATAATGCCCTGCTCTTCCAGCATTACTGTGTGAGCAAGGTCCACTGCTATATCAGCATCAAAAATCCACCTGTCAGCCTCCATGGAGGAGGTGTAACGTAAAATTTCCTCGTCCTGGGCGGCTTCCAGCCTGCCTCTGCGTAAAATATTGCTCATCGGGTTTCCTCTTTGTAATCTTTGTGAAATAAATCGGTATGAGTATAATTTCTGTTGAAGTAATAATGTTAGTGTTTGGAAAATTTATTGTAACGCCTGTAAAGTAATAATATCTGCGGCAATAGTGTCTGTGAGACTTAATGTAAGATTTAATGTGGGATTTAAATGTAAAATTTGATGTAAGATTTAGTGTAAGATTTGTAGCGTGGTATTATTTCTAACGCTTAAATATGAATCGGTTTCGGGGAATTTCCCTGTAAGGTTAACCGTATCAGGTAGGGCTTGTCTTTTTCAGTAAAAATTCTTGAAACTTCTTATCACGGCTTACTTACTTGTCCAGTTTCCTCCGGTATCCCAAAAAAGCTAATCGTAAGGAAAGCATATAAACTCACATAATGTCCGTGGTTTCGAAATATAACCGAATCTCAGCGATTTACGACATCATAGAATCGCCGGTAGAGCTTTTCCTTTACGGCAGGTGGAGAGAAGAAGCCCTTTCAAGCCTGAGCGGGAAAGTCCTTGAAGTCGGGGTGGGAACCGGAAGGAATCTTAAATACTATCCGGCAGGCTGTTCGGTAACTGGGATCGATATCAGCGCCGGAATGCTTGAAAAAGCCAGGAAGAAGGCAAGAGGCATGAAAAATATAACTCTTCTCCTTATGGACGCCGAGCACCTCGAATTTCCGGATAATAGCTTTGATTACGTGGTTACGACTTTTGTCCTCTGTTCAATTCCTGACCCCATACGGGCTCTTAAAGAAATGAGACGAGTCCTAAAGCCTTCAGGGAAGCTGATAGCCCTTGAACATATGCGCAGCAGCAACCCCTTTATTGCCCTTATTGAGGATTTGATCAATCCTATCATGTATTTCTTTATCGGAGTTGATATGACCCGAAATACAGTTATGAATATCGAAAAAGCCGGATTTATTATTGAGGAAGCAAAAAATCTGGCTTTCCAGGACGTTTTCAAGAAGATCAGGGCAAAACCGTAAATAGTTTATTTACGGAACTTTGATAGATAATTTTCCGAACATTAGGTCTTTTGTGCATCTTTTTGCGCGAATAAAGATTTAAATAAAAAACTAACAAGTCGATCATACTATTATTTAGATTTAGACTGCTTGCATGTTTTTGTTTTGCTTGTTTCGCATTTTAACTGTGGTGCTAATATAATTTTATGATATGCAAAAATAGCTTTATCGACATCTCGAAGTGTGCATCTTGATTTTTCTGCTATACTACAGATTACTTCACAGAATCGTACATAATTCTCGGTGCTTCTAGTTTTCTTTTTTAAATCTTTAAAATGGTGCAAAGTTTCAGCTGTTCTTATATCCATTATAGGAAACTTTGAAGGATATATTAGATGCAAAATTGTTGATGCTGTAGGCACTCCAATTCCGTAAAGGTCATCTAAAATTGACAATTTTTGATCATCTGGGGCATCTAAAGCCTTTTTTATTCCTGATTCGTAATTACCAAACTCAGCTAATCTTACTATACCTTTAAGACGAGGTGATTTCCAGTTTAATATCTCAATGAAAGTTGTCTTTACTTATTGTCCCTAAAGAAGATCCTCAGAGACCATTTCGCAGATTTTTTTATAATCTTCATCGTCTCCACCAACATTATCTTCATCATAACGCTTTTTCCACTCATTTATGAACTTAGCATCGATAATATCATATAACACGTTCCTACTCCCTATTAGGCAATACTTTATTACGAATAAGATTTAAGCTTTGTCTGTTAAGTCGAAAATCCTGAGATTTATTTATCATAGTCTCATATATTTAAACGCCTTTCCTTAACATTACTAATTCTCCTTGCATATTCCAAAAAAGCTAATCATAAGGAAAGCATAAATTTATCTAATGTCTGTGACCTCAAAGTACAACCGAATCGCACCCATATATGAGCTTCTAGACTTGCCGCTGGAGCTTTTCTTTTTCCGGAAATGGAGAAAAGAGGCGCTTTCAGGCCTGAGCGGGAAAGTCCTGGAAGTCGGGGTGGGAACCGGAAGAAACCTGAAATACTATCCGGCAGGCTGTCTGGTAACAGGAATCGATAAAAGTGAAGGGATGCTTGAAAAAGCTCAAGAGAAAGCCACCGACATGAAAAATGTAACTCTTTTTCTTATGGATGCCGAGCACCTGGAATTTCCAGACAACTGCTTCGATTATGTGGTCACGACTTTTGTCCTCTGCACAATCCCTGATCCCGTGAAAGCTCTCAGGGAAATGAGACGAGTCCTGAAACCGTCAGGGGAACTGATAGCTCTTGAGCACGTGCACAGCAGCAACCCTTTTATTGCCCGATTTGAGGACTTGATCAATCCGGTTCTGTTTTTCCTGCTTGGGGATCATACGACCCGGCATACCGTGAAGAATGTCGAAGAAGCAGGCTTCACCATTAAGGAAGCAAAAAAACTGGCTTTTAAGGACGTTTTCAGGAAAATAAGGGCAAAACCGTAAGAGATCTCTTTTTCTTAATTTACTGGATATTTGATTAAATATTATTGGCTCATGAACTTAAAAACAGCTTTAACATCCAGAAAATTGCACTTAGAAATCTCTCTACGACTGAAAGCTCGTGACGAAGCATTGAGAATGTTGATTCGGTCAGGTCCAGAATGCCGGTAAAGTAATTTCGTTCAGCTAACAGACTTTTTTGTCCATTAGAAGGTTTATCGGACATATTTCCTGTATAATAAGGTGAAAATATTTCAACTCGATTTGGGAAAAGGTTTTCAACCGCTTTCACACTGTCTATCTGGTAAGGTCTTTGCGCTCCCGCAGAAATTGCTCTACTCCAGGGGAAATATTCCTTCATAGACTCATTTTTACTTACCTGTTCCACAAATCCCGGATCAAACTCAAAATTCGAAGAGGAATTTTCATACATATAATTTCCACCGCTATTGTTTGATAGGCAGTTGTTTTTCAGGATAAATGAATGGTTAGTACTCAGGTTATTAAATACTGCATATCCTTTTCCGGCTGTACGGCTCGGCTGTGTGTTAATAATTATATTATCTTTTACAACGGTTGTATATCCTGAACTCGGGGCTGAAAATTCTTCAGTAACCTCTTTATGAGCAATAGCTGCACCGTAGCATCCATCGAAGAAATTATTCTCTATGAGAGTATTTTGAAAACCATTGAGCACTATACCCCCTGCCCAGTGAGCACCTCCGTTAGTGCCAGTTTCGTGAAACATGTTATGATGGATGTATACATTTTTTGCAGAGAACTTGGGATACTCTGAACCATAGCCAAATACCCAGATGCCTGCAGCATGGGTCTGATTCAGCATATTATTGCAAATTTCGACATCGTCCATAACGACTTCAGGATTTGTAGTAGTTGGAGGATTCGTAGCAATTGCAGGAGTAAATTTCTGGATTTCAATTCCTGCTCCTCCTTGCCCTCTGGAGCTGATGACGTTGTTATGGAACTTTACATGATTCGTGTTGTATATCCTTAATCCACTATTTGTTCTGCATGTTATATTATTATTCCAGGCCTGCAAGTTTGCAGAATTGATAACGTACAGAGCGTCATGTCCTAAATTGTACACATTGTTATTGTAAAATTTAATATTTGAGCTCCTTGAAACTTTCAGCCCATCCCCATGACTATCATGCATATACATATCGTGAACGAATACGTTTGTGGAATTTACAAGGCGAATAAGATTGTAATACCCCTTTCCGTTCCCGTATTCACTGTTGTTGTCATGGTTTCCGTCAATTTCAAACCCCCTGATAACAATATCATGACTTTTGTTGCTGTCTATTTGCGTAATCAAAGGCTTTTCTTTCACCCAGCTTGCGTTCTCTTTAAGTTTGATCACAGATGTAGAATCGCCTTCAAGAACAGTATTATTTCCAATAAAAATACTATCCGAAATGACATACGTACCTGGACCCTTCAAATAAACGGTTGTAAATTGCGGATTTTCTGCCACGTAAGCAGAGAGCTCGATTTATCTCTACCTGATCCTTCCACCCATCACAACTGTAATCTCCAGGCCCCGTGGAAGTTACATAGATTATCCGATTCGAAGTTTTGGCCGATACAAAGAAAACCGTAACTGCAGCTAAAAGAATAAGAACTAAGCTGAAAATTACTATTTTTTTTCGATTTACTTGCCTTTGTTCGGATATTTTGCCGTCCATAACATCCCAAATACACTACACTATTGTCATCTATATTAAAAAAATTTAACTGTTTAATATATCTTCTGTTCATCTCCTTTATTCAGATCTCTTGAAAAAAATAATATCTGCCATCGTTAAGGAAGCAAAAAGACTGGCTTTTAAGGATGTTTTCAGGAAGATAAGGGCAAAACTATGATGTGAACTTCTTTCTTATCACAACGGGAGCGCAGAGGGTCACGAATACCCTCTTCCTTCACATGCTGTCCGACAATTGCTGACAGTAATAAATGAATTTCTTATTTTTCGATTTAAAAGCTTTAGATACCTATTTTTCACATGTTTTTTCCCCTGAAATTGAATTGTAGGACAGCCTCTTTAGGGTGGAGTGGCGCCCACAATTTGATTTGATTATATTCCCAGTTATTAAAAGTGGCTCTTCGCCGTTTTAAGTAGGTAACTTCCATTCATCTCCTCAAATGTAAGCAGGATATTTAAAATTAGGAACCCATTTGTTGTTGAAAATCACACTCAAGCGTGAGTTTTCTCTTTTTGGCCGGCCAATTTTCGAACATAGCAATTATTTTCAACGCACATAAAGCAGCGAAGAGCTTTAAAAAAATCTTCTTTAAAAATCTCTTTATCATATAGGACTTATGGGAACAAAGAGATCAGTAAGTTTAGATCTCAAACGGTCTAAAATGTGAATTTGACCATATATCTAATGCGTTTGATTGTAACTTCAAGTGAGTAAGCCCTAATAAGGTTTTTCTTTACGAGAGCTTCCATCGTTTTATAATCCACTCTATAAAAAATATGATGAAATAGGATCGAAAAAATGGAATATCATATCCCAAAGAATATATTGTCCGATTTATCCGACTAATCTCCAGCTCTTAAAGTCTAAAAAATGAAAATATTATGTATAAGGATTTCAAAACTCCCTGGAGTTATTACTGCTTTAACAAGGAGTCGCTAAAGCTGTTATTCGTCGGTACAGCTGTCACAAGAGCCATCGGTACAACTGTCACAGGAGCCATCGGTACAGCTGTCACAGGAGCCATCGATACAACTGTCACAAGAGCCATCGATACAACTGTCACAAGAGCCATCGATACAACTGTCAAAGAAGCCCTTTATAAAATTGTAAAAGAAGCCATCGATACAATCGTCACAGGAGCCGTCGATACAATCGTCACAGGAGCCATCGATACAATCGTCGCAGGAGCCATCGATACAATCATCACAGGAGCCATCGATACAATCGTCACAGAAGGCATAATTACTGGATGCACTTGCAGCTCCTGTCATTAACACGACAAGGAGAGCTAGTGTGAAGATATTTATTATTTTACTAATGGCTTTTTGCATTATATTTCCTCCATAGTCTCTATCTATTCATAAATTTTTAAAGAGATTAAATATTAAATCCAATTCTCATGTCAATCAAAATATTATCTTCCAGATTAAACCCCTGGTTTAACAGATAGATATATTTTTCATATGATTGAGCACACTTTTTATGTTTTTTAGCAGACAGCCAAAATTTAAAAATACTGTCCTGCGATATTGTATACTATCAACTTTTTCCAAAAAATGGGCATTATCAATGCAATTTAATTTAATATCAATTGCAGCGATTAACCTGAGATATTAAACTAAGGCTAAAAGCTGAAGGTATTATCATAACATACAAAGAAATAACCCCCGTTATCTCAATGAAAAAGTTTCAATAGTATCTCAAATAAAAATAGAGCTTTCTTTTATAAAAAATTTTCCCTTTAAAATATTTTATTCTGTCAATTCTCTTAAATTATCTGATATTTATACGTTGTATTGCACACTAAGAGCTTATCCGAAAAGTAGTTACCTGCTATAAATTTTACAATATGAAATATGCAAAACCGAAACGGATAATTCAGCTTAAAGAAACTCTCTTAAGCAATAAAACCTAATTTATAAATGGATGCTGGGGAAAACAAAGCGCTACCTTGAGGTTACGAGGGTCCTTTTAAAGT
The DNA here is from genome assembly GCA_963774465.1 of uncultured Methanosarcinaceae archaeon. Lineage (GTDB taxonomy): Archaea > Halobacteriota > Methanosarcinia > Methanosarcinales > Methanosarcinaceae > Methanosarcina. Next base: position 57,803 of record CAVZFI010000034.1, on the reverse strand, counting down.
ACAACCTTATTCCTGAACTCTACCGGGATCTGCGCACCGATTATATTTCAAATCCTGAGTGCACCTGTGCTTATGATCTCGAAAACAGGCAGACGGCTGTAAAACTCAGGCAGGCTTTTGAAGAGCTTGGGCCGACCTTTATCAAAATGGGACAGACCATGAGCAAGCGGCCTGATCTTGTTCCCCAGGCCTACGTTATAGAAATGGCAAACCTTCAGGATAAGGTTAAGCCAGTGCCTTTTGAAGAAATGGCTGAATCCCTCGACCTTGCCTGCGTTTGCGAATACCAGACGCGTGCAGAGCGTTCCCGGAAAAAAACTGAAGAAGAACTTAAGGCTTCCCGGGAGAGAAGGGCAAAAGCCTTTATTGATATATTTGACAGCTTTGATCCGAATCCCATTGCTTGCGGCTCGATTGCGCAGGTGTACAAAGGGGTTATGGAAGGCAAACCTGTAGCTGTAAAGATTCTTCGCCCAAACCTTATTGATACTATCAATATCGACCTTTCTATCCTGAACGACTTCAAGCCTGTTATGAAAAAGGTTCTCGGTGTAGGAGGAAACTTTGACATCGACGCTTTTTTACTGGAAATCCGGGAGATGCTTACGCGGGAGGTTGACCTCAGGATAGAAGCCGTGAACATGCGGCGTTTTGAGGAAAATTTCAAAAATGTGAAAAATGTTGCTGTGCCCAAAATTTATTCTGATTATTGTTCTGCCAACGTCCTTACAATGGAATTTATTCAGGGAACCCAGATAAAGGACATAATTGACCTGCCTGTTCCGCAAAGCAAGAAATCGGAATATACGCGCACTATCACCAAGAGTTACCTTAAACAGGTCTATATCGACGGCTTTTACCATGCTGACCCTCACGGGGGCAATATGATAGTCCAGGAAGACGACACTATCGCCTTTATCGATTTCGGGGCTGTCGGCAGTATAGACGATGAACTCAAAAGGAATATGCTTGAGTTTTATTACGCTATCAATAACAGGGATGTGGAAGGGGCAACCACGGGTTTCCTGAAAATAGGGGGTGCGGACGCTCGGGATGTGGATATACACAGGCTCAGGAAAGATATGGATGACCTGATTGCAAACCAGAGTTACGGGCTTGAAAGCAGGCAGAGTGACAATTATGCCAAACTTGGCCTGAAATATGATATTCGGCTGCCAGGTGAGTTTTCAACCCTGCAAAGGGCGATCCTGCTTATCGAAGGGGTCTGCCTGGAGCTGGACCCGAGATACAGTATTAAAACTATTGCTATCCCTATGCTGATGGATGCCTATAAAAAGCTTAATGCTCCAAAAGGGGCCGCTCTTCATATCGAATTTACTTCTGAGCCGGTAGACGAAAAAGCCGAATTAAGGGCTGCGATCAGAGAAGTTGCCGAAAAAATGGAAGGTATGGGGGATAAGTTCCTTTCCGTGAAACAAAAAGAACGCAAGGGAAGTGCTTTCTCAAAGGAGTTTTACCTTGCTGTCCTGCTTATTGTCTCGACTTATATCCTGTTAAACGGAGATGCTTTTTCCTGGGTTGGATTGATTGGGTTTGGAGGAGCTATCCTGATAGCTCTTCTTGCTGTAATTCGAGGTAACTGAGATGACCTTTCATTGGTAAAAAAGCTCTAATAAATGAAAATATAAAATAATGTAATAAAATAGGTAAAATAAATTTAAAAATTAAAAATTCAGGATTCATGAATTGGGGGGTTAGTTTCTTGGTAGAGGAAACCTTGAAAATTGAAGGAATGACGTGTGATCACTGTGTCATCAGGGTAGGTAGAGCTATTGCTTCCGTGCCGGGAGTAACGGAGGTGGATGTGAATCTGAAAAGAAAAGAAGCAGTTGTAAACTTCGAGGAGGCCAAGACAGACCTGGAAAAAATCAAAGCTGCTGTCCGGGAAGCAGGGTACGAGCCCGTATGATTCGGCTTTTCCTTTATGTCAATGATCTAAAGGTAATTCTTGGTAAGTTTAAATTCTCTGACCATACATAAAAAGAATTCAAGAGTACTGAAAAGGCTTTTTAAAAGCAGGTGGCATTAAGAGTTTAATTTGAGGTGATTATGGCAGATAACAGAAACATCATCATCAGCCTATTGGTAGTGGTAGTAATAATACTTCTCGCTTTCCTGACCTTGAGGCCAATGATGTATGGTTCAACCTACAGCCCAGGTGGCTACCAGCCTGGGCAGATGGGACCAGGCATGATGCACAATCCAGGCTATAACTACAGCTATGGTCCTGGAATGATGGGTGATATGATGGCTCTGTACTATCCGGGGGCTACGCCTGTAACTCAAGAAGAAGCCAGGCAGAAAATGGAGGACTTTGCCAAACAGTACGGATCGAATGTGGAAGTGGATGATTTCATGGCTTTCAGCAGCAATTACTATGCTGTTCTTGAAGTACAGACAGTGGCCAGAACATAGCCGAAGTGCTGGTGGACCGCTATTCCGGGTCGGCTTATCCCGAGCCAGGACCAAATATGATGTGGAACACACGTTCTGGCGCTGGAAGAACGAAGGCAGAGGGTGCGGACTACGACCTGGCTGGGGCGAAAAAATTGGCAGAAGATTTCTTAACAGGCTATCTACCTGGAGCGCAGATCATAGAGTCTAATGAAATGTCTGGCTACTACACCTTCGACTTCGGACGACAGGATATTGAAGGCATGTTGAGCGTGAATGCCTATAGTGGTCAAATCTGGGTGCATACGTGGCATGGGTTCTATGTGGGCGGGATGAACGTAACAAGCTGAATTCCATTCTTCAGCTAGTACCGCGATTCCAAAATATGTAAAAAGCTAAATTTTTGAATTTATATCAAGGAAAGATGTAGTCAGGTGCATACTCCGTTAGTTAATCTCAAACGAATATGAACCTTCTACAGTCCTGAAGAAAGGAAGTACGGGCACAGAAATTTTTCAGTGGTTACGTAACCTCGAATGACTTAGGTGTAAATATTTACGTTCAAAATTATAATTGCGATTAGGGGAGTGGTTACAATAGATGGGTTTATGGACAATTACGGTTACGGCATGATGGGGTACGGAGGTATGTTTTTCGGACTCCTGTTCTGGATTCTTATAATTGTGGTAGCTTATCTGTTAATCAAATGGCTTGCTGAGCAGAACAAAACCCGTGGTAGTGAAGAGAAGTCTGCACTAGAGATTGCAAAGGTAAGGTATGCAAAAGGTGAAATTACTGAAGAAGAATTTGAAGAAATCAAAAAGCGCATAGTATAACAAGGTTCGACCTGCTGAAAGGGGGCCTTTCTAAGTTTTTCTTCGGAAATTGCTTTTTCCATTCCTGACCCTCACTTCCCTGTTTTGACTGCATCGGCTCATTAGCTTTAATAGCTTTTTTAATTAAACCTCGAGTTGTGAAAATAAATTTCATAGCGGCTGCTATTATAATAAGACTTTTATGTTAATCAAGCAGATAAATGTGCACCGGTTATTTAAGCTTATTAAATTCGGTACATAACGGGGGAGAATAAAGTGATCAAATCCGGAACACTAAAGCCAGCATTGCTACTGGCATTGATAGCAGTAATAGTAATCGCACTGGCAGAGCCCATTGCCGGACATATGATGGGTCAGGGGAATATGATGGGCCAACGAAGCATGATGATTGTTTGTCCTGACAATCAAACATGTACGATGATGCAATCTGGTATGGGAGATCATCCGGCTAACGAAACCATGATGCCCTGTATGATGGGCATCACGGTATGATGGGAAATCTCTCAGCCAACGAGACAATGATGCATCGTATGATGGGAAATGACTCGATGAACGAAACCATGATGCATTGTATGATGGGAAATGACTCGATGAACGAAACCATGATGCACTGTATGCACGGTATGATGGGGCATCGACTCTATGATGGGAGATCACGCAGCTAACGAGACCATGATGCACTGTATGATGGGAAATCACATGATGAAAGGAAGTTGCTGCATAATGGGGATGGATAAAAATGCCAGCGCAGCCCAGGCGAGGCTTGACTGCGCCCAGTTCTGGCTTGAGCAGGCCATCGAGCTGCACGAGATGCACCTCAAGGACCCCAGCACTGCAACCAACGAGTCTCAGCTGGAGATGATGGACCAGATGATGCGGGCCTACGAATGCATTGTAGGAGAAAATATGACAGAAAACATGACCATGGGGATGATGAATACAACAGCAGGCCATGGGTCGGAAGGGTATTAATAACTCTGTCAAGCCTGATAGGACGATCTATAATTGAAACTAGCATTGAAACTGGTGGGAGCTTGTCTCCCAATGGTTTTTTTGTTCTCGTTTTTAAATTTTATACTGGAAATAATACCCAGACCACCAGGTAGTAGGAGAATCTTTCTTTTGCTCGTGCTTTATCGCTGATCTTTCGAACTCTGCGCGTTTATTTTGTTTTACTGCTGACCTCCAGACCTCTATCCTGCGCCTCCTGCAGTACAACCTGACGCCTGCATCCACCAGAAGCAAGGCTGCCATCAAGCTAAGGGAGCAGCACCAGCTTAAGGCCAAATAAAAATATGAAAACTGCCACAAAGTTCCTGAATTTTTCCTGGGGTATTTTTTCAATTCCTCTTTTCCCGAGCATTGCCCCGATTAAAGATAAGGGTATGAAGATCAAAAAGCCTGCTAGAATGGCAGGCTCAAGCCCAATGCCTCCTCTGATATAGGTCGCTATCCTGGTAGAGTCGATCATAAAAGATATGGCACCTGCAGTTGCAACATAAACGGCCTTCTTCAGGTTGAAAGCGCTTAAGGCTACAGCATTTATTTCCCCGCCTATGCCGAAGATGCCTGCAAAAAATCCGGTAAGGGCTCCACCGGATACTGCAACCGATAATTTCTGGCTCAGTTTGAAGGTTCGGTTGAAGATGATGAAGAGAACATAGGCTATAAGGAACACCCCTAAGGCTCTTGAAAGAATCTCCCGCGAGATTCTCAGGGATAAGGACGACCCTATGAAACTGGTAAGGATTCCTGGAAGGCCGAAGGCAAGGAAAAGCTTCCATCTTATTCCCTCCCGAAATAAGATTATTTTCCAGACATCATTAAACCAGTGAATTACGCCCACCAGGAGCAGGGTCTGAGGCAGAGGAAGGATAATCAGGAGAACGGGTACCATAATTGTGGATATTCCAAATCCGGCCAGGGTTCCGATTGTGCTTGCCAGCAGTGTTAGCAGGGCTATATAGATAATTTCCTCATACACAACCATAATATACAACCATATTTTACTGCATTATGGCATAAATGTGAATGGTGTATTGATTTTTTTGTAATATCCAGGGTATTTGTCGCGGAATACGGGATAAATTATCATAAATTCTCTGTTGGAAAATTCAGAACTTTTTTGGAACGATATACTATTAATTTGCGCGAATATAATATTAATCAATGAATAATATTAATATCCGTGTCCAAAAAGACATGGTCCCGTTGAGACAGTTAAATTGAAAATCTCTTAAAGAGATGCTTCATTTATCTAGAAAATTCTTCTGACTGGTCACGTCTCTACCTGGCTTTGATCTGATTTTGGGGCAAGATAAAAGCCCAGTTCCGCTAACCGAAATACATGAGAGGCTTTGAATAAAGGGCAATATGGGGGGTTTCAAATTTCTGAGAAATCAAACCAGAGACAAACGATACCGGATTTATATATAGGTCTAGCTTTGATTTTAATTATTGGCGGCATTGCCTTGGCGTACGAGAACTGGATAGGTCATGCCCTGATAGCTATCACTAGCCTGCTACTTATGGTCTATGCTCTCACAACAGGGGCAATGTTAAGGGGAAGAATAAAGCGAAGCTCAGGGAATCTCTTTAAGCTTCATAAAAAGTACGGCATTTACTTTGGAGCCTTCATCCTGGGATCGTTCATCTATGGTTTATGGATAAGATTGCAGCACGGAGAATCCATATTATTGTCTGTTCACGGAAAGCTGGGGCTGATCGTTCTTCTAATCGTGGCTCTTCAGGTTCTTCCAAGCCTGATTTTAAAAAATCGGGCAAGGTACAGGGGATTGCACAAAATAATTGGATATGCGCTGGCACCAATTCTGTTCATCGACGCCAGCTGGGGATTGCATAATGGTGTAACTGCCGGGACAAAAAGCCTGGTTCTATTGCATTCGATATCTGGAGGCATGGCTGTCCTTGTTCTGGTCTGGATCATTCTGGAGATCCGATACCCGATAGACAGGTCACTCTCCAGGGCGAGGGTGGCAAGCTATCTGGCAGCATTTTTTGTAACAACAGGGTGCTGGATGGCAGGAGGCTATAATTATTTAACAGTCTATGGCTCCCAGGTAAAACCCATAATCCTGGCAGGTCTCTATCCCTGGGCGCACGAGATTGTAATGGAAGCAAAGGAGCATATCTTCGTCTTTTTGCCCATAATCACTTTCGCTCTGTCCATCACCCTGTCCGTTCTGGACAGAGACACTTTTCTGGGTGATGCCAGGTTCAGGCGCGCCCTTACGATGGTTGCAGGCCTGGCACTATTTATGGTACTGCTCATGTTCCTGATGGGGGCAATCATATCAAGTGCTGGAAAGGTGGGGACGGAGGCTTGAGATGAGAGAACCGGCGACTTTTATCGTATCAGCGGTAATTACCATATTTCTAACCGGCTGCATTATCGTCTCCCATGACCTATCACCTGGCTTTAGACAATCTTTGGCAGCACTTACGGGTCACCACTGGCTGTCAGTGAGCCTAATAGTGATAGTGTTATTCGCGCTGTCTTCAGGGCTCCTGCTAGTCTCAAAGAGTGCGAGAAAGACCATGAGGGCGTACGATGCCGGTCTATGGTCGACTGCCCTGATGGCCGTGACTTTAATCATGGTGCTAGGAATTCTCGCAGTGTTAATCGCTAAATTTCTAGTACATTGAGATTCATATACAGGATCGAATCTAACACAAACTTATCTAACTGTTATGAGTTTCTCTTCAGGAAAGCTGCACTATTTTCAGCAGCCACGAGAGGGGAGATAATCAGAGCCTGCGGTACGTGACAGGCTGCGACCTCAAAATCTTCTTAACAACTGATGGCTTCTGTTCAGCTTAGCTACTACTGCATCCTATCTGCTAACGGAGCACAGAGTGCACCTTCTGGTATATTCCAGCTATATACTGTTCTTCGGCTACATCTTGCTGCACATTTTCATGTGTGAAGACATGAAAGCATGGAGAACACGGAAAACATGGAAGAAATTACGGGCATGATCACGATAACCATGCAGAGCATAATCACAGGGACGCGGAGAAAGGGATTCAGAACACTGGAGGGCACGAGGATGCATATCAGCATGAGCACAGTCAGGAGAAATTCAAACGAGCGATATTCCAGCATGCGGCATATGGACCCCAGTTATCATCAACTCGTTGATCTTTATCGTCTTTGCCTTCAGCTTCACCAGTCCCAAGACTTCTTGGGACTGGTGCTCCCTTGGCGGATTTGCGGCATTTATAGTGGCACTGTTCACAGAAATGTACGGTTTTCCTCTGACCATTTATCTGCTCTCAGGTTGGCTGGCAAGTCGCTGCTTCTTTGCCAATCCAGCGCTGCGGATAGCAAAGAATTTGTGGCAAACCGGACATATACTTATTCAATCCTACAGTATTCCATCAAATTATTATGTTATTATTCAGCTAAAATTAGGCGGAGGTCGAAAATATGACTCAAGAAACCATAAAAGTTGAAGGCATGTCCTGTATGCACTGCCAGTTGAGGGTTAAAAAAGCAGTTGAAGCTGTAGAAGGTGTAGAGAAAGCGGATGTAAACTTTCAGACTAAACAGGTAACTGTTGATTATGAAGAAGGGAAGGCAAATCCTGAAAAGGTCAAGGCTGCAATTCGGGAAGCAGGGTATGAACCCGTTTAATCTGATAAATCTTGCACAAATAATATCTCTTACTGGTTTCAAAGAATATATACTAGAAGGTACAGATCTTTACTATATGGGTGAAGCGCCTGTTTGAAAAACAGTTGTTCTACGGGGGTGAACACATCGGGGAGACAACATTCATAATAGACGATTTGGTATGCAGGTACTGCAAGGATATGGTCACAAGACTCGTTACCTCTATCAACGGAGTTTCCAGAGTAAATATCAATATTCCTGAAAGAACCGTAAATGTAGCCTATGACAGCCGGATAACTGATGCATATATCATACAGATGACCTTGCTTAAAGCTGGCTATAAAATTATGGAAGAACCAGGAAGAATTTATTAAACGTCGGGTAATCCTGAAAAATCTGGATAGGCGGCAGATCCGATGGAAGTTACTATAGGAGTCTATGGCATGACCTGTGGTCATTGCCAGAAGAGGGTAGCGGATGCTATTTCTTCTCTTGAAGGGGTAGAATCCGTTGATGTAGATCTCGAATCCGAACGCGCGACGGTTAGCTTTGACCCTCTAATAGTAAGCCCGGATGACATAAAGGCAGCTATCCGGAAGGCAGGATACTCAACTGAAATTGAAGAAGAGGTTCAGGAAGAGGTTCGGGCAGAGGTTTCTGACAAAACGGAGATGGGTTGGGTAGCTTCAGAGGCTGCGGAGACGGCTTTAAAGGAACCCGAAGAGGCTCCTCAAACCTGTCCCCTGACTGAAACATGCGAACTGGACGAGGAAGAGGAAGATGAACCGCGAATCTCAAGCCCGAAAACCGGTTTAAAGGAAATCACGCTTGGAGTCTCAGGCATGACCTGTTCGGCCTGCGCCCTGAATATCGAGAAGGTGCTTAAGAAAAAAGAAGGCGTGGACTCAGCAACTGTCAATCTGGAACTTGGAAGGGCAAAAGTCAGTTTTGATCCCTCTCTTATCTCTCCAAAGGAGATTGAGGAAGCTATAGAGTCCATCGGATATAAGGTAGAGAAGGATAAGGTCACACTCAATCTTGAAGGCATGAGCTGCGCATCCTGTGCTGCAAACATCGAGAAAATCCTTAATAAAACAGACGGCGTGATTTCCTCCTCAGTCAATTTTCCGCTTGAAAAAGCAGTTGTAGAGTTTGATTCTTCCCGGATCTCTGTCAGGGAAATAATTGCTGCGGTTCAGGGAATTGGCTACGGGGCATCGGTAAGGGCTGAGACTGTGGAGTATGAGGACAGAGAACAGGCGTCCAGGGAGGCTGAGATTCGCAGGCAGAGAAATAACCTGATAATTGCCCTCGTGCTGGGAATTCCAATATCCCTCGGGAACATGAGCATGATGTTTCCTTTCCTCTCTTTTGTTCCTGCCTTTTTTTCCAATCATATCGTGCTTTTTATACTGTCTACCCTTGTCCTTCTTTTCCCTGGCAGGCAGTTTTTTGTCGGAACTGTCAGGGGCTTCAAGCATGGCGTAACTGATATGAACCTGCTGATTGCTGCAGGGACAGGATCAGCGTATCTCATCAGTGTAGCAGCAACATTTCTTGACCTGGGCCCCGGATACAACAGCCTTTACTATGACACTGTAGCTTTCCTGATCATCTTCATTGTCCTTGGCAGGTACCTCGAAGCCAGGGCAAGGGGTCAGACCTCGGAAGCCATCCGAAAACTGATGGGTCTCAGGGCAAAAACCTCCCGAATCCTTGTAGCTGGTATCGAGAAGGAAGTTCCTGTAGAAGAAGTGGTAGTCGGCGATATCGTTGTTGTCCGTCCCGGAGAGAAGATCCCTGTCGATGGAATTGTGGTTGAAGGCAGTTCTGCAGTAGACGAGTCCATGCTCACAGGAGAAAGCATCCCTGTGGAAAAAGGTCCTGGGGATACGGTTATAGGGGCTACTCTGAACAGGACAGGGTCTTTCAATTTTCGGGCTACAAAGGTAGGGGCTGACACTGCCCTTGCACAAATAATCAGGCTTGTGGAAACTGCTCAGACTACCAAAGCTCCCATCCAGAGGGTTGCAGACGTTTTTGCCGGAAACTTCATAGTAGCCGTGCATATCATTGCCCTCCTTGCTTTCTTCTTCTGGTTTTTCATAGGTTTCTGGCGCTATGGGGTAGGGGAATCCTCGGCTCTTTCAGGGATCAGCCCCTTCCTTTTTTCCCTGCTTATCGCAATTACTATCCTTGTAATTTCGTGCCCGTGTGCAGTCGGGCTTGCAACCCCTGCCGCTATTATGGTAGGCACTGGCAGAGGTGCGGAAAACGGGGTACTTATAAAAGGCGGGGAAGCTCTTGAAAGGGCGCATAAGCTTGATACTATCGTTTTTGACAAAACGGGCACTCTTACGGAAGGCACTCCCAGGCTCACGGATTTGCTTGCAGCTCCTGGCCATGAAGAAAATGAGGTACTTTTTATTGCAGCAACGGCTGAGAGAGGGTCAGAGCATCCTCTTGGGGAAGCCATAGTAAAGGGGGCTGAGGAAAGGGGAATCAGCCCTGGTAAAGCAGGAAATTTCCATTCCATTCCCGGGAAAGGAGTAGAAGCTTATTTCGAAGAAAAAAGGATTTTACTCGGCACTCGCAAACTCATGGAAGAAAATGGAATCTCTGTCATGGAACTGGAAGCTAAAATGCGAGCTTTTGAAGAAAACGGGAAAACTGCAATGCTTGTAGCCTTCGGGGAAGAAACCATAGGCCTTGTTGCAGTTGCCGATACCCTCAAGGAGAATTCCAGAGAGGCGGTTGAGACTCTTACGAAAATGGGTATAGAAGTAGTCATGATTACCGGAGATAATGCTGTTACTGCCGGTGCAATAGCAAAAGAAGTGGGAATTCCCAGGGTACTTGCCGAGGTGCTGCCCGAAGATAAGGCAAATGAAATAAAAAAGCTTCAGAAAGAGGGCAAGCTTGTTGGAATGGTTGGTGACGGCATTAACGATGCTCCTGCGCTTATCCAGTCCGATGTGGGAATTGCAATGGGGGCAGGCACGGATGTGGCAATGGAATCCGCAAAAATAGTGCTTATAAAAAATGATCCTAGAGATGTTGTCGCAGCCCTTAAGCTGAGCAGGCTTACTATAACCAAGATCAAGCAGAATTTGCTCTGGGCTTTCGGGTACAATGCAATAGGCATTCCGATTGCAGCGGGAGTTCTTTACCCGTTCTTTCACCGGATTCTTATCACGCCTGAACTTGCTGCTGCTTTTATGGCACTCAGTTCGGTCTCAGTGACTACCAATTCCCTGCTAATGAAAAGAAGCAAGCTTAAATGAATCGGGCAGATAGTTTAAAATTTAACAACCGGAGAGTTAAACAGGAGAGTTGTATGGTAAAATTCGGATCCACGGACAGCAGACCCAGAATAATGTTTCTGTTAAGTCTTGCCACCTCGATAGTGCTTGTTATCCTTTTCCTTTCTGGGGCTTTTTTAACCAACATATCCAGAGGAGAAATAGCCTATACCCAGGTAGACATGGCTGCGGGTTCGATTTTCGTTTTTGTGATTTCTATGATAATTTCGCTGTCGCTCTGGCCCAGAGTCGCGGATTGGCTTGAAAACAGGGAAAAAAGTGATAAAATTCCAGGGTAATCTCTTCTGGAAGTGCGGTTTAAGATAAGTTACAGGGAATTTTCGTGAGCTCGGCTTGTAAATAGATCCATTGATCAGCGAATTTTTTATCAAACAGGTGACTTATTCCTAAATCGATAGCTTCCGGTAAAATAATAAATAGGGAATTTGCTCCGGGAAGGTTGCCGGTAAGTAAGATGATACAGAAAATGACCTCTTGCGAAGTCATACCGGTCCTGCGGTAGAGAAACTTGCCTGTCAGATTAACCGATACAGGATAAGCACTTATCAAGCACTTATTTAAATGCAGTAAATTTGTCTTTTAATGCATTGCATACGGGACACCTGTCGGGTGCTTCTCCTTCGAGGGTATATCCGCATACTTCGCAGACCTGGATCGGGCCGAGTTCAACGTCTTTTCCTGAGTTAACCCACTCTAATGCTCTTTCAAAAAGCTGTTTATGCAGTTTCTCACTGGCATATGACCATTCAAAACTTCTCTGTGCGCCTTTTTCTCCCTGGAATTTTGCTACTTCTATGTATACGGGATACATTTCCTCAATTTCAAATGTCTCACCAGCAATGGCCAGTTTAAGATTTTTCCTGGAATCACCAGGGCCAAAAGCTGCCATACTATTTGCGACAAATCCCCCCTCGAGATGTTTTAACTCCCGGTAATGATCTCCTGCATGTACATATTCAGCATGGGCAATTGCACTAAATAAGCGGGCTACATTACTGTATTTTTCTTTTTCGGCCTGGTTTGCAAAATGCAAATACCTCATATGTGCCTGACTTTCTCCTCCGAATGCATTGATAAGATGCTGTTCTGTCATCTTCTTCATTTAAAAAACCTCTTTTCAATAAAATCCAATTATTTATAGATTCGGGACTTACGCAGTTGATGAACAAAATCAAGCATGAGCATGCCTATCACAGAAATTGTTATTTAAGCACTTTGAGGTTTAATGCGGTTGATTTCACGGTTCAGCCGCGTAAGTCCTGGTTACCTTACTCGATTTTTACGTCCACGGCTTTTTCAAAAGGCTGCTGGTAAGGTACTTTTACTTTAAGTACACCATTTGAGTAGTTAGCAACCGCTTTTTCCGGGCTTACCGGGCAGCAGACTGCGTAGCTGTCCGCATACTCAACCCCTTCTTTAGTGGCTTTTACGTAAAAGCCGTCCTCTGTGATCTTAAAAGAAATGTCTTTCTTTTCGACCCCCGGGAGAACGACCTCAATTTCAAGATTTTCGTATTTATCGTCAGGATATGCACATATAGCTGGTGATAGTTTTAAAGTGTCTGCCATCAAATTACCCCCAAATAACATCACCGATTAACGTATTTATATATTTTCGTTCGGTTAAGTAATCTGTTAAGGTTAAAATGACTGCTGGAGCCTTTTATTTGCAACAGCCTTCGCTCAAGAGGCACTTATTAATTAAGGACAGGGATATTAATTTGATGTATTTTGTTTTCTAAATATCTGCAAAAAATAGCTTCGGATCAAATGATCAGTTTATTTATTATCCAGCCTGTCTCTTTAATCTGAAGTCTCTCCGTTTAAATACAGGAATATAAGTGCGGCTTTAAGTATAGGGGAACTTTTAATACACCCTTAAAGATCATATCAGATTAACAATTTCATTAATGATTTCATTAATGATTTCATTAATAATTTCGTTAATAATGTCATTATAGTTTAACATCATTATATCTTAATGTGAACTTTTTCCAGATTGATAATTCAAAGGAGAGTGTTTATACATGAGGGAATCCGTCAGAAAACTCGGGCTCATAGGAGCCGGCCTCTGGGCAGTGACCGAAGATAAAATAAATGATCTTGTAAAGGACCTGGTCGACAAAGGAGACATAAGTAAGGAAGAAGGCAAAAAGGTTCTCCAGGATGTGCTTGAAGAAAGCAAAAAACAGAAGATTGATCTTGAAAAGAAAATTTCCGAGAAGCTTCAGGACTCGATCTCAAAAGCAGATATCTTTACCAGAAAAGACATGCATGAACTTGAATCAAGAATTGAGATACTGGAAGACGAAATTCAGAGAATGAAAAACAAGGAAAATATGTTTTTCAAGTGAAAACTATTTTCACTTGAGTTTTCACTTATTTCCTTTCTATTTCACAGTTCTTCAATTACAATTTCTTCTTCGAGGCTTGCATTTTCAAGCAAGACCTCGAGATCTTCCATATCGGAATCAAGCTCCTGGATTTCTGCCTGTGTAAGCCCGATTCCCAGATCTTCAGATGGTACCCCATTCCCCGTCTCGGCAACGTTTGGATCTACTCCTGACTCTTTTACTTCAGATGCATCGTTCCCAATACAGCCGGATCCTGCAAGCCAGACAATTAAAGCTGACAGTACGAGCAGGTGAGCGAATTTAACCATTTTCTGCCTCCTCAATTATGTAATTTTTCTTTAGTAAGGTTTCCAGTCTCATCTCCTGAACTACGACTTTTTTCTCCTTTATAAGAGGACTTCTTTCCGCTTACAGGAGTACCGTTTATGATCTGTGAACTATTGTTTGTACCCGTTATATTTTCTGCATTGTTAAGTGCGGTTTTCAGGCTGTTTTCAACTTCAGTTTTATTATCTTTTCCAATTTCGTACTCTTTCAGCTCGTCGAAAATCTGCTTGAGTATCTTATTTGCCTTATTAATCTCACTGAGAGATTGACGCAGGTAATTATTCGCCTTTTCCATATCTTCCCTGGTGGCATTCTCGCCGCCATAAATGGAATCTGCCGACTCCTTCGTCTCCTGCGCGGATTTTATATATAATTTGTAACTGGCAAGCTTTGTCTCAAGGTCAGCTGTATCAATATCGGTTTCGTTCAGGCTCTCGATTTTTGCCCCAAGTTTTTCGGAGAGGGTTTCGGATTTTTCAAGAAATTTTCCTATTTTCTCACTGACAGTCTGTCCTGCACCTGCAAGACTGGTTTTCTCGGCACTATTCCATACTCCGCGTACTGACCTGACAATGGCCACAAACTCTTCCTGGCTGGAGGCATTTGCAACCTGCGCCTTCTCAGCTTCAAGCAAATTAATCTTCTCATTTATGGCAACAATTTTTCCTTCTGTTCCGTTGCCGTTTGAGTATTCCATATTGCTCTTTACGTTTGAAAGATGAGCTATCATATAGTTAATGCTTGAGTTAAGGTAGCTACTTGTAGCGTTTAAAGCCTCTTCCGAGTTTGGATCAAGTTTTCCTGTCCGGATACGATTCCTTATTTCAAGAAAATCTTCTTTTGCTCCCTGGTATTCTTTCTTATGAAACTGGAGTTCTTCTTCTAATTGCTTTCTTTCCTGTTTATATTCGGAGATTTTTTTCCGGTCTTTTACGCTGGAATTGTTCTGAAGCCGTTCCTTCTCGGACTCAGAACCGCTGGCGTCACCTGAATTGTCGGTTTCATTATTGTATGAACCTCGGGCATCTCCGCGCATAAACTGATCCTGATTGCCATTTCCATGTTCAGAAGATTCTTTGGCAGCAAGGGTGCTTCCTGGAAGCACACTGAGTAATGCCAATATGATCGTAAGATAAGCCAGATATCGCATAATTCTTGATTTTTCCATCTGACTGCCTCCTTTTGTAAGTTATGACATTGTTGTATAGAACGAGGTAGATATAAGCATTCTTTTCGGAATGAGTTTAATTAAAAGGCATATATGGGATTTCAAGCTTTATACCATCTATATTAGCTTGATAAAACTTTAATAGGCTTTTATTATTTTGCAGATCTTTGAAAAGAAAAGTAAAAGTTTTATGTTAAAAACCCATTTAACATTTCGTGAATTTTAGTAAGCTCTGCAGGATCGCCTGTGTTTTCTTTTTCCTTATGTTTTTTCAGGGAAACGCAATTGCGGCCACGATTCACGGGACAGTTTACGAGTGGGATAGTTTCAAGCCTCTTGATAACGCAGTAGTTGAAATTAATTCTACCCCTGAACAGTCCTTTGTCGCAACGGATTCGCAATATTCTTTCAATCTTACTCGCGGGACCTACAATATAACTGCCAAATATCTTGAGGGAGACAAAGTAGTTTATAGAGCTACCGAAGAGGTTGTAATTTCAGACGACGGAGAGTATGTGCATGACCTTCTTCTGTTCCCGCTCTATGGTGAGGAACTTCTGAACCAGAGTGAATTCGAACCCCTCAATCTGGATTATGAAGAGACGGAGTTTACATCCGGGGTAAATTCCCAAAACATCATTTTAGTTTCTGCTTTCGTTGCTCTCATAGTCCTTCTGCTGGCTGCCTACTTTTTAAAAAAGAGGCATGAAAGGTCTTCAGAGGCAGCAGTCCAGTTTTCCGGAGGAGGGAAAGAACCATACCTGTTGAAGCCTGAGAGTCCAATAGAGGACGCAGTATTTTCTGAGGAGACAAAAATCGGTTCGGCAGAGGATATCGTTGAGATTTCGGAAGCAAACCCTGAAATGCCTGATATTTCTGAAAAGGAAGGAGAGACATCTGAAACTGGGGAATTTATGCAGCAGAGGGCCGAGCCTGAAGAAAAGAGCCCGAGTATCCAGGATTCTTATTTTTCTGATAAAGAACTGAATAAATCGAGTCCCGAAAGTCTGAAAAATTCAAGAATCAATCTTCCTCAGGATCTTAAGGAACTCCTTGATTTAATCAGGGCTAGCGGAAACCGGATTACCCAGAGAGAACTCCGGAAAAAGTCCCCTTATTCGGAATCCAAAGTCAGTCTCATGCTTTCGGATCTTGAAGAGCGCGGGCTGGTCGAAAAATTCAAAAGAGGAAGAGGAAATATAATCCGTATTCCGGACGTGCATCTCCCCAAGAAGAAAGAACGTGAAAGTAAGAAGGAATAAGCAGAAGACAGTACGCAGCAGAAGACAATACGCAGCAGAAGACAATACGCAGCAGAAGACAATACGCAGCAGAAGACAATACGCGGCAGAAGACAGTACGCAGCAGAAGACAATACGCAGCAGAAGACAATACGCAGCAGAAGACAATACGCGGCAGGATACCGCACTCTGGTATTTCCTTTTAAAATACTGCAAACGGCAAACTATATAACTCAATTCATCTACTAAACAGCAGAAAGGGTTAACAATATTTGAAACATTGGATGTGCGACGTATTCGAATTCCCTTTTTGATTTCTTATGCCCTGCAGATTGCTTACTGAATATAAGTATGTTAATAATAAATCAGAGTAACAGAGCCCTGTTCGCGGGAACAGGTTCGGAAATGAGATTATCAAAATGAGGTTTAAGAAGCTGCACGGCTGGATTGGAACACGGATACTCTGATATTACTCTGATATTATTCTGATATTATTCTGATATTACTCATATTACTCTGATATATTATACAACCCTTACAGTAAGCTTCTGTATACGAATATTGATAAATTGGTAAATTATTATTTAAATTGCACAACGGATTTTCATAAAGTACACGAGGGACAACATGCGAGTTTCCATGGACATTGAACTAAAAGATGTGCCCGGGCAGATGCTTTTAGCCCTCCAGCCTCTTTCGGAATGTAAGGCTAACCTGATAACTGTATTACATCATCATCAGAAGAGAACCCCCAGAAAAACAGTGCCTGTCCAGCTAGTGCTTGAAACCAGGCCTGAAAGCATTGAACTAATAAAGTCCAGACTGGAAGAAAGCGGAATCAGAGTTGTAAGAGTCGGAGAACACCGTTTCAGGGAAAGCATAAATGTAGTTCTCATAGGACATGTGGTCCATACAGGGATTCAGGATACGATTGATGAGATCGACAAGACAGGGTTTGCTGAGGTTGTAGATCTTTCTCTCTCTATGCCCGGTATCAATTCGCTTTCTTCAGCCCTCATAAGAATCGATGCTGTTGGTAAAGAAGATATGCAAAGGGCACTCACCATCCTGAAAGAAGTCTCGGTAAAAAAAGACCTGCTGCTGGTTCTTCCAATAGATATCCAGGCCTGAAAAATAGTTTTTAGGAGATTTGAAAACATGAAGACAGTGTGCTGTTCGATTCTCGGGTTCGGTGCAATCGGACAGGGTGTGGCCGAGGTACTCCTTATGAAAAAAGAGTATCTGGAAAGTATCGGGCTGGAAGTAAAAGTGGTCGCTGTTGTGGACTCAAAAGGCGCTACTGTTAATCCTCAGGGTGTGGACCTTGCCGACTGCCTTGACCGCAAGAGAAAAACTGGAACTGTAGCCATTGAGAATCTCTCCGGAGCCGAAGTCATCAGATCCATAGACCATGAGTTGGTAATCGAGACCACCCCTACGAATATAAGAACCGGCGGAGCGGGCCTGGAGAACATGCTTGCAGCTTTTCAAACGGGAAAAGACGTTATTACTTCCAACAAAGGGCCTCTTACCCTCAAGTACAGGGAACTAATGGAAACCGCAAAGGCAGCAGGATCAAATTTCAGGTTCGAAGCGACTGTAGGCGGTTCGATGCCTGTTATTAACTTGGCAAACGAAGTGCTTGCAGGCAATAAGGTTAAAAGCATCAAAGGGATACTTAACGGAACCTGTAATTATATCCTGACAAGGATGCTGGAGGAAAGGGCAAGTTACACTGACATTCTTGCCGAGTCCATGCAGCTCGGGATTGCCGAAACCGACCCTACGTATGATGTGGAAGGGATTGACACAGCCTGCAAACTGGTAATTCTCGCCAATTCAATCTTCGGGCTTGATGTCACTTATAAAAATGTTGAGGTTACGGGAATCACAAAGGTCACGCCTGAAGCTCTGGAGATGGCTTATGAAAGGGGACATATGATCAAACTTATAGGGGAAGTCAGCAGGGAGAGAATCCATGTAGCCCCAAGGCTTGTCCCGATTAACCATCCCCTTTCGGTAGGAGGAACCCTGAACGTGGTATCCGTAGACACCGAACTTGCAGGGGAAATTACGGTTATGGGTAAGGGCGCAGGCCCGATTGAAACAGCAAGTGCGATTCTCAGCGACCTGGTCGCAATTTACGGGAACAGATAAGGTTTAAGAATTCGGGGTTTTTCCGAATTCGGAAAAAAATAAAATAAAAAAAGCTGCGTGGATTATGACAAGCTTCAGGGAATTTGCAGAGACGTGCCAGGCAATTGAAAAAATATCGAGCACTATCGACACTACAAACAGGGTTGCTGACTTTCTTAAAGAGGTTGATGTAGAAGAGCTGCCCCTTGCAACTCATTTTATTATGAGTGAGGTTTTTCCTGCATGGAGTGGAGAACAACTGGGAATTGGTACTAGCCTGCTGTATGTTTCCCTATCCAGAGCCTCGGGAATGTCTGTAAAAAGCATAGAATCTCTTCTCCGGACCACCGGAGATATCGGGGATACAGCGCTTCTTATCCTCAAGGAGAAGCGGAAAAATCAGGTTACTTTTTCTTCTTTCCTCGAAGAACAGCCCGAGCTCTCAATAATGGAAGTTTATAAGCGCTTCAAGATTGCCTCCGAAGCCTCGGGAAAAGGCTCGCAGGATATTAAGATAAAAAACCTTCAGTTTCTCTTTAACTCCTCAACCCCGAGGGAAGCAAAGTATATCTCCAGGCTTGCGCTTGAGGAACTCCGAATAGGCGTCGGGGAAGGTGTTGTAAGGGATGCCATTGCAAAGGCTTTTTCCGTCCCTGCGGATGTGGTCGAGCACTCCTTTATGGTTACAAACGACCTCGGAATAGTGGCTGCGGCTGCCAAGAAAGGCGGAATAGAAGCCCTGGAACACCTGGGAATTGAAATCAATCGCCCGATCAAGATAATGCTCTCGCAGATTAGCCCTGATATAGATGCCGACATCAGGGATATGAAAGAAGCTGCAATCGAATGGAAATTCGATGGGGCAAGAGTGCAGATCCATAAGGATGGAAACTCAGTTACCCTTTTTTCACGAAAACTGGAAAATGTCACGAACTCTCTCCCTGACCTTGTAGAAATAATCCGCAAACACGTAAAGGCCGAATCGGCAATCCTTGACGGAGAAGCCGTCGCAGTTGACGAAAACGGCAAGCCCAGGGCATTTCAGGAAATCCTCAAACGTTTCCGGCGTAAGTACGACGTTGAGGAAAAAGCCCTTGGCATTCCTATCCAGCTCAATCTTTTTGATATTATGTATCTTAACGGCAAAACGCTGATTGACCTTCCTCTGATTGAACGGCGAAAAGCGCTTGAGTCCTGTGTGGAGAGTTCAGTTGAAGACTCAAAATCCATCTGCGTGGACAAACAGGTGATAACCGGAGACCTGGAGGTCGTGGAAAAAATCTACAGGGAAGCCTTGAAAGCCGGGCACGAAGGCGTAATGGTCAAAAATCCCAATTCGTTTTATTCCCCTGGAAAGCGCGGCAAAAACTGGCTTAAGAAAAAGCCTCTTATGGAAACCCTTGACCTGGTAGTGGTAGGAGCTGAATGGGGTTTTGGCAGGCGTGCAAACCTCATAGGCTCTTACACGGTTGCCTGTTATGACCCCGAAACCTTGCGTTTTCTCCAGGTCGGCAAGGTGGGTACGGGACTGACCGACGAACAGCTAAAGGAACTCACGGAAATACTTTCCGGATTAATGGACGGCGGGGAAGCAGGCGGGGTATTTGCAGTCAGGCCGAAGGTCGTTCTGGAAATTGCCTTTGAGGAAATCCAGAAAAGCCCAAACTACGACTCGGGCTTTGCACTGCGTTTTCCCCGCTTTATTCGTATCAGGGACGATAAAGACCCCGAAGAAGCTGACACAATCCAGAGGATTGGAAAGGTATATAGCCAGCAGTTGAAAAGGATGTAAAGGGTAGTGCGGCTGCTTGCTTCTGTTTTGCGGCAATCACATAACCTTTTAATTACTCTTTTTTGCAGTTTAAAGCCTTTGTCTTTTTCGGCTGGAAAGCAACCCTTTTAAAAAAAGGCTTGACCGAAAAACCCCAAAATTGTCAACTCAACAGTCAGTTTTCCTGCGGGTTCAATAGGTTACACTGTTATTACCCCTATACGCATTGGAGAGTCGGAATTATTCTTTTTATTTATGTCTATTGTTACAGAACTCCATGGATGTGGCAGTGTTCTGCAGGTGTCTGTAGTTTTGCCATCTAAAATAACCTTAAACTCATATTTTCCCTCTGCTCCTCTTTCAGACCATGGCATAAGCCATCGAAAGATTAGCCACATTGGTTTTGGTTGCCATATTTGTTCTTCGGGAGCAAGCTCGTACATTTCTCTGAATATGGACTCGTTATGTGGATCAAATACTTCAACTGTGACTTCATGGCTTTGGAGGTCATCGTTATTTATATAAAATAGAGATGTTGGAGATCCGGCTAACAAGAATGGAAAAACAACGAAATAACTTAACAAGATCAATATCAAAATTCCTAAAAAAATGAATATTTTTTGATAAATTTTAATATTTATACCCCCATAAAAATTCAAACATACCTCCTATAATTAAAAATATTAAAAAGGAGGAGTTTTACCCCTCTTAGTGTTTAACTCCATATACCATTATCTACAACGTTACTGCACGAACTACACCATATGTCTGTACCACCATAAGTTCACTGATAATTCATTACACATTTGGTAAATGTTTTACTAATGCATAGGTTTTACCTTAAAACTACTGGATTCCCAGGGAATTTTGGAGGGAATTTGGGTGAAGTCTGGTAACCCAAGGGCAAAATGTAGAAATTTTGGGAAAAACTATACTTATGGAATCCAGTAATTCTCCCCTTACTACCGCTATCTTATATATTCAGGCATCACGGTCCAAACTTTTTCATTCATTTCGAGTTCATTTTTAATTCTAATTGCATCTTTCTGAGTAATACAATTTGTTCCCAGAATATCATCCCTAGAATTACCTCTATAACTAACTAAACACCAAACGAACGTTTTCACCTGAAGATTATTTGTTTTCAGTAGTGCAAGAAAATTTTTATCATGGATGGCTTGTTCTGTTACTGGATATATAATATAATCTCCTTTTGTGAAGAACGGTAAACCAGGATCAGTCCAATTTTCATCTTTCCTTAATCCATCCTCTGTTATCTCCTGCATTTTATCTTTGTTCACCTTTATGTAGTATTTGTAACCTCCATTATCTGCATTGCAATCTATGCTATAGTTCAATGTCATATTGTAATTTCCGAGAATGGTTTCAACTTCTTGCTCAGTTGTTCCATTTTCAAACTGGATCAGAAAACCAGATATTTTAGGGGTTTGAGTTTCTTTTATCATGTCAATTGAAGTTTTTATAGCCAATCCAAATAATACTGCTAAAGTCAGAAAAAAGATAAAAGCAGCAATTTTATTATTTATTTTGCTCATATACTTCATCCCAAAAAAGATGAGAGTTTTTAACTCCCCACATATATACGGTCACTTTCAGAACCAAGTGCTTCCCAATAAGCCATACCTAATGACGTAGGATACGGATCACAGATACGCAAATATTGTGCTGAGTCAACTTGTTTGTATCCTCGACAAACTCTAGCATGTGTCGGAGTCCCACTCATGAAAGGTCTATAATTATTAATTTCAGTAACAGCTGCATTAAAAGTTACAACAGTGGAACTATATGCATTAGGTTTATTTAACCCATTACTTGCTTTATAATAAACTAATGCCTGAGTATTATTAATGCCATTAGGAGCTACTCCACCCATCATACTATATATAGAATCTTGAGAAGGCTTTGTACCTCTATAATATTTGGTAAGCATTTGAGCACTTGCTGGCTGACAGTAGTAGTCTTTCGTTTGTAAATATACAGTAGGACTACCGAGATCATTTTCAATAGTTGTTGCCACTGTTACCGTACTGCTACTTAGTTTCTTAATATTTTCTTTAGAGACCGGTAGATTAATGTTAATTCCATTATTATTTGCTGCTTGTTCTATAGATATAGTAAGTTCATCGCTATTTTGCCATCTTTTTAGATTCTCGTCTATTTCGTTCTTCGATATCTTTTCATACATTGACCAGATTCCAGATTGTGTTTTAGTTGCAGGTCTATCTGGTACCACGTCAAGGGTATAGGCATCTACAAATATACGATGTTCAGTTCCAATGGTTTTGTCTTTTACTACAGTCATTGCCCCGATTTCAGGATAGTCATATACAACCATCTTAGTTGATTTGATTTCTCCAGTTGGGTATTCTTTTTTGGCGATTTCTATTGACTTGTCCATTGCTTCAGATGAGTTAAGGGGTTTAGGATCAAACTGGACTAGTCGGACTGATTGCCCCAGTGTTTTATTGGCACCAATGTAAATTTTACCTATTGGATTGTTATTTTTATATACTGCAAATTGATAAAATAATTTTTGACCATTTATGTCATAAAGCTCCAATGGTTTTGAATCAATAGATGCCCCTGTCCAGTTTTCAAAGCCTGATGTGTTGGTCATTATAAACTGTATCATTTGCGCATTTGCATGCTCAAAAGCTTTCTCTGCAGTTACTCTATAATCATTTCCTTGTGCACTTACTGCCGGCACTAATGCCATGCTCACCAGCAGCATTGTCAAAAGAAGCATCCCTATTCTAAATTTCGTCTTCGTCGTCATTCAGTTACCTCTTGGTTTAGTTTTCCATGAGGCAGGATCAAACAAGCCTTAAGTACTCTCAAAGCTATCATTTCCTTGCCTCTGGGCATGTGGAGTTCAAATCTACTCTGGAAGGTTTGTTTGAACTTCACATTCAAAAACAGTTTTAAACTTCTCCTATACATTTATTACGTCGATGAATTTTCATCAGTCTGATTAACATTCATTAAATCGATTCTCTTTTTCATCGAGAATAATGAAGTTTCAGAGTTCTAATCAACGTCAAAAATTCGACCTTACTTTTAGGAAATAATCTGAATATTCTTCTTTTCACTGAACAAAAAATTAGCAAAAGTTATACCAATATACACACCTGACAGAAGATAAAATAATATATTGTATTAGAAGAATTCAATAGGAAAGTAAGAAAAAATCTGTAGATCCGGCGACAGGAAATGAATGGCTTCGAAATTTATAACGAAATGGAAGATGATCTTCAGGCAATATACAGGTCAAGACTTCTAACTGAGATACTTCTATCATTGAACGAAAGCAGCAGAAAACTTTCCCAACTGCGTGAAATTACCGGAAGTACATCCCAGGCAATAATTCCAAAGCTAAGGAAACTTGAAGAAGATCATCTAATAGAAACAAAAGAACGTGAGTATTGCCTAACTTCTGTAGGAAAAATTGTGGCTTCAGGAGTAGCTGACTCTTTTGCAACAGTTGGGACAATTAATAAATTCAAACATTTCTGGTCTACACATTACTTAGAGGGCATTCCCACTGCACTGCTAAAAGAAATTGGATGCCTTTACAATTCTAAGATTCTCCGTGACAGAAGAACAAAAATTCTTAGTGTCTACAGCAACCAATTAAAAATGATTAAAGAAGCAGATCATATATACGGCATATCATCCGTAATAACTGAAGGATATGCTGATTCCATCTCCGAAAGAGTGAAAGAAGGAATCCCTGTTGAGCTTATAGTTCCGCTTCTTGTCGCAGAAGAACTGAAACAATCTCCTTATGCAGAAAAAATAGCGGCACTGAAAAGCTACAAAAATTTTAAGTTAAAATTTATGAATGAAGATGTTAAAGTGGGATTCATTGTTACGGATAAATGCCTGGCCTTATGCCTGTACAAAAAAAGCGGTACTGAATATGACATAACCACAGGTTTGTTCAGTTCTGATCCGAAGGCTATTGAGTGGGGAGAGAGGCTTTTTGATTACTGTAATATTCGCTCTGAAATTTGTCTTTGAATTCACCGTTTTTCCATTTCATTATCTTTTACAATTAAAAGATAAGTGAGTTTGGATAAGCTCATTTGTCATCTCTCGGAAATACAAATGCAACTCCACATTACTTTTTACTGAGCCTCCATCCTCCATATAGGTAGAGCAAGCCAGTCAACAATTAAAGCAAAATCAACTTACCAAAATTTTCACTTGATTATCTCCAGTCGAGATGGTTATATTCAAACTGGTTTACCTATGATTAAGTAGTCAGAGTTCCAATCATTCTGAATTGCTAAGTTCTACGAGCATTTCATTAACACTTCGTGCAATGACAAATATTGTAGTATTACCTTTAACAGCTGGCTCAACATAGTCAGGCTTACGATCAAAACCCTTTCATTACATCTCAAGGTCATTCTTTGATCCCTATTCGCATCTTTCTTTTGAGTCCAAGATCTGGTTCATTCCCAAAATGAAGGTAGCATCAAACAGGCTTTTCAACTGAAGATCTTATTTATCGCCCTTACTTCAATAACGCTCATCCTCGAACCTGCGTGTATACCATAACTGTAGTAACAATTTCGCCTTTTGATTTGGGTACATCTAGGTTCTGAGATTTCCGAATTCGCTTCCACTATATATTCTCGTCTAGTGTATCAATCCACTGTTCTCTTTCTTCTCGAACTTTTAAAAGCGGGTATACTTCCATAAACAGCAATAAAATTCGGGTCACTTTTCAGTTTCTCAAGAGTTTCTGGGCCAAAGGTAAGCTCCTTATTCGCGTTTTCTTGTGCACTTACTACCGACACAAACATCACGCCTACCAGCAGTATTGTCGCAAATATTAAACTTATTCCAAATTTCTTTATAGCCATTTCTTTCTACCTCGTATATTTTATTCCCGAGGCAGAATCAAGCAAGCCTTAAGTACTCTCAAAGCTATCATTTCCTTGCCTCTGGGCATGTGGAGTTCAGATCTACTTTGGAATGTTTGTTTGAACTTAACATTCAAAAATAGTTTTAAACCTCTCCTATAAATTTATTACGTCAATTAATTTTCATCACTCTGATTAACATTCATTAAACCGATCAGGTTTTTCATAGAAGATGATGAAGTTTCAGAGTTCTAATCAACGTCAAAAATTCGACCTTACTTTTAGCAAATAATCTGAATATTTTTCTCTTCACTGAATAAAAAATTAGCAAAAATGATGCCAATATGCATGCCCGACAGAAGATAAAATAATATATTGTATTAGAAGAATCCAAGAAGAAAATAAGAAAAAAAATCTGTAGATGCGGCGACAGGAAATGGATGGCTTTTTGATATGTAAAATTCGCTTCTGAGCGAATTTACATAGTAATTATGCCCAATGACGAGATTTTTTTCAAAAATCAAACGTACTTGAACAGGTCGTCCCTTTTCATTTCGTGAAGCCTGTCCCGAAGAAGGCCCTTTATGGCTTTCAAGTCTCCTTTCTTGGCGCTGATAGGGGCTATGATGTGCTTCCAGTTCTTCCAGGGCGGCTCAAGTCCGAGGCGGACTGTAATCTCGTCAAGAAGGAAATCGTACTCGTCTTCTTTTACTCTGTCCATCTTGTTCACAGCAACAAGGGTGTCAATCCCTACCTCCCTCAGGAAATCGAACATTTCAATGTCTACAGGAATCTGGTCCCTGGAATCCCAGCGGTCAACTATTTGCGGGAAAGCCGGGCCGTCTATTACAAGGACCCCGATTTTGATTCTTTCGGCATTATCTTCGATATAGTGTACTGTTTGGTCTTTTACAATATCCTGCTTCCGGTCTTTCACTCCGCTCATGAAGCCGAAGCCCGGCATATCCGTGATAAGAAGGTCCGAGGCCTGGGCGTGTCTGGGACGCAGGGTAACGCCTGGGCGTCTTCCAACCCTTACTTTTGCCCCAAAGAGCTCCCTGAGCAGGGAGGATTTGCCCACGTTTGAGCGTCCAACAAAAATGATTTCAAGGTTTATGCCGCTTTCAGCTGCAGTCTTACTGGTTTCCATTGTTTTTTACCTCCAAGCCTTTTCAAAAAAGGCTTGAGCGAAAAATTTTTTAAAATGTTTGATCGAAAACGGCATCGTTGGCGTGGTCACATAGCTCTCCGATTGCTGGTTCCGTTGTTTTTTACCCATTTGCCTCTCCTAGTGCTTTATCAAAAGCCCTGAGGAATGCATTAAGGGAATTTTCGGGGATTCGAGCGCCTGCTGCAAGAGGATGCCCTCCGCCGCTTCCTCCAAATTTCGGGGCGACTGAGCGGAGAAGACGGTTTACGTCGATCTCTCCGCGGGAGCGGATACTCAGGTCATAAGCCCCTTTTCTCTCACGGTATTCGGCTGCAATCCCGACTTCCCGCCTGCCGTAGGAGGCTGCGTAGATCGCTGCCTTTGAAATGGAGTTATTCGTATTTACAATATACGCGCTGTTTTTCAGGATTTTGACGTTTTCTTTTACAAAAAGCCTGATCTTTTCTTCATTTGCTGCAGAATCCCTGGCAAGCTCAAGAAGTTCAGGGATGTTTGAAGGAATTATGTCTTTTGAAAGGGGTCCGATCAGGCCCCTTTTGAATTCATACTCCTTTCCTTTATAAAGAATTGCCTGAATAAGGGCCCCGGCCTGGAAATACAGGTTCCTTTTGTCCCAATCCCTGACCCAGCTCTTTACATGGGAAGTATTGTCGCAGAAATCCCCGATCGCTCCGTAGATTGCTATCCTCCGCATATCCCTGTCCAGGCGATTCTCAAAGAGCCTGTAGGTCAGCTCTGAGGAGCAGGCTTCAATATCATGGTAGAACCAGCTTTCTTTCTCACAGCTTTCCGGGAGAGGATGGTGGTCAACATAGTAAAGGTTGCATTTTTCCGCAAATCCGTTAAGCGCTGCGTGGAGTTCAGAGCAGTTTCTTTCATCGATTGCAATATCGCAGATAATAAGGGTCTCCACATCCTCTATAAGCCTTAATTTGTCAAGAAGGTTAACCGGGTTTGTAAAATACACATATGCATCCGGATAAGCGGTTTTTGCAATTGCACCCGAGCAGATCCCATCCGAGTCTCCGTGAGTAAGGATTAGAGTTTTCGCTTTAAGCCGGTTCTGGAGTTCTTTCATGCTTTGCTCCTTTTTTCCCGTATCAAAGAATTATATGTCTTTTTCTTTCAATGACAAAGTTAAGCTTCTGTTTTTTACTCTCAAGCTTCTGTTTTTTACTCTCAAGCTTCTGTTTTTTACTCTCAAGCTTCTGTTTTTTACTCTTAAGCTTCTGTTTGTCTATTTTCAAATGTTTGTTTTTACTTCCATACTCTTGTTTCTATTCTCAAACATTTGTTCTCTCAAACTGTTGTTTATACTTCCATGCTTTTGTTTTTTCACTTTTGGAAAGTCATGGAGATATTTACTTCTTTACTGCTAAATTTTATTTTTTATTCAAACGGGTTTCAAAGTAAAAAGAAGTTTGCATTAACTTCTTGCTTTAGAGGGATCACAGGAAACCAGCCAAAGAATGAAAAAAGCAATAAGAATAGTAATAAGAATTTATGAAAAAAAGATTAAATCAACATATTAAATCAACATATTAAATCAACATATTAAATCAATATATTAAATCAATATATTAAATCAACATATTAAATCAACATATTAAATATCTAAAAAGAGGGAATGGATGCTCTGGGAAATCCAGAGCGTCCGAAATCATTCTTCAGGTTCTTTCACACGCTTTTCTTTCTTAGGAGACCTGTAACTGCCAGAAGTCCTGTTACAGCAATGACTGAGCCAAATCCAGGGGCATCTTCGGAATCTTCTTCGTTACTGATGATGCCTGAGGTTTCATCTTTTTCCTGGTTTGATTCCGTTGCTCCTTCAGGTTGGGTGCTGCTTCCTTCGAGGGGGATGGGTATTCCTACATAAACAAAAGGAGTGTTTGAACTGACTTCTCCTGAATATTCATCAAGATCAAGGAAATTTGCTTTGCAGGCAGGCAACTTGATTTCTCCTTCCTTGTTCATCTGCATCATATAAGTTATAGTCTTTGAACCGCCACCGCTTCCGATAATCTGCTTGAAGCTCGTTTCCCCGCTTATAAGTTTAGCTTCCGGAGGTACAGTGTCGGTTACTGTTACACTTGCATCAACGTTTCCGGTGTTTGTCACAGTGACAGTTACAGTCAGTTCATCTCCCGGATACAGCTGCTGTCTGTCTACGGTTTTCGTAATCGATATTTCAGGTCCATAAATTTTCACCTTTTCCGAATTATTTAGAACCCGCTTCACCGCTCTGCCCATTGGGAAGAGTAAATGTAGCTATGGTTTGAGGAAAGGTGAATTCTCCCGGTTTATCCGGAATCAGAGTGTACTCAAAAACCTTTTCAGCTAATTCCCCGGATTTAAGGGAAAGAGTCTTCTCGAGTGTTACAGCTTTTTGTAAATGCACTTCGGAAGCTATAGAATCCTTGAGTGCGATATCATTTATATCGCAGAGCCCATTCGTTCTCGGACGCTGACTGAGATGTGCACAGGCTTTCCCATATGGCTATCTCTTGCAATACTCTTTGAAATAACAAGTCCCCATTTTTTTTCTATTTTTATGAGTTTGGAACCTACATGTTCATACTTATCTTCCTTACATCCACGCATGTAGTCTTTGCAGTTATGTTCAGGTCGGTATCGACCCAGGGGGGGATTGGAGCCTTTAGGTAAGGTTCACAGGTTCAAGAGTATCGTCTTTAACAACCTCCCCAAGTCGTATACCTCGTTTTTCCTTTAAGTACCTCCATTCCGGCCGTATCGATAGTCAGCACCGTATCTTCAGCCTTTGACTCTCCCTCATTTTTAAGCTTTATCGATACATCGATTCTACTGTCCCCGGCAGATTTGGAATCATATACGTCTTTTCTGGTTTCAACGTCTATGTCAAATTTTGGCTCTCCTCTTACAAGGATATCCAGTTTAGCATAAGGGTTCCAGTTTTTGGTCTTAAATTCTTTATTATCTATGGTGATAGTTTCATAATTTGGATCTATTTCCCGGGCATAAACTTTTATCCTGTCATCATATACAACTTCCAGGCCTGCGGAAAGTGGAGAAGTCTTCAGTTTTTCCCCATCCTTTGATATTGAAATGAACACCTTATTGTCTTCGTTGAAATCTTCTGCCTTTATAACGTAGCCGTCGACTGTTATCGTATCTCCCCAGTACAGTGTTGCTCCATCCTGCTTCTCTACCCACTCGATATCTTCTGCCGCAAGTGTAGTTGTTGAGAGGATAGACAAGACGAAAACGGCAAGTAATGCAATCAGCGCAAGCTTCTTAGCCATAGTTACCTTCCTTGAATTTTACACTATTATACCGGATCTGCGCACTGGAAGCATGCATTCTGGGCTTCTGTAATGGTCACGGCTTCCTAAATATTTATTATATTCTAATATAACTTAACTTCTAATGTCCGATTGCCACAGCCTTATTTTATTTATCCATTGCATTGTTTTGCCCCAGTACATCCCTTATTATCTATAGTTTTGAACCCGTCATCAATTTTGGAAATGTAATTCCACCATTTTCTTACTCCGATTTAACTTTATTATTTCTAATCCTGTAATTCTCTGGTTTTCGACATTTATTTTAAGGTCGTTTTAGTAAGACATCCTGTCTAAACTCTATAAACTATTTTAGTGCAATGTATTTCAATTTTTTGTAATGTTTTGGAAAAACTTCAATAAACTTCTAATATCAGAGGCGTTTTCTTTTTAAGGCTGTGTATCCCTGCCGGCAGGGAAAAGGCATTTTCAAATCAAAACTGAGGAGAACCCAGCTTCGTCCGGTTGTAGAGGTCTTTTTCATGGAACTTGTAAATATTGTAGAAATTCTCGAAAAAATTGCGCCGCCTGAACTTGCTGACGACTTTGATGAAGGCAGGATAGGGCTAATTCTCGGCATGGAAAACAATATAGAGAGGATTGCAGTTGCCCTCGACGCCAATTCTTACGTTCTCAAAAAAGCTGCAGAAATGAGAGCAGATCTGCTTATTACTCACCACACCCTTATTTTCCATCCGATAAACAAAATTTCAAAAACCCTGGCAGAATCCCTCAGGATTGCCCTTGAGAGCAGGATATCTCTTTACAGCATGCACACAAATTACGACAGGGCTGAAGGAGGTATCAATGATGTGCTTGCTGCAAGGCTTGGGCTGAGGAACATAGAAATTGCGGAAGCAGGCAGGATAGGGGAAATCGAACCATGTTCTTCGGCCGAACTGGCAGCCCGCGTCTCAGAGCGCCTGCAAACTCCTGTAATTTACGCAGGAGAAAAAGAAGAGGTCAGGCGGGTGATGGTCATAGGAGGCAGTGGCTTCAGGAGTGAGTTCCTTGAAATTGCCAGGGCAAATGAAATTGATGCTTTTGTATCTTCCGAACTTAAGCACGAGGTTCTCCGGGCTTACGGGGATCTCTGCCTGATTGATGCCACTCATTATGCCACGGAAAACCCGGGTATGGAGGCTTTATGTTCCAGGCTTCGCGAAATTCCTGGCATTGAAGTGGAATTCATTGAACAGCCTTCCGGGCTAAAGGCAATCGATAAGACCCGAACTTCTTTATGTCCTGGCAGGAAAGAAGAACATGCAAACTTTTCTTAAAATAGGGAGTACTTAAAATAGTGAAATAGTAAATTTACATAAAAAATATAAATTACAACAAAAATATATGTTTTTATTTGGCGAATACAGGGGTGATTTAACATGACAGAGGAAAAAAATCGCTGTAAACAGGAAAAACTGGAAGATGATTCCCTGGAATCAATACTTGAAGAACAGTCAAGAAGCCAGATCCGTTCGGATTACCGGCGCAGTCTGGGCAATGAATACAGCAGAAGATATATGGAGTGAGTTGTGGAGTAAATTTTCCTTCTCCAGATAAACTATTTTTCAAATTTCTTATATTTTTCTTCTCCTTCTTTTATCCCAGTTTAATCCGATTTATATCTTTAAGGCTTAAAGCTCCTGTTCCGGCATTTATTTCCGGCTTCATTCAAATGGTTATCCAGATGTTTTCGTATAACATTTACCTCTTCCGTTCCTGGCATGGAGGACAAAATAGTACCAATGTAGCCGCGTTCTTTGAGGAGGGCAAATGTCACAGGAAAGTTAATATCAAAAATCCAGCTAAGGCGAAGGAGTTTTACATCATTCTGGTTTCTGGCATCTGCAAGCTTTGCCATTCTGTTATTCAGGATATCCGTAACTACATTTTCCGAAAACCCAGGCGTATCGGGCACGTTGAGCTCAAGAGACCGGATTCCTGAATTTTTCCTCTTTCTTGATAGTCTTCACTCGACAAGCTTCAGGATATCCAGCTTATCAGCATCCCGGATCAGTTTTGAATAAAAAAGGAATTCTCTGGAGTTTTCTGCGCATCCGGGAATTTCCATAAGATTATGGTATTGCACAGCTTTTACAATTAGATCCTTCTCTTTCATGGGAAGCTGGGAAAGAATTCCCGTATTTTTCAGGATTTTTACCCCAAGCAGGGCATGATTTTCGGATTCCGAGTCTTTAAACGTCCTGTATTTCATAAACTGCTCAAAGCGGCCCAGGTCATGAAATAAAGCTATTGTTTCGGCGAGCCTGTAACCTTCTTCCCCCACTTTTTCAGCTTTAGCAAGTAAAAGGATATTTTCACAGACTCTTGCCGTGTGTTCGATTTTCAGCTTAATGTTTTCCTGGATAAAAACTTCAGGAGAGGAGAATCGGTTTACATAATCCAGAAACCATTTTCTGAAATAGTCCAGGTCTTCTGTCTGCATGCTTCTGCAATAGGAATCTCAATCTATAATATTTTGCGCATATTTGATACTTTGCGCATATTTGCGGGTTTTTAAGGCTTGTTTGATTCTGCTTACACATTTAATTCTGCTTACACATTTAATTCTGCTTACACATTTAATTCTGCTTACACATTTAATTCTGCTACAAAAAACTCTCTGACCTTTGAGGCTTTACTTACATTAACAATTTTATTTCAATTATCATAGTGTTTTTATCTTACTATTTATTATTTCTGTAACAATAATATATTGTTGCGCTAAATATAGTAAATCTGGTAATTCTTTTTAAACTGCATAAATTATATATGGAGGTACTCCTAAAACTAAGTGGTAATGTGTGAGAAATATCCACTTCAACTGGGTAAACTATCTATGGGGGGAGCAAAAGGAATTTATCTAGTTACTTTTATTCTCTGAATGTTCTCACTTACACGGTTATGAAACTGCATAGGGTAGTGACTGTAAATGATAGTGAAAGACTATTTGTAAAAACTTTCAATAAGAACTCATTAGAATAAATCGGGGTATTTAATGAGCTCAATTAAAAAAAATAATTCGATCTTTAATTCTTTAATTCTCCTTGCTTTCGTGTTATTTTTCTTTTCAGGTTTTTCACCTGTCGCAGGAGCTGTTGCGAGCAACGGATTTGTTGTTGAGGATAGCAAAGGCACTGAAGTTGCGCCTGGTCTTGATGAAATAATGGCGCAGCATCCGGTTTCTATAGAAGGCCTGATAGATAAAGGTCATGTATTGTATTCTCTGAAAGAATACGAGCTTTCTTTGGGCTGCTATAATGATGCACTTAAGATTGATCCCAGTTCTTCAATGGCCTGGTATGGAAAAGGATGTGCTCTGGCCGGATTGGGAAGAAATGAAGGAGCAATTGACTCTTATGACAGAGCTCTTGCGACCCTTCCGGTTTCTTCAGGAAACTGGAATGATAAAGGCAATGAGCTTTTCGAGCTAAACAAATATGTCGAGGCTATCAATTGTTATGATAAAAGCCTCGCTACGGATACTTACCTTTCCACAATATGGTACCGGAAAGCCCTTGCTTTTGAGCAGCTTAACCTTGATCAGGAAACGTTGACTTCTTATGATAATTCTATTGAACTGAATTCCAATTCTTCCAGATCTCTACGTATGGAAGGGATGGCTTATGCCGGACTGAAACAATACCAAGAAGCAATGGAATGCTTTGACAGGGCCCTTAATATTACTCCGGACGATTCTGAACTCTGGTACCAGAAAGGAGTAATTTTTGACAAATCCGACGATTATGAGGCTGCAACAGAGTGCTATGACAGGGCAATCTCCTTTAATCCTGATATGGTAAAAGCCTGGCATAACAAAGGTGTGAACCTTGAAAATATGGGAATGTATCAGGAGGCCCTTAATTGCTATGAGTTTGTCCTGCTCTCAGAGCCTGAAAACCTTGATATCTTGCAGAGAAAGGGCTTATGCCTCGAAATGCTTGGGAGGAATGACGAAGCTCTGCAGTGCTATGACGAGGTCCTGGCCTACAACCCTGGCAACTCCGACGCCTGGTACAGTAAAGGCTCTCTGCTTAATAAGACCGGACAGTATGATGCTGCAATAGTCTGCTATGATAATGCGCTTAACCCGAACGCAGGGATTGAAGTGGAGGAAACCGGAGGTGACCTGCTCGAAAAGCTGAGCGTTTACGAATCCGAGTTTTCTTGTTACCCTGAATCTCCTGAGTTTAAGTCTCCAGCAGCCAAGATCAGGTACGAAAAAGGGCTGTCTTCTGATAAGCTTGAAAAATATGAGGCTGCGCTAGAGTGTTATGACGAGGTCCTTGAAACCGAGTCCGAGCATGCTGTTGTCTGGTACAGGAAAGGACTGGATCTTGACAGACTTGGCAGGTATGAAGAGGCGGTTGAGTGTTACGATCAGGCCCTGAAGCTGGATTCTGAGTGTGCTAAGGTCTGGTACAAGAAAGGCTTTGACTCCTCAAAAATAAAAGATTACAAAGGTGCAGTAAAAAGCTATGATAAAGCTCTCAAGATTGACGGAAATTATACGCTTGCCTGGTATGGCCGGGCTTTTGCCCTGGCAAAGCTCGGAGAATACGAAAACTCTCTCGAGTGCTACAATAGGGTTCTTATCGCTGTCCCGGACAGTGCTGATGCCTGGTACAATAAAGGCCTTGTTCTCGATCGGATCGGAAAGCATGAAGAAGCTTCAGACTGCTACAACCAGACTCTCCTGATCAATCCTGAATATTCTGCTGCCCGTTTTAAGTTGAACAAAAATATGGAACTGCGTTCAACAGAAACTCCGGTATCCGGGCCTGCTACGAATAACAGTGCAGATACCAATCCAGTCCAGGCACTTTCGAGAGGCTTCTGGCCTTATCTTCTGAAATATAAATCTGCGAATTCTGAGGACAAATCAGCATTCCCCGAAAGTCTGAAGTTATTTAGTCCGGAATTCAGTTATGATTCTGCATGGTACGGGAAGGCTTCCACCTACGATAAACTTGGAATGTACGAGGATGCCCTTACTTCTTATAATATGGTTCTTACGATTAATCCTGCGCGTACCGAGGCATGGTATGAAAAGGGCTCGATACTTGACAGGCTCGGCAGGAGTGAGGAAGCTCTGGAATGCTACAAAAAAGCCCTGGATCTCGATCCCCAGTCAAGCACTGCCTGGTACGGGATAGCCTCTACTGTAAGCGGTCTCGGAAGGTCGGAAGAGGCAATTAGTTATTATGATCAGGTGCTTGCTCTGGACTCAAACAATCCAGATGCTCTCTCTGGGAAAGGTATGGCTCTCTCAAACCTGGGCAGGTACGAGGAGGCGGTTTCCTGTTACACGACTCTCCTTAATTCTGAGCCTGAAAACCTTGAAGCTCTGGAGAGCAGGGCTCTTGCTCTGTCGAAATCCAATAAATCCGATGACGCACTGGCAGACTACGACAAAATTCTGGAGCTTCAGCCTGAAAATTTAAAAATCCTGGCTGAAAAGGCCTCTTTATTCGAAGAGCTTGGAAGGTATGAGGAAGCTGCTGAGAATTACGAGAGAATGCTTGAAATTTCATCAGGCAACAGGGAGATTATTTACAGGCAGGGAAAAGCTCTGGAAAACAGCGGAGATTTCGAGGGGGCAATTGGCTGCTATGACAAGCTTCTTGAACTGGACCCTGCGGATCCGGATGCATATAATCATAAAGGCTTTATTTTCTACAAGCTTGAGAGACACCAGGAAGCTATTGATTGCTACAATAAAGCCCTCGAATATAATCCCGACAATGCTACAGCCTGGTATTTCCAGGGATGTGCTTATCTCACAATAAGCAGCAATAATGCTGCCCTGAACTGCTTCGACAAAGTGGTCCAGCTTAAACCTGACTGCATCACGGCATGGTACAACAAAGGGTACATCAACAATATGATTGGGGAAGTTGAAGAATCGATTAAATGTTATGACAGTGCTCTTGCAATCAATCCAAACTCATCCTCAGCCCTTTACAACAAGCGTTTTGCGCTCTACAGTATAAAGAAATTAGATGAAGCTGCAGTGTGCAAGGCGAAGCTCGATGAAATTGATCCTGGCTTTGTGAACGCCCTACAGAAAAGAGGAACTCGATTCTTCCTTCCTGATACTTATGATAGCTCTCTGGATTATACTCTGCCTTCAAGGTGGTATGGGGGAGAGGAAAATTTCTCGGAGAATGTGAGTATGAACATGACAGATATGTCCCAGCAGCCAGGAATTATCCAGGAGCCTTATGATAGCCAGGAAAACAATACCAGTGAGTATATCCCGGAGCTTGATGAGAATCAGGTAATCCAGGATAGCGGGTACTGGTACGTTCCTGAACCTGATGAGATAAGCGAAAAGAATAGCGGCAATAATGAAAACAATAGCAACAATAACAAAAACAATAGCAACAACAACGAAAACAATAGTAATAATAACGAAAACAATAACAACAGTAATGAAAATAATAGTGGAGAATGGAATATCCCGGAAGCCAGTTAAAGCCTGAATCCTGGAAAATAGAAAGGTTAAGGGTCTTTTTCGGTATGTCCTTCTCTGCATACCGGTACAATTTTTCTCCGGAAATTTACACAACAGGCTATTTTCTTCTGCTAAGTAATGGTAATAAATACTCAGTCTATTCTTGTAATCTTAATTTATATTTATTTATATATATTTATTTATCCAGTTCGCTGTAAAATAGCGCTATTATTATACTCAAACGCTTCTGCCTGCTTTTTATATTGTTACCGGACTTATTCGTTTTTGATATCAGAGACAAAATTCTTTTTCCTGAAAGCTTTAAACTTCATGCCATCCTAACCGTAAGTATCCATGACAGACAATTCCAGTGAGACCGAAGCAAGATTTAAGCCTGATATTCATGCATCGAGAGAAAGAAAAAGCAAGGATACACCGGAAAGTTATACCGAAAATAGGGATAATCCCGGTTCTGCTCCCTCTTTCTCCGGACCTGATATTCCAGCAGATGTAGTTATAGTCCGCTATGGAGAACTCGCTCTTAAAAGTTCCGGAGTTCGGAACTGGTATGAGAAAATCCTTATGAATAATATTGCGGCAATGCTGGATTCGAGAGGTATTTCATATTCCCAGATACGGCGGGAATGGGGCAGGATATTTATTGAGACTACGGATGCCCTTGCCGCCGAAGCGGCGGCTGATGTCTTTGGCATTGTATCGACTTCGCCTGCATTGACAGCAGAGCCTACCCTTGAGAGCGCTGCCAGTGTATGTGCTGCCCTTGCTCAGTGCCTGGTTCGAGAAGGCGATTCTTTTGCTATCAGGGCCAGGAGAAGCGGAAACCATCCATTTTCTTCAGCGGATATTGGTAAGACCTGTGGGGATTGGGTCTGGAATGCCCTGGAAAAAGAAGGAAAACATCCCAGAGTTAACCTCAGTTCTCCTGATAAGGAGATTTTCGTCGAAATGC
The DNA here is from genome assembly GCA_963774465.1 of uncultured Methanosarcinaceae archaeon. GTDB lineage: Archaea > Halobacteriota > Methanosarcinia > Methanosarcinales > Methanosarcinaceae > Methanosarcina. The sequence continues at coordinate 20,787 of CAVZFI010000034.1, read as the reverse complement.
GGCAAAATCTGGCTTACGTTTACCTCGAAACGTTTAAAGGAGTCGGTGGACTTCCCCTTGGCACCCAGGGCAGCATGGTAGTTTTAATGTCAGGCGGGCTTGACTCTCCGGTTGCAGCCTGGCTTATGATGAAACGTGGAGTCCTGATTATTCCTGTCTACTGCAATAATTCTCCTTATGCTGAGAATGCCGCAAGAGAGCGTGCTTTTGATTGTATTCGCCAGCTCCAAAAGTGGGCTCCGAGACATCAGTTTACAACTTACGAAATCCCTCACGGCCCTAATCTCGAGTCTTTTATCGATATCTGCAACCGGAAAAATACCTGCCTTCTCTGCAAACGCATGATGTACAGGGAAGCCTACGAGGTTATGAAAAAAGAAGGCGCAAGTGGTATTATAACCGGTTCTTCCCTGGGACAGGTAGCTTCCCAGACTGCAGCCAATATGTATGCCGAAATATATGAGCTTGCTATCCCTATCTACCACCCTTTGATTGCCTTTGACAAAACCGAGATCATAGACATTGCCCGTAAAATCGGGACCTACGATATATCCGCCAGATCCACAGGCGCCTGTACTGCTGTTCCGGAGCGGCCCGAAGTAAAGGCAAATTACGACCTCATCGTACTTGAGGAAAGAAAGATGAATATTGAAGCTATGGTCTCCAATGCCTTGAAAACCACAAAAGTCCTTAAGCTCTAAAAAAGCGTCTGTTTCTTTCTTAATTAATTTTTCAATTTTTTCCAGTTATATTTCTAATTTTATTACTAATTTGGATACAGGCAGTATTTATATTTTTTAATATTCCTGGATTGCGATTTGTAATTATTCCTAACAAATCTTATCCTTAAGATTGCAGTTTACTGACAATCTGGACTTTTAAGCTTCGTTTTCTACCTTTTTCTTTCTGGACCGGTTTTTTTGGAGAGCCGTCTCGATAATACTATAAAGGTCTTCCTCTTTGAAAGGCTTTGAGATATATCCCTCAGGCTCTGTTAGCTTTGCTCTCTCGAAGGTCTCAATGTCGGTGCAGGCAGTGAGGTAAATTACGGGTATCCCGAAACGGGACTTAATAATCTGGGCTGCTTCAATCCCGTCCATATCCCCTTTTAGCATGATGTCCATCAAAACCAGGTCAACATTTGTAAATTCGATTTCTCTTATCGCCTCTTCCCCTGAAACCACGGTACAGGGAACGGCATATCCGAGATTCTTCAGCCTGTTTTTGATATTAAGGGCCACAATGGTCTGGTCTTCAACAACCAGAATTTTCGCTTTGTCTATTTTTTCCACCCCGTTTTTCTTATTGTTTCTAATAATTTTTTCCATTTTTCCATCGATTTCCTGCTTCTTCTAATCCGCAATAACATTCTGCCCGGTTCTATCTATTTTTTATCTCCCCTTAACAGAGCAACTTAAGGCTTCAAGCAATAGATTATACTTTTGAGACTAATATTTTCCTGAGTCCCCGCTATCTGCGATACCAGCTAATGGAAGCCGCACACATCTATTACATTCATTTTTTATTAACCTTACTATTCCTAGTGCATCGATTCTATATATCCTCAACAAACCTCGGATAAACACAATGGTTCCAATTAGTGTTTATGCATCCATCTGTGTTTTTATATGGGAAACTCATTGAATAGTGTTGATTTCAAAGTCCAGTTTTAGTTCCATAATTTGGAATCGACGCGACTAGTTTGATAAGTAAACCAAATTACATCGGTATTATTTTCTTCCAATAAAGCTAAAAATAATGAGAATCCAGTGCTGCGATTCCAAATTATGTTCATGAAACCTTTTTTTTGATTTGTTTGTTGATTAATGAATTTCCCACTAAACAAAGGACTTATTTTGGAATCGATGCACTAGTTTGGGTTGCACAGTTTGGCTTGCCGAGTTGTGCCACCCGAGTTGCGCCTCCCGAGTTCCGCTTCGGGATCACAGGAAATCGGAGATTTTCTGGGAGTTGCGATGTAATCGCAACAGCACGGGTTCCTTCTCGCTTCATTTGAGAAGAGTTATTCACAAATACAGGTATTGTTTTTCCGTGCCGTTCTTTTTCATATTCACCATTTAATATCCACTCCAGAAATTTATGTTACTCCACAAATTATACTACAGAAATTTGCAGTAGACAGTTTTATGTTTAATTTCTCAATTGAATTGCATCCCGAATTGCCTAAAACTGCCTAAATCGTGTTTTGTTCGAATTGTCTTTCCGACTAGTTGCGGCTTGACAATTTAATATTAATGAGCTTAAATATAAACATACTTATAAAGAGATGCAAATTAAAATAGTTTAATTAATAATACAAGAGTTTTAAAAGGTTTAATTGATAAAATAAAAGTTTTTAAGTGTTTAAAATTATAGATCTCCATAAATAACGCATTTAATACTTATAAAGCACCTTAAACGTCGATTTTTTTAAAGTGAATAATTGAAAATCTTAAGCATGGCTACCTCTTTGCGTTTTTTTCAGAACATCGGGAACGTGTTTGTTTTTTTCAAATTTGATCAATAATTCACCACAGCTATCGTATCTTGTAATTATTCTTCATTAGCCATCGACTAAGGAATTTTATTGCATGAGACATAAGCTTATTTTGAAGCAGAAAGAGTTATAAGGAATTTATTTCAGAAAATAAGTATTTCTAAACTTTTAATTTTATATCTAATCGTAAATAACATATTAAATCCTTCTAGTACTATTTTAAATTCGCATATTTAAAAAAGAAGCAGTTTGATAGTCCCAAAAATTAACTAGCTAGAGACGATACAACACAAGAAATTCCAGAACAGCGAACTTGAAATAAAACAATGTGGGTACATATTGCAAACAGATAGCTTTTCGATCTACTCGTCCTTAGTGTGCAGCTGGTCATAACGGGCCTAAGGCTCCGGTATGTCATTTTTTCTTACTCTGTCAGCGTCTGTATGACATTCGCCTGTTTTCGATTCTCGAAAAATTTCAAGCCCTTCGTTAATCGCCAGAGAAGTATTGTCATACTCGGAGCATACATGCTGTCGGTAGTAAAGGGTATCAGGGGAGTTTGTGCAATTGTTCAAAGTCTAAACTTTTTCCAATCCTTGCCCTGAAAGTGTATATTCCTGAAGATACACCCTGGCATACTTTCAGCTTTCAGGGGTGTCTGATCGATGAGAACTCGAAGTTAAATGAGAAATCTTCAGTTAAAATATTTTCTTGAAAAAAGAAGCCTTTAGTTTCAGTATGGCAGATTTTTCCCATTTGTCACGGAAAAGTCTGGGCGTTTAATGTGAAAAATCATGCCTTTTTTCTATCGTCTAAAAAGCCTTCAGATAATTCTTCCCTTATTCGCCGGATATTATTTTTCTTACTTTTAACTGTTCTTTTTGGGCTTTCTATATTTTTGTCTCATGTATTGATTTCCCTTAAAATTTCTTACGCAGACGCGACAACTTATTTATATTTGAAAATTATTCAGTGATATTTTCACTTTCCTTTCTTTCGGCTCTATGCTTATGGAGAGCCATTTCTATATTGCTGTGCAGGTCTTCTTCCTTAAAAGGTTTTGAGATATATCCTGCAGGCTCTGTCGTTTTTGCCCTCTCGAGAGTCTCATCATCAGTATAGGCAGTCAGATAAAGCACTGGAATTCGAAGCCGGGTTTTAATTTCACGGGCAGCTTCAATTCCGTCCATATCCCCTTTTAGCATGATATCCATCAAAACAAGGTCTGCGTTCGTTAGCTCTGCTTTTCTTATAGCTTCCTCTCCTGTGGACGCAGTGCCCGGAACAGTATAACCCAGATTTTTCAGCTTATTTCTAATATTAAGAGCCACAATATTCTGGTCTTCGACAACCAGAATTTTTGCTTTTTTCATTGTATCTCCCCTTTGATATCGGATAAGCTCCAGATAATCAGTCGTTTTCCTTAAATGATATTTTAAAGGTAGTATCTACACATTTTTGAAGTTCGATTGTGCCCTCCAGTTGTTCAACAAGAATATTTACAAGTTGTAGACCAAGAGAGCTAGTATTCCTGAAATCAATACTTTCCGGAAAACCCAACCCATTGTCCGAAACTACCATCGAATATTGAATACTTTTGTCAACTGAGCTCTTAGAATCAATATTATTGGTGCTATTACTTATACTTTTATTCTCTCCATTCTCTTCAATCCTGCGGAGTTTTATCCGGATTTCCCCTTTTCTGCCAGGAGGAAACGCATGTTTCAAAGAATTGGATACAAGCTCATTAATTATTATCCCAAGAGGAACTGCCGTGTCCATTCCAAGAAAAGTCTCTTCAATATCAAGCTGCATCCTGACATCGCCTTCCCTTACAGTATACGAGCGAAGAAGGTCTGCTGTAAGTTTTTGAAGGTATGCCGAAAAGTCAAGTGTCTCGCTATTTCTTGACCTGTACAGCTCCTCATGGATTATGGCCATAGTGGCGACTCTGTTCTGGCTCTCACGGAAAGCCTCCAGAACTTCCTTTTCCTCGAACTTTTCTGCCTGGAGTTCCAGCAGGCTGGAAATGACCTGCAGGTTATTCTTAATACGGTGATGGATTTCTTTTTTGCGGATTTCTTCCACTTTCCCCAGAGACTCTTCGGCTTCTTTTTGCCCGGTTATATCATAAATTGCGCCCTGTAGGATTCTCTTTTTGCTCTTAACGTCCGGAACATTCTGAATTATCTCACGGACCCACTTTACCTTTCCATCCCTGTGCCTTATCCGGTATTCGTGTTCTATAACAAGAACCGGATTATGTATCAATTCTTCTATATTTTCAAAAAGCTTCTTTCGGTCTTCAGGAAGAACAATTTCATACCAGTTTGCTTTTCCGGATACTAAGTCGCCTACCGTATACCCTGCAATTTCTTCTACATTTCCTTCTATAAGAATAGGGGTGAAATCCAGGCTCTTCTGGAACGCAATGCCCCTAAAATTTTTCATGAAGGACTTATAACGCTCTTCGCTTTCCTTGAGTTTTTCAGAAGCCAGCTTTATCTCTGTAATATCTTTCATTACCCCCAGCAGTCTACATGCGTTCCCTTTCTCATCCCTTAGCAGGATTCCCCTATCCTCTACATAAATATAACTTCCATCCTTTCTCCTGAACCTGAATTCTTCTCTTAACCTCTCCCCTTTCTCAAAGAAAATATTTACTTTTTCGATTACTTTTTCGCGGTCATCAGGGTGAATATGCTCTAGCCAGATTTCAGGACTGATTTTCTGGAATTCCTCAAAGCTGTAGCCGGTAAGCTCTGCAATAGCTCCCGCCCAGTCTACCTTTTCGGTTTTTGTATCATAGTCGTACACGATCTGCCCTGTCTGCTCGGCAGCGATCCGGTACTTTTCTTCACTTTTCTGAACTCTTTCAGTTGCTTTCTTTCTCTCAGTGATGTCTTTAATTACCCCAAGTACCCTGTATATGCCACTGCTTTCATCTTTCAGGTAAACGCCGCTGTCTTCTACAGAAAAATAACTTCCATCCTTTCTCCGGAGTCGGTATTCCTCAAGGTATTTTTCCCCATTCTTCATGCAATTTTCATGGGCTTTTACAGCTTTTTCCCGGTCTTCAGGATGGACATGGTCAGCCCAGATATCAGGGGTGAAGCCCTGGAACTCTTCAAAGCCGTATCCGGTAAGCTCCTCAATTGCACCTGCCCAGGAACTGTGATTATTTTTCACGTCGTAATCATAAATGAGCTGTCCTGTCTGTACTGCGACTGCTCTGTACCGTTCCTCGTTTCTTTCAAGAATTTCCCTGGCAAGTTTTCTTTCAGTTATATCTTTTATTACTCCGACAATTCGATGAGCCTGACCTTCTCCATCTAAAAGATAAATGCCGCTGTCTTCTGTATGAAAATAACTCCCATCCTTTTTTCTAAACCTGTATTCTTCAAGATATTTTCCCCCGGTTTTCATACAGCTCTCATGGGCTTCCCATGCTCTTTCCTGATCTTCTTTATGGATATTCATTATCCAGCCTTCGAGATCCACCTGTTTGAACTCCTCAGGACTGTAACCTGTAAGCTGCGAGATGGCTCCTGCCCAGTCAATCCTCCCGGATTCGATATCGTAATCATACACGAGCTGCCCTGTCTGCTCGGCAGCGATCCGGTATCTCTCTTCGCTTTCCCTGAAGGTCTTCTCAGCCGCTTTACGCTGGGTTATATCCAGCATCACACCGACTACTCCTGCCACTTCTCCTGAACTGTCCTGATAAGTAGCTTTGTGGAAAAGGAAATCCCTTTGCACACCGTCGGCACAGACAACCTTTGTTTCATAATAGTTGCTTCCCCCACTCTCAATAAGTCTCCTGTCGTGCTTATTATATATCTCTGCAAGCTCTTTTGGAACTCTCTTCTTAAATTCAGCGAAAGAGCCCCCTATGACCACATCTTTGGGAAGCCCCATAATCTGCCTGGCAAAACTCTCATTGCAGTTTACATATGTTTCATTTAAATCCCTCTGGAATACAGGGCTTGGAATACTATCAAGCAGCGTTTCCAGAAACTGCACGTTATTCTGAAGCTTATTTTCAATTTTCCTGAGTTCAGTTACATCAAGCAGTACAGCAATCATATTTCTTTTTCTTCCGTCCTCGTCGGGAAAAGTTGCCCTGTTTGCCAGAAAATTCCTTTTTATCCCATCAGCACACATTATTTCGTTCTCAGAATTGTCGCTTCCTCCTTTCTGAAGCAACTCCATATCACCTTCATGGATTTCAAGAGAACGTTCGGCTGGAGAATTAGTGTATACCTCAGGAAACATTCTTCCTATAATCTCTTCTTTTTCCAGGCCCAGAATCTGCCTGGCTAAGATATCATTACAGCCCAGGTACCTTCCTTCGCTGTTTTTGTAGAAAACAGGTGCAGGTATCGTATTCAGGAGAGTTTCAAGAAACTTCAGGTTATTCCGGAGAGTTTTCTCAATTTTTCTCCTTTCCGCAACTTCCTGTGCAAGTTTTTCATTTGCTTCCGTATACTCCAGGGTTCTTTTTTCAACGAGCTTTTCCAGTTCCTGCTGATGAGCCCGGAGTTCTTCCTCTGCTTGCAGACGTTCTATGATCTCAGACAACAGAAAAGCGGCAGAATCCAGAAAATATATATCATCCGCAGTAAATTCTCTCTTTTCTCTACTGTAAACTCCCATTACCCCGAAAGGCTTATTTATATCTCCTATCAGGACGGTTATTCCGCTAACTGCGCCGTGATTCCTGAGAAATTCAGTACATTCGAAAAGGGCTTCGGTTTCAATATCTTTTGAGATAATGGGTTTTCTCGAAAAAAGACTGTATCCTGCCTGAGACTGTTTTTTTCCTTTTATGGTAGTATTGCCTATAAGCCCTTCTTTCCAGCCATATCCTGCCCTCATGAGAAAATTTCCGTCAGGCGTGAGTTCCAGAATACTGGATAATTCCGTATCAAGTCCCTGAGCGATAAGCAGGGCGCTTTCCTCCAGAATTGCCTGAGAGTCCTTGCATGTTATAGATATCCTGCCAAGGTTGCTCAGGGAGAGGTATTGTTTTTCCCTTTTGCGGACCTTTTCTTCGGCAAAAACCCTGAAACTTATGTCAAACCCCTGGAGATTTACATAATCCTCTCCCGGATAAGGGTAGAGCACTGCAGCATATATTGTCTCTCCTGCTTGAATTTCAAGATTTATCGGTTCCTCCTGTGAGATGACTCTTTTTATACTATGCCTTAATTCCTGAGGAACCTTTTCCCCTTCTTTTATACCCCAGTATTCGAGAAGAGCGTCAGATGCCCTGTTAGCACAGAGAACTGTTCCCTCCTTTCCCACCATCAGGAAAGGGTTAGGGTTCCCAGGAGAAAGTTCAGCCGTCACTTTTTCTTTACGTGCTTCCTCTATCTCTTCTCCTCTCTCGAGCAAATCACTACTTTTAATGACTTCCAGTCCCCCATTTTTCTTAATTTATGTATTTGCCGGGTGTACAGGAATATACATCAGTATTGTTTAAAATCCAGGTTAAAAATCTCTGTTGCGGATTTTCCACTTTTCCGCTGTCTGTCCTTTAGTCCGACGTTTCCGGGATTATCTCGCTTAAAAAATATATTGGCCCATATGCATCCACTGTTTAAATAGTATATGATGTGGTTCCGGATTTTACAAAGTTGTGCCTGATTTATTTCAAATCAGATAGTTTAAAAGTAACTGATCTCGGAAAATAGGCTTTCTGGATAACTGAAAAAGTGATTTGCCAATTATTTCGGCTTTTCCGGATACAGGAAGCTGCCTGTTTATGTCGAGGAAGGGGTGTTCCCATCTTATCATTAAATTTTGGGGATATATGCAAACTCCATTCAACATTTGAAATTATGACGTATGGCTTCAAAAACACAATCAGTACCGATACTCATATTTTAAGGTCTGCCTATTGAATATAGATTATATGCAATTGTGACAATAATTTCTGAATACATTTTCTCTAGCAGTTTTATAGATATTATTACTTTTAATTAAGCATCGTATATTATACAGGTGACAAAACACAATCAGTAAACATTCGAAAAAACAAGTTGCCTGCCAAAACTAGGAAATATTTTTATAAGAGTAACTTATTATGCCCTATCCAGTTGTACATATTTTGTTCTTTGTATTCTGTATCTGCGCAGTAGCTGTGTATGCTTCTGTCAGATCATTTTTTCGCAGGGAATTCTCTTTTGGGGATTCGATGAGTTTACTGTTGCTATTACTTGTAGGTAGCTTATGTGCGCTGTTCCCAGACATCAAGGTCGTTTATAATTTGCTCGTAAACGGCATTACGGGGGACTACTGCTTGATTGGCTCTGTCCCAACCCATTCACTTCTATTCAGTTCTTCTGCAATCCTGTTCGGAACGCTTTCAGGATATATTGCATATAGAAAGGTTGGTAAGGCAATATATCTGGGTCTTTTTGGCGAAGCTGCTTTCTTTTCTCATCTGTTACTGGATGATGCTTGTGGTGCCAATATTACTTACTTTTATCCAGTATATAATGGAAGGATCACCATATTCCCATTTATGAACATAGGTTTTCAGGAAACTGGATTTTTTAATTATCTAATAATATCTTTTCTATCCGTCTCTTTCATCTGCTTTTTTATAATGATGGCATTATTTTCCTTGAATCAATTTGGTTTTGAGTTCAAATACAGGCACTAAGAACGATCTTTATTCTTTTTTAGATTCTGACAGGGGTTTGAGCTTAACACTTTTCAAAGCTTCACAAGCTACAGCTCTTGCTCCCTGTATAAACAAATAAGAAAGGAACCCATGAAACTGATTTTCCGCAGGTGCGACAAGAAGCTATACTATGAATTGCGCCGTCACGCTACCTTTTCCATTTGAGGTAATCCTACTGTGACATGCATAAATGGTAACGTTTGTGTGTGGAGCTCACAGAACAATATCAAGAAATCAAGGACCCTGACTTTGATAATTGGTTAGGATAAGAATGCTATGAAGAACGTAAAGTGAACCATCGTAAAAATCGTGAAGTCTAATAAGCGAAAGCAGGTTGATACGCTTAAACCAAAAGGTACAGAATCAGGCTGTAATGGGTCTGCGGACATTATGGCAAGTGGACATATGATTCTCGGTTTATAGGTGGCTTCTAAGGTATTCACATTATTCGTAGTATGGAAGGTTCCGTTGCAAAAAATCTGGCTCCCTTGCAAAATCATTAAAAACCATCCCAATTCGGAAAGTTAATCATTTTCATTCGAGTGAAAATGACACATAACGGTGAAAATTATAGTGTCAAATTGCAGAAATATTATTTTTGCAACGGAACCGCTTTAATTCAGGTCGCTTATTTGACTGTTAACGGTTTAATGCTATCATAGAAAACTATCCCAAGGTCATTTTTCTGTACAATATAAAATTGGTACATAATTATGACGCTTAGGTATATAAATATATACACCATTAAGACTTGCTTATAAATTACGAACCAGATCTTTAAGGTGTTGATAATTGATGGTTGTGATATTATGGTAAAATTAGATGAAGAGATGAAAACTGCATTTTCAAAGGTTAAGATTTTTCCTGTAGCTACAGCCTCAAAGGATGGAATTCCAAATGTAGTACCTATAGGGTTCTGCCAACTTATCGATGATGATACAATCTGGATTGTGGATAATTTCATGAGTAAATCCTTAGCAAACTTAAAAGAAAATCCTAATGTTGCAATTTACGTTTGGGGTCCTGATACAGGTGGCTGCTTTCAAATAAAAGGTAAAGCAATTGTTATCGAATCGGGAGAAAAGTTTGAAAAAATGAAGTCAATTGTGCATACAGCAAAACCCGGACTTCCTGCAAAGACTCTTATAGAAGTTCAGATTTCCAACGTCTTTCAATGTGCTCCTGGTCCAAATGCAGGACAGAAATTGCTTTGATCAAAGTAAAGGTGAACTCAATATGGACTCCTCTAGCATGGATAGAGAAAAGTTCTGGGATGCACAAACTTTTGCAATAATCACTGATCACACAAAGCCGGCTATGAAATGGACAGCCTCTGAACTCAAAAGCAGAGGTAAAAAAGTATATCTTGTAGACCTTTCCCAAAAACCTGATCGAGATTCACTTACAGACCTGGCTGAAATCCCCGTAGACGTAGATCATGTGGTTATTGGAGTCACAAATACCGAACCAGGCGATTTAATTCCTATTCTTAAAGGAAAAGGCATAAAAAAAGTATGGCTTCACTGGAGAACTGATACTGAAAAATCCGTGGAAGCCTGCCAAAAACAGGGATTTAAGTGTATAACTGGATACTGCCCAATGATGTATCTCGGTAACGGGTTAAGCATTCATGGTATGCACAGGGGAATTGTAAAGATTATGGGAAAGTACTAAAATTTAGCAAATGATTCAGGAATATCCATCCTAGATAATTCAGTAAACCATGGGGGAAAAAACATAATCCAAATTGCTCTTTATGGGAAAGGAGGCATAGGGAAGTCAACCATTGCTGCAAATCTCTCGGCTGCCCTTGCTGATTTGAAAAAAAGGGTGTTGCAGGTCGGCTGCGACCCAAAACACGATTCTACTCGTCTGCTCCTTGGAGGGGCCGATATCCCCACAGTGTTGGACTATATGCGCAAAAATCCTCAGGAAGCGCAGCATCTTGAAGCCGTGGTCTTTGAAGGCTATGGAGGCATTGCCTGCATAGAAGTCGGAGGTCCAAAACCCGGAATAGGATGTGCAGGTAGGGGAATACTGAGTAGCTTTGAGGTCTTAAAACGCCTAGGGCTTAGAGCTTCCTCTTTCGACGTCGTTCTCTATGATGTTCTTGGGGACGTAGTCTGTGGAGGGTTTGCACTTCCCCTCAGGAAAGAATATGCTGATGCGGTTTTTCTGGTGACTTCAGGGGAATATATGGCCCTATACGCAGCCAATAATATCCTCCGGGGAATCCAGAATTTCGAGGACACAGCCCCCAGAGTTGCAGGCATCATCTTCAACAGACGCGGACTTTTCGCTGAAGAGAAAAGAGTTTATGCCTTTGCTCAGGCAGTAGGGCTGCCTGTAGTAGCCTCCCTTCCCAGGGATGAAGTATTTTCTAGGGCTGAAAAAGCCGGAAAAACCCTGGCTGAAGCCTTCCCTTCTTCTGTCCCTGCAAATGTTTTCAGGGAGTTAGCAAGATATGTTGAAACCCTGGAAAAGAATCGGAGCCTGCTCTACCTTGCCAACCCCCTAAGTGACCTTGAGCTTGAAGCCTTGGTGCTTGGAAGGCGTGAACGACCCGATATAAAGTCATTTGAAATAGGTTCTGTATCCGAAAAAAGGCAATATGCTGAATCTGTTCCTATCAGACAAGAAAACGGATCTTCCACGAAAATCCACATGAAGATACCCGAAGCAAGTTCTGAAAATAGCTGTAAAGTGATTCCCGAAATACAACCTGTAGAAATTTTCACGGGAACTTCCAAAAAAGTGTCTACGCCATCTCCAATAGTATTTACTTCTAGACCGCTTCTTTATGGTTGCGCTTTTTCAGGGGCTGTAACTGCGACTTTTCAGGTTAACGATGCTGCTACCGTTCTACACGGGCCAAGAAGCTGCACTCATTTTATAACCGATGCCCTTGTAGGCTCATTTTTAAGGGGAGGAAGAATAAATATACAGACTAACGATGAAAGGCAGATCTCTAGCCTCTTACCCACAGATATAAACGAAGAGGAAGCAATTTTCGGGGGATTTGAAAAGCTTGAGAGGAAAATCGAAGAAGCCCTTTCAGCTGGCTGGCGAACTGTTTTTGTGGTGAACACCTGCCCCACAGGGATTATAGGCGACGACATAAAAAAGGCAACCTCAAGAGCGAAAGTCCGTTTTCCCGGAGCAAGAGTTATCCCCATTCCTGTAGAAGGAGTTATTACAGGAGACTTTTCGACTGGATTGCTTGAGGGCTACAAAAAAGTTGCTGACCTGATTGATCCTTCTGTAAAGCCTGAAAAAGGTCTGGTCAATATTATTGGAGAAAGGAGTGTTTCCCTGAGGGACGAAGAACACTTCCATACTGTTGAGAAGCTCCTCAAAAGGTTGGGTTACAAGGTCAATTGCAGGTTTTTAAAAAGGACAGACACTCTTTCCCTTCGTTCTTTTAAAAAAGCGGAAATCAACTTGTTAGCCTATGATGACCCAGATACCCGAAACATGCAAGCATACCTTTCTGAGCGTTTCGGGGTTGAGTTTTTTGAGCTTCCATTTCCTGTGGGTTTCCAGGAAAGTTCTCTCTGGGTGAAAGCCCTAGTAGCACGTCTGCTCCCTGGAAAAGATTTCACACCCCTGCTGCAGGAACAGGAAAAGATGTATAGATTAGGGATTGAAAAATATGCTCCTTATCTCTCAGGTAAGCGCGTACTTTTGGTGAACTACACAGAGAACAGCGGATGGGTGCTGGACACCATCCAAGATCTAGGAATGGAAATTATCAAAGTTGGAATTCCAGTCTCTTTTTTTGAGAGGAAAAACCTCAACCTCCAGTCTCACGAAAATTTCCCAATAGAGAGGAACTATACTGATGAAAAAAGAGAAAGGGATATTAAGATTTTCAAGCCAGACTTTGTCCTTTCGAATTATGCACTTTCGGTCCCTGAAGATGGAGTGCATTACGATACCATCCCCTTTTCCCCACGGGTGGGGTTCCTTAGTGGGCTTGAGCTTGCAAAACGCTGGAGTACACTTCTACGGCTTCCAGCTGTGGAAGGATGGAAGTATGACGGTGGTGATGAATGTTGATTTTTTCTCCTGATTCTTTTACAGGTTCTATCATGGCGGTAGAAGGGATCAGAGATGCGGCTGTGCTCCTGAACGGGCCTACAGGATGCAAGTTATACCATGGTTTTCTCTCAGACAGACAATTTCCCAGAGAAAGTTCACATGACCCCCTGGCATTCCAGGATGAGTTCTATGTCGGGCAGCCTAGAGTTCCCTGCACCTGCTTGGATGGGGAAGACTACATTCAAGGTTCCCTTGAAAAATTTGAGAGAGCACTTACAACAATAGCAGCAAAGGAAAAAGGCTTACTTGTGGTGATTAATTCCCCAGGAGCAAGCCTTTTGGGAGACGACCTGGAAGGTGTAATTAAAAAAGTAAGGATGCAGGACCGCTGTTTTGTGATAGAAAATACAGGTTTTTCCCTTCCCGCAGCAACTGGCTTTGAAAATACTGCCCTTACCCTGCTCAAGCACCTGAATCTTCAGGCCTCCCATAATATAGGCTCTTCAAAAAAAGTGAATCTGATTGGGCTTTCCCTGCTCAATAAACACTGGGAAGGCTCAGTTACAGAAATGAAGCGGCTTCTGGCTTTTCTTAACCTGGAGGTAGGAACCGTTTTCCTTGCCGGAACTTCCCTCAACGAAATCCGGAAGTCAGGCGAAGCAGCCTGTAATATCGTTATTTTCCCCGAATACGGAAGAAGGATTGCAGAATGGTATAAAGAACATTTTGGGATCCCAGCTGTGTTTTCTCCTTTTGGGGCTCCCCTTGGGTTTGATGCGATTGAAAGCCTGCTGAGGGAAGTTGCAGCTGTTCTGGATATCAACCCTGCACCTGCCCTCGCAGAAGTCCATAAAGCCAGAAAGGTAAGTTATCAACAGATTTCGCGTTTCCATTCTTTCTCAGGGCTTCCCAAAGGAGCCAGTTTTTCAGTCAGGGCTGAAAGTTCCCTTGCCTATTCCCTTATACACTGGCTTTATTCTTACTTGGGAATGGCTCCTCTTGCAGTAAAACTACTTCCTGGAAGCGATCCTAAAGCAGCAGAAAATCTCAGAATATTTCTAGAAGAAAATGGTTTTTTTGAAGCATGGGATAAAGATCTTACCCTTGAATCGGTGGACATTGCCTTTGCAGATGGTCCTACTCTGCAACTTTTAAAAGCAAAGGAATGTTGCAAAACAGGCATTGAAATAACCATTCCTGAAGAGGGATACATCCACTTTCTCCCTAAGACATATCTGGGAGTTTCGGGTGCCCTCCTCCTTCTAGAAGAAATCATTAACGGATTACGCTCTAGCCAATAACCTTCTATAAGGGGTAGAGCTAGGGTTCATGTCCACAGACCTTCTGCGGTTCCGTTGCAAAAATAATTTTACTGCATTTTCAGGCTATAACTATTGCCTTTTGTACCATTATCTGGCGTGTTTATGAGAATAAGAATATCCTAATTTGTGATGTTTTTCACTTGGTTTTGTAAAATAGCCAGATTTTTTGCAACGGAACCGCAAAAATACAGTAGATTTTACCTTAAAACGACTGTGTTTTTCCCTTTTTCTCAATAAATCTGCCTCAATTAGAGCCATATTCAAGCAATAATAAAGTAATTTTAAGAAAACAACTGTATGGCTAGTAATGAAAGAAAAGTATCCAATTTCAGGTTTTATAAGGGACAAAGGAGCCATTTATGTAAATGGAATACGCATCTTCGTCCCTACATTGTGATTAAAAAGAAATTATGCGCTCACGGGTTTTACTGGCTCATTGGCATGTTTAGAAGAAGATGGGCTGATATGACCAGTGTTTGCACCTATGACAATATAACTACCGGACATAGTTTTTATATGCCAAGCGGGTTCTTTACATTCGGGAGTTAATGGCCAGTAAAGTTCTATGTCCGTAAATGGACTCTTGGTAATTTTGGATAATTTTTCAATTACTTTTTCAATATCAATTTTTACAGAAGTAATGACTTGAATTCCACATGGGCATTCAGTTGGTTCTGCCTCTGTCAATCCTATCAATGGAGACTGAGCTGCATAAAATTTATAGCATCCATTCTCTGCGCAAACGAGATAATCCCAGCCAAGAATATCGCTTAATTTAGTACCTGCATCGTTCTTAATATGAGCAACTTTTGATAAAAGTCCTCTAAAATTTACTTTTTTCCCCGTGGTAACTTTTACATGTTTGTTCAAACAATCTTTGATATCAATCATTGTTCTTACCCCCTAATATTTCATTTTTAATGGCTAAACTATCTGATATGATAAGTTTAGTTAGATATTAATGAGTTTAACTGCATTTATATCTTTAATGTGTTAATGAGTTTATGGATTAAATATCTTTGCTTTTTATATTCCTTTATTGGTAATGAAAAACAAAGTTGATAGAATATGATCATGTACAAAACAAATTTTTCCAGCTATTTTTAGTCTAGACTTTTTCATAGACTGTAATTGAAGTTTTGGTTCTGTTGCAAAAAATCTGGCTCCTTGCAAAATCAGAAAAAACCTTCACAATTAGGAAAGGTGATAATTCTTATCACCGGAAAAATGGTATAAAGAAGCCGGAATTTTAATACCAAACTATGGAAATATTATTTTTGCACCAGAACCGCTTTTTATATTGAGTGTGGATATAATCGACTATATGTCCTGGATTCACATATCATATAGGATACCCAAGAAAATAAAATATACTATTCAAAATATAAATTAAATCCCTCTTTTGAGAATTCCCCATTCAGTAAGCCTTTTCTCGATGTCCCTCATTTCGTAATCTGTAAAAGAAAGGCTCTGGTAATGTCTTAAACTTGTTATTGGGTCATGTCCCTGTCTTGAATATATTTCAATCTCAGGTATCCCTGCTTTTAGCATCCAACTTTCAATTGTCTTCCTGGGAGTCTTTGGATTGACCTTGGGAATTATACCGGCTTTATGGCTCCATCTTTCAAGGTTCTCAAACCAAGTGTTTCTAGCTGGAGGTCTCTTACACCCTATGAACGCTTTGAAGAGATAAGGAAAAGTTGCAGGTAGTTTGTCTATTGTCCTCTTTACTAGTTTTTGTTTTACTTTCCTCTGTGCCTCTTTAGGAAGGATAATCTGATTTCTTTCTGTAAAGTACCATTCTTCATGATCGTGTAGTCTTTGAAGCTCTACGTACCGAAGGCCTGTAATGGTATTGACTTCAAAAATAGGTCTGAATTTCGTTGGAATGAAATTAATAAATTGATCGTATTCTGCAACTGTGAGAACCTTTGTTCCATCAGAGGTAACAAGTCCATTATCCATAAAAAGTAAATACGAACAAAATATTAAAAGGTTCGTATTTTGTGAAGAAATTTCTAAAAAATGATAGAAAAATAAGTATTTTTTATTGAAAATACGAACGTTCTATGCTAAAAAACGTTCGGATTTAAAAACTGCAAAAATTCTGAGACGAAATGATTTCAGGATAAAACAAAAAAACACGATCCTTATTTCTTTAAAATCTTGACATAATTTTCTATATACACATCTTTAGGTACTGATTTTATTGCAATGTATAAAAGAACTGGAACGATTACAATATCATCGAGATATCCAATTACGGGTATGAAATCGGGTATTAAATCGATTGGTGATAATGCATAGCCTATGGCAATCCATAACAATATTTTTGTAATTTTAGGGGTACGGGAGTCTATGTATAGAAGTTTGCATAATTCTATGTATTTTTTTGCATTGTCTTTTATTTCTCTCAGTCTCATCATGTCTTTTTCATTGGATCCATTTATATTATTTCATCGGCGGCTATTCTCTATAAGTGTTTTCAGCCTCAATAAACATCAACGGTTAATAGGGGTAATACCAGCGTAGCTGTCACAAGATGCAAAGTAGATGAAACCAAATTTGAATCGGCTCTGTAACCCTTGTTTTCAACCGCAAAAAATCAGGATTTTTTGAATATCCCAGTCTGAATTCTTCTTTTTCCGTAAAGATTTTATCAGATAGCTTTGGCCAGCTTTGCGGGTGGTGACAGTTATGCTCCCATTGGGCCTAATATGATCTAAACGTTAAACAGAATATTTAGAATAATCTAATTTTTTACACTGAAATGTTAAAGATTGGTACTTTAAAGAACCTGTATTATTCTATTGCATATTTCTTATGAGTTTTTGCAATAGAACCATCCTACTAAGTTTTAATATCTATTTTATGACTTCAATTAAGGTGTTAATTGTTAGATACTTTGGTAACAAAATATATATTGATCTCGAAAGTCCTAATCATTAGGTCGTCAATCATTATATGAGCTGATGATTTCGTGAATAACTCCTCAATGCTATGAATGCATGCATTTCCATTCATCGAAAGCATTGAAAAGAGTTGTGATGGAGTTAAGCATATTTTGGAAATAACTTCAACCAATTGACATAGGACGACCTATAATTTAACATGAACAAATTAAACATTCAATACAAACACATAAAAGAATTCGAAAGGAGAGAAACGAAAAGTCAAACAAAATGTCAGAATTTTTGAACCCAAATGAATAATTGATTTTCTCAGTGAGGGAAGTATCTTATCCTCACCGTTTTCATTAATAAGGACACAATTATATTAATTAAAAGGGGAATACGGAAATGAGTAATAAAAGATTCAATTCAATAATTGTGGCGTCAGCAGTTACGTTTTTATTATTAGTAGTTCTTTCGTCCGCTGCATCGGCTGCCACTTTAAAAGTAGGATCTGGTCAGACATATACAACAGTTCAAGACGCAGTATATAATGCAAAAACTGGCGATACAATAAAGGTCTATTATGGAGATTATAAAGAACGTGTGTATGTATATTCGAGTATCAAAATTCAAGGGGTTGCTTCAGGCAAAAAACTTCCAAAAATTCAAGGATTTGACCTATGGGGTGGTAACCCAGCAATAAGTAATTTCGACATTTCTGGTGAAGGATATAACTATGGAATTTATGTAGGCTATGGACGTCCCACTATAATGAATAATAAGTTTAATGTTGCTACGACTGGGCTTTTTATAGAGGGTAATGCTTTTGAAAACACTAAAAAGAGTCAGTACCCCAAGGTTAAAAATAATAAATTTAATGGTTGTGACTATGGAGTTTATATAGACTCTGCAGATAATCCAGGTAAATTATTAGGATTTACCGGTAACAAATATACAAATTGTGACACAAATATTGGTGGATCATGGCAGTTAGCCTCTAAAATCTGTGATGAAAAAGAAATGAACTTTACAAAAATAAATATGTAATAGCTTAGTTATTGAGAAGAGAATATTATAAGGTGTTTCATTTATTCGTCCCTTTTATTTAATAAATTTCATTTTTTAAGGGACTTTAGTTTCCTTTAAATTTTCACTTCTTTTTGCTATGAACGCCTTAGAGCCTATCCGAAAAGTCAGTGATGCATGTTGAAAAGTTAAAATAGGTTTATAATATCCGGGCATCCGTTCCGGTTGTGTATATTGCCTATTGTGAAAGTTACAGTAGGTCAAACACTTTTCGGATAGGCTCTTATAATCCAAAAATATATTTATCCGAATCCTTAAAGCAGTGTTAGAAAACATTTTCTTCTTTTTACTTGAAATATCTGAGTTATTACAGGCTTCTTTTGAGTCTATTGATTATTATGGTACTTGATCTTCAAGTCTTGGCCTTCACACCATAAACTTCGTGGTCACTAAATTCTTCAATCTTTACTCAAGGATCTTAATTTGTCTTTATGCTCCAGCATACTGTTTTTTTCATCAGGGCTTTTTGTTATTTTAAAAAGTTATAACATTTTCAAGAAGATAAGCCCACTTTTAAATTGGTAGTTCAATGCAAAAAAATATTTTTTCTTAGAAATCAAGTTAATTCTAAAATAAAATGATGTAATTTGCTAGAAATCAAGTGAACAAAAAAATATGATCCCAATGAAAAATCGTACCTTTTGATTACCGAACTTCAATAACCACATATTTTTACTTAATTATTATTCAAAAGAATATGTAGTAGAAAAAAATAAGAAATGCGAAAAATCAATTGCGTTAAAACGAATAGATACCAAAATATGAAAGTTATCCCCTTCGATAACCACTCTCACGACTGCAAAATTATAATTTATATATTATATTAGTTTTATTATAACTCTATAACAAAATTAATAAATATAATGTCCTATTTTACTATACTTAGTAGATTTATCTAACAGCGTAGTTTTGCAAAAATAAGATTAACGTACCGATAAGCAAAACCAAGTATATACGCGCTGCAATTCAAATTTGTATATTAAACAGCGACGGTGTGTATAAGATACTTTGTAAAATAATATGTCGTGCTAATTGAAGGTATATAGCCAATATTTCTAAACTATTTATTCGCGTTTTTAAGGTGATATCATGGTATCCTCAAATCCAATGGATTCAAAAAGAGAAGTTAGTTCAAATTGTGTCGAAGAAGAACATATTGTTGAATGCTGGACAAACAGTCCTACTAGTGAGTGTGTAGATAATTCAATTTCTACAGAGCCAGCGCATTCCATAAAAGCAGGAAAGGCCACAATGCACAGTGCAAAAGCTTCCAAGGCGACTACGATTTCCAATAAAAAATACTCCATAACAAAGGGGAGACAATAATCCCTACTGCGACCGTAGGTTCGGGAGCAAAATATCTTCGAGTGATTTTGGACTGGAAGGATAAGAATGATGTACTAAAACTTAGTTGCTATACCCCTTCAAAGAGCATGAAGCCTAATAACTGCTGTTATGATAATTCTGACAGAATAATAGATAGTAAGATAGACATAAAGATATCTCCTGAGAAAGGAAAACTTGTGGAACAGGGAACGTGGAGGTTTGAGGTATACGGAGAGAAAATCAGCGGAAAGAAGGATTTCACCTTTGCTGTCACACAGTATTAAGCTTCAAAAAATAATTGTTATCTGTTTACTATTCTATTTGCTAACAACAACCGCCAGGGCTACAGAGTATACTATAGAACCATTTCCAAGTGATAACAGAGAAGAAGGAATACCTCTGGAAATCACTGTTATACCTTATTGGCAGTTTCTTTTATGGCTGGTCACAGTGAACATGTTGGCGGCAGTTGACTTACTATATCCTAAAAGGCTAATTTTTGCAATAGGAGGATATAGAATTGTAAACTCCGGAAACGTTCTTAACAATCCAAGCCGTCTTAGTATCTATACCTATATAAAAACCAAACCTGGAGCATATATCAGTGAGATTGTAGAAAAAATAGGTTTAGACAGGGAAAACATAAAATATCACATTAAAACCCTTGAAGCTCAAAATAAAATCGAAGCCTACAGAGAAGGTGGAAAGACAAGATTTTTTGAAAACAATTTCACTTATAGTGATGAAGAAATGAAAGTTATTTCTGCCCTTCAAAATATAACGAACCAAAGAATAATTTTAGAAATACTTAATGGCACGTGTACTACAAATATAGACCTTGCACATGAACTAAGAGTTTCTAGGGCTACAATCAGTTGGTATATGAAAAATCTCAGAGAAATTGGTCTTGTAACGGAAATAAAAGAAGGA
>CAVZFI010000033.1:0-14627 GCA_963774465.1 uncultured Methanosarcinaceae archaeon | reverse complement strand
GAACTTTGAGAGCTTTCGAGGCTATGGTAAGAAACATCAGTAGAAAGGGATTGCTTTATATCGTTGCAGGATATTAGGACTGTCATATATTCATCTTCACTTCCTTTAATCAAGATCTACTCACAGGTACACGCCGCAGACAGTCCTGATAGTAGGTCAACCATAGGATTCAGAACCGAAGCCAATTCGGAACCACTATTCCGAAGCGGTTTAGAAAACACAGGTGATAGAATGCAGTTATTGCTCATTCACTCTGATTATATTGAATACGAAACCAAAAAACAAACTCCAGTTGCTGAAAAAATTGAAAAGTCCTTAAAGTCCGGCAGGCTTGAAGAAGCGCTTACGGCTTTTACGGCTGTGGAAAGCGTGGATGAGGCAAATCCTGAGGAAGCTATAGAAAAGGCTGTTTCCGAAATCGAAAAGGTCGCAGCCCAGGTCAAAACCGACCGCATAATGCTCTATCCTTACGCCCACTTAAGCTCCGACCTTTCTTCTCCAAAAGTTGCAGTACAGGTCCTCAAAGGAATAGAGACAGCTCTCTCAGGTAAGTATGAGGTCAAACGTGCTCCATTCGGATGGTATAAGGCTTTTAGTATACGCTGTAAAGGGCATCCGCTTTCCGAACTCTCCAGGAGCATACGCCCTGAAGGGACTGCAAAGGCAGCAGGCAAAGCAGATGTATCCGGGGAAAAAGCTGAGGTTGTTTCCGAAGCCCTGAAAGCCGAAGGGACTGCAAAGTCTTACTGGCGCATCCTTACCCCTGATGGAGAACTTCATGAGGTCGAGAGTTTTGACCTTGCTCCTTACCCCAAACTTCAACAGTTTGTAAACTACGAAATTTCCAAGAGCAGGGCTGTTGAACGGGCTCCCCCCCACGTAGAGCTTATGCGGAGACTTGAGCTTGCGGACTATGAGCCAGGGTCAGATTCCGGAAACATGCGCTATTACCCGAAAGGGAGGCTTGTAAAGTCCCTCCTTGAAAATTATGTGCTTGATGTCGCAACCGATTTCGGGGCAATGGAAGTCGAAACCCCTATCATGTACGACATGAACCATCCGACTCTGAAGAAATACCTGGACAGGTTCCCTGCAAGGCAGTATTCTATCGAGTCTGACAAACGGCAGATGTTCCTGCGTTTCGCAGCCTGTTTCGGGCAATTCCTTATGAACCACGACATGACGATTTCCTACAGGAACCTGCCTCTTCGGATGATCGAAATGACCCGCTACAGTTTCAGGAAGGAACAGCGGGGAGAACTTGTGGGCTTGAGAAGGCTCAGGGCTTTTACCATGCCTGACATGCACAGCCTTTGCAAGGACATGGATCAGGCTGTGGACCAGTTCAAAAAGCAGTATGACCTCTGCATCGATGTGCTTGAGAATGTGGGAATCCATATTAAGGATTATGAGGTTGCCATCCGATTCACCAGGGACTTTTACGAGGCGAATAAAGAGCTTGTAGTCAATATGGCAAAAACCGTTGACAAACCCGTGCTAGTGGAGATGTGGGACACCCGTTTCTTCTACTTCGTGCTCAAGTTCGAGTTTAACTTTGTAGATGCCCTTGCCAAAGCAAGCGCACTTTCCACAGTCCAGATTGATGTGGAAAACGCCGAAAGGTATGATATTTCTTATGTAAATGCTGACGGCAAACTGGAAAGACCTACTGTCCTTCACTGCTCTCCAAGCGGGGCAATCGAACGCTGCATCTATGCTCTCCTCGAAAAGGCTGCAATGGAGACTGAAGAAGGAAAGGTTCCCATGCTGCCGGTCTGGCTTTCTCCTACACAGGTCAGGATCGTGCCGATTTCAGAGAAACACATAGCATTTGCAGAAGAGGTTTCCCTGAAGCTGGACTGCAGGGTGGACATTGACGACCGCGACCTCTCCATAGGAAAGAAAGTAAGAGAGGCAGGCAGGGAATGGGTCCCTTACGTAGTGGTCATTGGAGATAAAGAAATCGAAGACGGCACCATTAACGTAACCATTCGGTCCGAATCCGAGCAGGATAAGCCGAAAAAAGTGCAAATTACCCCGGAAGAACTTAACGCGCGGGTTAGAGGCGAAATTTCTGACAAACCTTACAGAAAACTGCCACTTGCAAAGTATCTCTCTGTAAGGCCAAAGTTCTTCTAAATCTTTCGAACAGCTTTTAGGAAACGGCTAAAGGAAATAGAAATTCCTTATTTGCCTTTTCCCTTTAACTTTTTGGCATAACATATATATTGACGTAATTCTTATTATTGCAAAGGGATTCCTTTTAAATTAAAGTAGTTTCAGGTTTATTCTTTTCCGCTTCTGGACGAAAAAAACCTGACTAAGTTTTTCTAGACTGAAATTTTTATGAATAATTTGTAAGTTGTGGGGAGTTGCTTCTTATAAAGTTTGCAGTTACATGCAATATTTACTATTGTGTGGCTATACCAGTTTCCCAGAAACCTCTTTGAAGGTATTTTCTGGTTCTGAGAATAGATTAAAAAGCTTATACAGTGAAAAGTGTAAGGACAGCGTACTGATGACAAATTTAAATGAAATCGCAGTCGGCATGGAAACCGTCGAGCTTGAGCCATTGAGGGAAGATAAAAAGAGAATCTTCGAGGATATTCTGGAATATTTTGAAACCCATCAGAGAGGCTATATCAAGGTTCCTACCGGCTGGGGTAAGACCTTTCTTTCGAAACATATAATGAAAAAGTATTATGATGAAGGGAAATTTGTACTTTTCCTGGTCTCTAAAAACAATCCTCTTCTTAGCCAGACTTATTACGACAGGAAGAAAAACAGGCCCCTTTTTCCCAATAGTGCTCTCCTTTCTTCTGAGAATAAGATGGATCGAAAGGAACTTGCTGCAACTTTGAAATCTTTCGGGCAGGGAAAAGGTGAAGGTTTTGTGCTTTTCGCCTCTCTGCAAACAGTACTCGGAAAGCAGAGTTCTGAGATTAAAGATCTGATTCTTGAATTTACCGACCTCGCAATTGTGGACGAAATCCACAATTTCATCAATAACAGAGGAAACGATTTTCTAAACGAGCTGGGGGCAAAAGTCCTGGGAATGACTGCAACTCCGTTCCAGGGCGTGGTTGGAAATGTCAAGTTCGTGGATGAAATTGCAGGGGATATGAGGGAAATCTATGCAAAAACCCTTCCCGAGTGCATCCTGGACGAAGAGCTTGCACCCCTTAAATATACTATTGCCGAGAGTTCGGAAGATATCTTTGAGATTTTTGACTTTGAAAAAGGGCTTGATGAACTTGATAAACAGGATCTTTTCCTCGACTGCAGCACTGCCGATAAGTTGAAAAAAGTAATCCGAAGAACCCAGCTTGCAAAAGACGTGTACGATTCTATGGTCAAACATAGAAATGTAAAGACTCTCGTTTTTTGCGCTCCTGTCCGGAAGCGTGTCTACGGAACCGGCGCAAGCGGCGAAGGAATTAACGCTTTTCATGCGAAGCTCACCGCCTCGGTTTTCAACGGGGAAATTTCTGTCCCGGAATTAGAACAGGACTCTGATCCGATTCTACCTGTGGATTTTGAGAATTATACCCCTGAAGGAGAGTTCAGAGATGCAGCTTTCATGACCTCCGAACTGTCCAAAGAAGAACAGAATGCCCTCCTTGCAGCCTTCAGGGAGATTGGGAAAGCCTCCCTATGTTCTTTGCACTGTAGGCATGTTGATTGAAGGTTTCGATTTTCCGGGGCTTGAAGCTCTTGTTCTGCTGCGACCAACCCTGAGCATGCGGCTTTTTGAGCAGCAGGTCGGAAGGGTAACAAGGCTTTCTCAGGTATCAGGAAAGCAGCAGGGAAACATATTTGAAATTTCGGACAGCATTGACTCTCTATATCAGCGCTTTGGGGAAGGAGTTTTTAACGGGGAAAAGGTCGATCAGGTTCAGATGCTCCAGCCCGAGATCCGCCTTGAAGAGCTTTTCTCGGAAGGCGATGCTGCCAGGGCGATTGAGGAAGGAAAAATTGAGATTAGTAAGGTGGACTTTGGCCCCCAGAAAAGGGGCAAAGGAAAAGGCGTTCAGGTAAGGGAAGTGCCTGTAAGGCTTCCCCCGACTGCCATAAGGGCAAAATATTTTTCACGCCTGCTTGCGCTGACCGAGGAAAAAGATACAGGAGCTTTTGAGAGGGAAAAGCGGGAACTCATGCGGGCTGCCCTGAGGTTCAGGGTCAGGGAACTGAGCGACGCTGAGAAATTCTCAGACCTTTCAGGCCATATAAATAAGCTCAAGCGGGAAGCCTATGAAGACCGCAGGCTAGGAAATGTTTCGAGGCAGCATAAACCCAAGGTCTTTGGAGAAGTTGAATGGCTACTGAAACTTCAGGCCTTAAATTCCCTTAAGTACGATGGTGCACGCCTCTCGGCTCCCGAGAAAAATCGGATTTTAAAGACCCTGGGATTCGAACCAGATT
Organism: uncultured Methanosarcinaceae archaeon; assembly: GCA_963774465.1. Taxonomy (GTDB): domain Archaea; phylum Halobacteriota; class Methanosarcinia; order Methanosarcinales; family Methanosarcinaceae; genus Methanosarcina. The sequence continues at coordinate 10,205 of CAVZFI010000033.1, read as the reverse complement.
TTAGAAAAATCGACAGCCTCAGGCTTAAATGCCTGAAACTCGGTTCTGCCCAGAAGACTATTCCGGATCTTATAAAGGTGCTCGGGTTCGTAAGCCGCCTCTCGTCTTCGGAAACATACCAGTTCCTCGACAAAAAGAAGAAAGAGCAGTGGAAAAGGGAGTTTCTGCCTGCGGTTTACTGGGGTTTCTGCTTCATTGACGACTCTCCCGAACTCAGGGAACTTTTCGAGTCCACGGAATGGGACAGACGGGTCAAAAACATTATCAGGCAGAAATAAGTTTGTCATACAAACGATTTTTTAAATAGGAGTGATTATCAGGAGAAAACTTTGCTTTTTTCCATTTTTATTCATCTTTTTAAAAATCTTACTCAGAGTTTGAGTATTTGAAGCCTGTTTAATTATTCCTGCTCAAAAAGTAAGTTTTCAGATCTGTATTCGGCTCAAAAATAGAAAGATATGCAGCCTTTTGTCCTTTTCCCGGAAGATTATGGAATGAATAAAGCTTCAAAGGCACAGAAAAAAATAAAAGTAAATAAATGCTGGCTGTATAGGTATTTTTCTTAATAGACTTTGATACTTATTTAGCAGGTTTTGATACTTATGGCTCAAATTATCGTTGATGAGGATAGCTGCACTCGGTGCGGCATTTGTGTAAAGATCTGCCCATCGGGCATTATCGATCCGGTTGATGAGGATCGCCTCCCGCAGGTGCAGGATACAAACGCTTCCTACTGTATGTACTGCGGACACTGCGAAGCTTTTTGTCCTTCCCAAGCCCTTGTTCTGAACCTTCGTCCTGATGAAAAGCTCCCCTTGCAGGCCGGCGCCGGCACAATTTCCCCGGAGGACATAGGGATTTATCTTAAAAAACGCAGGTCTGTTCGGCATTATACCACAGAACCGGTGCCAAGGGAGAAAATCCTTGAGGTTCTCGATATTGCCCGCTATGCAGCCTCAGGAACTAACGGTCAGCCGGTAGAGTGGCTGGTTATCCACGACCCGGACAGCGTCAGGAAAATTGCCGAATTAACCATTGAATGGATGAAAACCCTGCTGAATACCCCGCATCCCATGAGCGGCTACGTGCCAGTGCTTATTTCGGCGTGGGAGCAGGGACACGACGTTATCTGCCGGGGCGCCCCTCATCTGCTTTTCGCCCATATCCCTGAAGAAAGCCCGATTGCACCTATCGATGCAATTATTGCCCTTACACATTTCGATATAGCTGCTCCGGCATTCGGAATCGGTACCTGCTGGGCGGGCTTTGTCGCGGCGGCTACCATGTTTTATGAGCCTCTCCAGAAAGAACTCGGCCTGCCTGCAGGAAGGAAAACTGCTTATGCAATGATGTTCGGCTACCCGCAGTACAAAGCATATGGAATCCCTCGCAGGAAGCCTCTTCAGGTTATGTGGCAGTAAGGTTTTGAGAGGTTTTGATAAGCTTTGAATAATTCTGAAAAGTTCTGAGCGATTTTAACAGATTTTGAGGGACATTAAGTCCCTTTTCCTTACATCCGAGCTAAATTTTGCCTGTTGTTTTTTTCTTCCGTCTATTTTAGAGAATGAGCTATTAACATGGAAATATGTATTATAAGGAAGAAAAGGAGGTTCAGACAATGGACATATTGAGAAAGATCTTAGGTAAAAAAGAAACTGAAACCAAAAAGGAATCTAAAAAAGCTAGAGATGACGCAAATAGAGAGAAAATAAGAACACCTTCGCCGGCAAAGACCTCAATCATTGATAAAGTTAAATCACAAAAAGAACAGAATGCGAAGAAAGCACCAAAAGGTAAAGCTGAACGTGCAGCACAGAAGCCGCTCAAAAATCAGCACAAAAAACGGCACAGAAAGCAGTAAAGCGCAGATAATTTGTTCTTTTTCTTTTTTTCTCTTCAATCTTTCTTAGAATCCACATTTGGCTGATCGGCATTAAATTTTGAGACTTTTATTGATGGCGTTTCTTTTGGTCAATATTTAAAATAGTGTAGTTTGCCTGTATCTTTTTCCCCTGTCTAAATTCTTCTCCTTCAGAGAGTAATTTATAATGCCTATAAGCCTATCAAGAAAACCTATCTGTTCTTTTCGTATTTTTTTCATAGCTAGTTCAATCTCGAACCAGCCTGCTTTGTCGACCTCGGGATACTCCTGTACTCTCCCCGAGTTCTTTGGCCACTCAAACGTAAATGTATTACTTACAACATTTGTTATATCCAGGTCTTTTTCAAGAGCCCATACATGCACTATCTTCTTGCTAGACTGATTTAACTCTCCCAAATCAATAAACTCGCCGTCAACCTCAAAACCTGTTTCTTCTTTAAATTCTCTTTTTGCCGTGTCCAGAGGTTTTTCATGCCCTTCGGGTAGCCCTTTAGGTATTGACCATACTCCGTAGTCCTTTTTTGCCCAGATTGGCCCACCTGGATGAACTAGCATTACTTCGAGTCTCTCATTCCTGAATCTGAATAAAAGAATGCCATTACTATAAACACTCACTTTTCTATTTCCCCTTCAAACTGCTTTGATCTGCCAGTTTCATAATAAACTCATGGTGCTATCTTCTAAATAAAATAAATACCCAGTAGCCATTTAATAATATCAGAAACAGTTTATTGCTACCTGTGTCTTACAATCGAAACTGCCCCAAACAATGCTGTAAGCACCCAGAAAGAGTTTATAAATGGAGCGCTTTTTGATTCCGGAGTAGAACTGGAATTTTCTTCCTGTTTGCTCTTCATTTCGGTATTATTTTGAATTTCGGTATTATTTTGAATTTCGGTATTATTTTGAATTTCGGTATTATTTGATATTCTGGGGTCATTTGATATTCTGGTATTGCTTGTCTTATTCTCGGTTTGATTAATTGTACTCAGCAACTCGTCCAGAGTGGTATTTTCATCCGGTGTTATAGCTCTCCCATCATCGGTTAATGTGTATTTTCCCCGGTGGAAATCTGTAACTATGAAGTGCTCAGGACCAATATCCTTGGTATTAGGGCTATCTTCTTTACTCAGATAGAGCAAAACCTTTTCTGAATTATTGAAGCTTGGTTCAGCGTCTGTAGTCACATTAACATTTCCAATCATCCCGCCGACAACTCTCACAATAACCTCTTTGGATGATAGCGGATTTTTAAGGTATTCGTCAACACCTATAACAATGTCAGTGTAAATGATGTCGCTAGAGTTGAGTTCAGTAATTGGTTTATCAGGTTGTTTCCCATCTTTTGTATTCCATCTGGATGGAAGTATTTTTTTAACAGTACCTATTACAATTGTGTCGGAGTAGTCTCTTAATTCTTCGTGAGTGTATGGTATGAAGTCTATACATATGCCAATACCAATGGGTTCTCCACTATTGTTTTCGAGTTTGATACTATCGTCTGAAGGATCGGACAGCGCTAAAGCATTTAATGTCAGCAAAGAAAGAGCCCCAACCAAAAAAAGTCCGTATTTTAGAATATTTCTCATGGTTTCACTTCCTAGCGTATAGAGTTAAAACAGGGTTTACTAATCCATTTAAAATATATTAACAACTTTTTAATAAATAATTATATGTTTTTGTTAATCAATCCCCACATTTATTTTTTATCCTTTGTGATTACGTGAGAAGAGAGTTGATAATTTATAGACACCTTTGATCCTTATAGAAATACTATGAAAGACAGCATAATTTATCACTACTGTGGCATGGATTCATTTTTTGGAATCATCACAAATAGGATTTTTTATAGGGGCAGTTTAAAAACTTATGATGGCAATAAGAGCACTTCTCATATTTGAAATCCAAAGAACAACAACAGGGATTACATGATTTGAAACAAAGTGGAGCATTCCAAGAAGTGCTGTTAATCAACTTCTAAGAAAGCAAACGTATTCCATAGCATAAAAATTAAGGAATCTTAAAAATTGCCTGCTTTGCAGGCGACTGCGTGAGTCCTATTTATTATAAGCAACCAGCCAAATATTGAAGCTTATCGAAATTCCCTGAAATAAATTAGGCAAAGATACCTGCAGCAATACTATCCATAAGCATAGCTCTATGTGAGATTTCCTTGCCTTTGTTCATTCAACAAGACCTTTTCGAAACTTTAACTTCCTAATTCTTTAGCCTTGTTGTAACACACAACCGCTTCTTCATGCCTGCCAAGTTTATCAAGAGCAAGACCTTTGTTATTCCAGGCAAGCGCATATTCAGGTTTTATTTCTATGGTTTTATTATAAGCCTGGATAGCTTCCTCATATTTACCTAAGTTATGAAAGGGGAAAGACCCTTGTTATTCCAAGCTTTTGGTAATGATGCGGATTTATTTCTATGGCTTTACCCAAAGCTTGGATCGGCTTCTTCATATTTACCTATTTTATTAAAGGACATAACCTTTGGCATTCCAAGCAAGTGCAAATTGTGGATTTATTTCTGTGGCTTTATCATAAGCTTGGATCGCTTCCATAAGATCTACCCATATTATCAAGGGCATTGCCCTTTGTCGTCCAGGCATCAGTGTATTGCGAATTTATCTCTATGGTTTTATTATAAGTTTGGATTGCTTCCTCATATCTGCCCAAATTATTGAAGGCAATACCTTTTTGACACCATGCATACGGCATCTTGCGGGTTTATCTCCATGGCTTCATTATAAGCTTGGACCGGCTTCCACCAGATCTACCCAACTCTCTAAGGGCAATCACCTTTGTTATTCCAAGCAAGTGCACTAATTAGGGTTTATCTCTGTGGCCTTATTATAAGCTTGGATTGACTCATTGTATCTACCCATAGAATAAAAGGCATAACCTTTGTTATTCCAGGCCAATATTTTGCGGGTCTATCTCTATGACTTTCTCACAAAGTTGGAATTGACTAATTATATCTACCCATATTATTAAGGGTATAACCTTTGTTATTCCAGCAAGTGTATAATTAGGTTTTATCCCTATGGCTTTATCATAAGCTTGAATTGACTCATTATATCTACCTGTATTATTAAGGGCATTACCCTTATCGTTCCAAGCCTCAGCATATTGCGGATTTATCTCTATAGCTTTATCAAAAGCTTGAATTGACTCGTTATATCTACCTGTATCATAAAGGACAACGCCTTTGCCGTCCCAAGCAACAGCATCTTGCGGGTTTATCTCTATAGCTTTATCAAATGCTTGAATTGACTCGTTATATCTACTCAGATCATGAAGGACAACGCCTTTGCCGTCCCAGGCAGGTGAAAATTGTGGGTCTATCTTTATGGCTTTATCAAAAGCTTGGATTGCTTCCTCATATTTACCTAATAGACAAAGAGCAATACCTTGATAGGAGAAAGATATAGGACTCTGCAAAGTAGTCGAGTTATTTGCTTGTCCTCCTCTAAACTGTCCAGCAGTCAAGTTATTTACTGGCCCTTTTATAAACTGTCCAAATGAATTAGGATATTTTCCTACAGTCACAATGTTTGAAACAGTATATGTGATGGTGTTAATCACATAAACAGAGTTGTCTTCATTATTTACTACATATAGATTTGTCCCATCTGGGCTAACTTCAACTCCTACAGGATCATGTCCTACAGGCACCGTGGCTGTAATCTTTTTTGTGGTCGTATCAATTACAGAGACAGTGTTGCTACCAGAATTCGTCACATATAGCTTTGTCCCATCCGGACTAATAGCAGCATCTTCCGGTCCATTTCCTACAAGTATTGTGGCTGTAACTTGGTTTACATCTGTGTCTATTACAACGACGGTATTGCTATCATTGTTCGTTACATATACTTCTTTGCTATTTGGAGTGACTATAAGTCTATAAGGATTATTGCTCTATAGGTCACACTGGTGGCAGAAATCCAGGTGTTTGCTGCTTGTCTATATTAATGGTAAAACAGTGTTGCTCACGAAGTTCTTTGGTTAATATATACCTTTGTTCATCTGGATGAATTGTAACTGGAAAAGGCTCTGGTCCCAGATCTCACATTTGCTGTAATAATGTTTTGTAGTAGTGTCAATGAGAGCAACTGTGCTATCTGATCATCAACGGGGGCTCTGATTTGCGACATAAAACTTTTTCCCATCTGGATCAATTGTATTTTGACAGGATTTTACTTTGATTGAAACCTAGTAAATATAATAGGATCCGTAAGTGTGTCTTATCATAGATACAGTGTTGCTGAAAATTGTTACTTACGTATACCTTTTTCTTCATTTGGACCAACTGTAATTCCGAAAGGTTGTATTCCGAGCAGGTCCGTAAGCCGTAACGATGTCAAGGAGCTGTATCAATTACAGAAACGGTAGTTTTGCTGTAATTGTACCATATGAATATGGTGCTGCGCCTGCGGTACTCACCAGCATTGGCAAAGGTGCCAGCTAGTCATACCTGAAAACTGTTGTGAAGTGATGTCTTCTGCATGTTTCTTATTCTCCTGTTTCTTCATCTAGTCTCTTATACTAAGTTAAATATAAAGGAACAAAAAATATGAGCACAAAATAAATAAAAGTTGAACATCATAAATTAAATATGTTCAATAAAAAATTAAGTTTTCAATTTATAACTTAATTTAAATAATCCACTGTTATTCTAGAATAGAGACTCTGAAATATATTAATGGAGAGATAATTTTTCCAGATTAATAATTTTTAATGTGTTAATGGACATGGTCTTAGCAATTGAAGAAGAAACTAAAACATAAAGTTAGCAAGGGAAATAGTTTAGGGGCTGTCAACTGAATATTCTACATCTTTTTGACTGAGTTTAGGCAACTCAGTTTTAGTTCTTATAATCAAATTTATGCATAAGAATTACTTCATGTAGTTTGAAAATTACTAATAGAGAAGGTGATAAAAATGCCTGAGGCTAAAAATATAAATGTATCAGTCAATAATCTGCATCCTGTACTGTATGCTCCAAATAATCTGTATGATAATTTAAATATTTTATAAACTGTATTTCATTGAAGAGTTGATCTTAATACTTAAAATTGCATCTCTGAGTTTCGGACATCCAATAAGCAAATTTATCTTTCTCCAATTGGATTAGTCTCCTTCCCATCATTCCCGTTTTCTCCAGAGTTAAGAGCCATGATGATGGGTTGGGCGCCCAGTTACAAATCTCTGTTCTACAGTTACAACTCTAGTAACACTATCGTTTCCAGCTTCGTTCCAGGCTGTTATGGTGTAGGTGGTGTTTGTAGTGGGCCTCACTATCTTGGACCCGATTAATTCAACATTCCCTATTTCAGGATTAATAGTAACATTTGCATCACCAGAAACACTCCAGTTCAATGTACTATTATTTCCAGAAACAATTTTCACAGGATTTACCTCAAAAGATGTTATTGTTGGTCTTTTAATATACTACTAGTTACAGTTCTAGAAACATTCTGTTCAGCTTTGTTTGTGGCTAATAGGGCATAAGTAGTGTTTTCAGTAGGACTTACAGAAATCGATCCTCTTAATTCAACATCTCCTATTCCAGGAGTTATGGTGGTGCGGGTAGCATTAGAGACGCTCCAATTCAGTGTGATATTCTCTCCAGAAGTAACTGTTTCAGGATTCGCGTTAAAAGATTCAATCGTTGGAGGTTGCACGTTTCCCCAATACAGCCATATGACTGATATTACTAATAAACCCAAAATAATGCCGACTAAAATAATACTTGTTTGGGGTTTACCTTTCCCTAGCGAGCCGTCCAGCTTTTTTGGAGGTATATTCTTATCGGGAGGACGAGGAAGTACTTGTTTTGCCTCTTGAACTTTTCCGGCTTCCTCAAGCTTTTTCTTTCAAGTTTTTCTTTTCCCTCAGCTTCTTCCCGTTCTCTAGCTTTTTCCTCCTCTTCCCGCTGTTTTCTTTCAAATGCTTCTTTCTCTTCTCTCTTTCTTTCTTCTTCCCTTTTTTTTGCTCAACTTCTTTTCTCTGCCTGCTAAGTTCTTCCTGTTCCTTTTTCTTTTGTCTGCTTCTTCCTGAGCCTTTCTTTTGACTTCTTTAATTTCTCGGTTTCTTCTTTTTGCTTACGTAATCTCTCCTGCTCTTCTAGCTGTTGTATTTCCAAGAATTTTTTCTCTTTCTTTCTTTCTTCTTCTCTCTGTCTTTGGAGCTCTTCATCTCTTTGCTTTCGAAGCTTTTCCTGATCCTCTTTCTCTTTTTTCTCTTTCCAGCCTTTCCTTTTGTTTTTGCTCCACCTCCTGTTGCTTTCGAATCTTTTCCTGAACTTTACGATCTCTACATAAGTTTCAGCCTGAATTTCGTCGTTAAGAAGGGATTCAAGGTGTGGCTTTATCTTTAATTCAAAATGCTCCAGAGAAGATGGACTATTATACATTTTTTGAAGGATCGCGAATGACCTATGTATAACAAAAGAAGGGGCGGAACTAAGATACTGCATTAATCTTTCTTTTTTTCGCTCAAATTCTCGATCCCTAATTTTTTGAGGATTTCTCCCAAGAACCATTTCACCCTCATATGATCCTTTTATCTGGGGACGCTGCAGACCTTAGCTTTAGTTTCACTAAAAGTGTACCTGTAGAGATCGTCGACAGTTATAACGCCGTCATTGTCATAGTCAGCAGCCCAATCTTTCAAGCCCTTTAACAAATAATGAGTAAAAACTCCGTGTTCGAGTTCTTTGTCTTCTTTTGCTATGTTTGAGCCTGTTTGTCCTGTTGACGTGAGTAAAATTGTACCTGAACCGGAAAATGTTGAAAGCATCTCTTGAAGAAAATCTCCTTTCATACCAGCAGTTCCACTATAGCAGCAGTCAAGAATTAAACCACGTGGTTACAGGATGATTGATCTTTACATTCGATAATATAATCAAATTTTAATGAGGTAGCGAACATGCTCTCAGGATCGGTATCCTTGAATAACAAACATAAATCAAATTTATAACTTGGCTTTCCGTGACCTGAAAAATAAATCAGCACCTCATCGTCTTTTTTTGCATTTTTAAAGACTCTCTCTATTCTGTGAGAACCTCTTCTTTACTTTTATCAATTAATTCAGTAACTTCGTCAAATCCACAGATATTTTGATCCAAGAGTACTTCCCCCATCTCTCTTGCGTCGCTCTCTGCGAATTCTAATTTATCCACCTTTGAATACTCATTAGTACCAATTAGAATAGCAATTCTTCTGCCACGCTCGCTCTCGTTCACTTTGCTCCCAGCTTACACATGATTTGTTTGTAACGACTCTTCAAATAAGTCCAAAACCTCAGATTTAGAAAAGCCTATTACTCCTGAGATCTCAATATAGTTTCCATTTGAAAATTTCATTATGACTTTTGCCTTCGGCCTGCTTCCCAGCCACACTTTGATTTGATCAAATACGTGCACAACGCTGTTTAAAGATAAACCACATACTGAAAGAACATTGAATACATCAAATATTCCAGCTCTTTCGCCCTCAGCAGATTTACAGGTTAAAGACTCTATTGAGCCTTCGGTAATATTTCGATTAATAGCATTATAAAGCAAGCAGCATTCCCTTTGCCAGTACTCACTCGACTCTTCATCTTCCTCTGATTTAATAAGAGCTTAAACGTAGGCAGTTGTTCATTCGGTTCCATTTACTCCCCCACTAACTGTTCATACGAGGTATACTATATTGTAGGACTTACGAAGTTGCCTACGTTGCAAGCGACTTTTAATTTTCGGAATTTTAATCCTAGAATAGATGGATCTTCTTACACCCTATCTCCAAACCAATTTTGGTCAATCAATCAGAATCTCAAAACAATTTTTCATGACCAAGAACTAGATTATATCCCAAATTCGAGGCTCAGAGAAGCAACAGAGTTTTGGGATGAGCTCATTATAAAATATATAAAGTAAAAGCTCTGTAGAAATCCTCTTCAAATAGACAATAACGGATCAGATTCAATCATTGAAATCCAGCTCACATCTTGTTCACAGGTATCTGAAAGTCCTTCACCCGTAAAATCTCTACAAAGCTGGTTTAACCATTTTAAACTTATTCATTTTAAGGACTAAAATAAGGCACCTTTAGGATTATCATACTAATGCAATTTAAACAGTTTGATGCCTTATGCTATTATTTCCTCATACCTCTATGAACTCCAACATATAAAGATACATATATGCATATATAATTACTAAAGAAAAGATATTTAGAAAATAAGTACCTTATCTTACAAAGGTTCAGTAATTGTTTTTGGGGTGCCATCGAATTTTCATAGGAATTTTACTCTATTCTAAAGTCTAG
>CAVZFI010000032.1:0-13625 GCA_963774465.1 uncultured Methanosarcinaceae archaeon | reverse complement strand
TCACGGATTTTAATTTAATTTAATTTAATTTAATTTAATTTAATTTAATTTAATTTAATTCAATTTAATTTATTACATCAGGAGCGCGAAGGGTCACGAATACTCCGTCCTTTACAGACTGTCCAATAATCACTACTAGTACTAACACAATTCCTTCTTTTTTGATTTAAAGGCTTTAGAATCCTTATTTTCTGACATCTGTATTTTACAGAATATGAGGCACACTACTCTCACTCAGAAGGAAAGATAAGACTATCAAAGAAAACAAGCATCTCTAACAAGGGTAAAAATAGAAACAAAGCCTATATGCATTATGGATAACAGAAAACCTGCGAATATGTGCCCGGTTCCACCAACATTAAAAGAATTGTTGAAGAAACAAAAGCAACTAGAAATGCAAGAAAAGGAAAAATTTTTCAAACCTTGAATTAACAAAAAACACATCTGAATTTCTCAGCAGGAAAAACTGCAATTTCTACTGAGAAAAGACTCGGACTTACGCACCTGAGGTATAAAATCAAATACAATAAGCGTTGTGATTAAAATTCATATTTTAGACCGTTAAAGGTTTAATGCTATTGATTCCCAAATTCAAACGCGTAAGTCCTATATTTTATAAGTCCTGGTGAAACAGCTATTTTTATTGCTAAATTGTTGTCCAGCCGCCATCAACTGTAATTATTTGACCTGTAGTATATGTTGATGCATCGGATGCAAGATAAAGAACTGTTGTATCCAACTCTCCAGACATTCCTGCACGTCCCATCGGACACATAAATTCAACAATTTTTGCAAATTTCGGATCAGCAACAAGTTCTTCGGCCATTCCAAGAGCAAAATAACCAGGTCCAATTGCATTAACAGTAATGCCGTCTTTTGCCCATTCAGTTGCCAGAGCCTTGGTGAGCATTAAAACTCCACCCTTTGTTGAGCAATAAGCTGTAAGCGGCAATCCTTTCATTGCCACTGTTGAGTGAATTGATCCAATATTAATGATTCTTCCATATTTTTGCTTCAACATTACTTTCCCAACTTCGCGGGCAAAGAAATAAACACCATTAAGATTAGTATCAATCATTTTGCGCCACATTTCATCGGTTGTTTTTTCCGCATTGTCAAAAAGTCCAAGACCAGCATTGTTTACAAGAATATCAATTCTGCCGAAGTCTTTTTCTACTTGCTCCACAGCATTCTTAATTTGTTCTGTTTGCATTACATCACATACGTAATAGTGGCAAGTTACACCAAGTTCTTCAATTTCCTTCTGTACTTCCTTTAATTTTTCTTCACGACGTGCAACTAAAGCAATATTTGCACCTTGATTTGCCAAAGCTTTGGCAAACTCTACCCCAAGACCTGAGGAAGCACCTGTTACAAGAGCAACTTTTCCTGTTAAATCAAATAGATTTTTCATTTTAACTCTCCTTTAATTATTGTTTTAGCTACATAGCTAAAATATCGACTCTGTATAAATCCCCTAAATTACATTTTTATCCACAAATTTATAAAATTTAAATTTGAAAATTGCTCCTTTATTATCAGTTCCTACAAAAAATTAAGGAGTATTATATATGAAATCAAATAAGTATATTAAATTTGTTGGTCTCAGCCTTAAAACTGTTTAAGCCAAAAAGGTAAAATAGGTAAGAGAGCCCTGGAAGATTAGAAGGCTATCAAATTAAATTAGCTTACTATCTTTTCGTTCAATCAACAAAAAAGAGAAAGCCGATTTTATTCAGCTCTGAAAAACGTATTTTCACCATATTATTTCTTTCTCGCATCCTGTGCAAATTACATCTGCCATAGTCCTGGGGTGCTTAATACAAAGTCCTCCGTATTTGCATTGAACTATTAATTTTATTCCGTCATTTACCAAATTGCTTTTATTTCTCTTTCTTTTTATCATCATTTCCCCGATTCTAACTCGTTAATCTGCTCTGCCAACTTATTAAGCTGCTCATATTTTTTATTATTTTTACATTTTAACTTTTTAACCCCCATTTTTCTACATTTCGATTTTTTACTTATTGAAGAGTTTTTTAATTTATCTTTCATACCTTTTATGACAGGAAAAAATTTTTTATACCCAAACAGACTAAATTTGTTAGCTACAGTCTCTATATTCTTTCTATTTTCGGGGGAGTAGTTTACGGCTAATAAGGCTCCAATCTTGGTCGGTTCTCTTGAAACTGACGAATCCGCAGTTACTTCGCTTCCTTTCAGGCTTACGGTTTCAGGCAGTCCTTTTTGCTGTGATTTTACTTCTCTCTTCCGTTTATCTTTATGATTTTCTGGACGGGGCAAAGGAAAAGACAGCTCTTGACGAGGTTTCAAAGCTTACGGCTGCTGCCGAGCAGCTTTCTATGCGTGGGGAGGGAAGTGAAATTTCCCTGGAACTAAGGCTGCCTGAAGGCGTTAGCGTGGATTTCGGGACTCTTCCCGGACGGCAGGACAAATGGCCTGCGGATGCGAATGATTACTGCGTCCGCACAGGAGAGAAAAGCACTTTCTATTATTCGGACGCCTCTTTCTCAAATCCTGAACTTAGTGGGCCCGTATCTCTCGGTTCAGGCAGGCACAGGCTGTTTCTTTCAACAAAGCTCGAATCGAAGTCAGGAAGGCTGTTCGTGCTTATTTCCGAAAAAGAGGCTCTTAAGAATATCTGATACTCAGGAGAAGATCTGCTGTGAGGGATTTTGCTCGCGACAACTCGGCATGGGCCGATTTTCTGATCTCAAAGGCGGCTCTCATTCTTGCAAGCGTTATCCTTTTTGCGGCACTCTTTAATCTGGTTGCCGGTTTTAAGGAGCTTGAAGCCCAGGAGCAGCTGGATTTTCTGGCCCGGGACTTTAAAACCGCAGTAGACAAAGTCGGATCAGGTAATTCAGGGTCAGGTAATTCAGAATCCGGTAATTCAGGATCCGGTAATTTCCAGGCGGGAGCTCAACAGGATTTTCAGGGGGAATTTAAGGGCGAATCTCAGGATGGGTCTCAGGGTGAATTTCACGAGTCTTTCTATTGTTTCGAAGAAAATGAAATTTTCAGGGATGCGCCTTTTGCAGGAGATATAAAGGTACGGGTTTCGGGAGAATACGTCTGTCTGGAAGCCGGGTCCGGGGAACGGAGTTTCAGGGCTGTCAGGCCCTTTGCCTTCAGGGTTTTGCCTTTTAACGAATCCGTCCTGCATGAAAAACTCAGTGTGGAATTTGGAGCCTGGGGCAGTGAGGAAGCTCCCCTTACAGCCGGTTATCCTGAAATCAAGGCTTTCTTTCAGGCGCTGGGGACAGAAGAAGTAGTCCTGAACCCGGGTGAAAACATCTCATTAAAGAAAGAACTTATTTATGTAAAGGATGGGGAGGGAGTCTCTGCTTTTGGCTGTGTCCTTGTTTATCAGTGATTTGCTCGAAGATCTGCTCAAAGATCTGCTCAAAAATCTGCTCGTGGCTGTAGATCGGCTCGAAGCTGTCATAAAGCCTGTAAAAAAAACGTGCGCGTTAATGTTCAGGGACGAACGCGGAGTGCTTGAACCTCATGCCGATCTTCTCTCCGTAGCCCTTGCAGTCATAGGTTTTATGGTTTTTGCAGCCCTGATGTCACAGACTTATCTGGGATATGAAGACCGTTCATTTGCCCTGGAAAATTACGAGAGCGCTTCCCTTCTTGCAGAGAGCCTGGCAGAAGCGCCTGTCCTTGAAAGCGGATACTTCAGGCATGCTCTCGGCAGCTGCTCTCGATAAACTTTCTGGCCCCGAGGGATATCAGGGAAAGAGAACGATTTTTTGCAGTTTTTTCCGGCAATTACCTTTTTCTGGTTGAAATCCGGACAGGGGACGGCCAGTGGCACTGGCGGATCGTGCCAGAAAATGTTGAGCCTGAATCTGTTATGGAAGGCCGGGAAAAAGTTGCAGCCTCTGTGCCTGTGGTCATTGAACTGAATCCTGCGGAATCTGTCCCTGGAATACTTACTGTGATACTCTATAAAACGGCATGGAAATGAAAAAATACAGTATGTAACTGAGAATGGTACATCGGACTGAGAAAAACGGTATGTAATGAGAAAAACGGCATGGAAATGAGAAAGACAGTATGAAAATGAGAAAGCTGCATGGAACGAGAGAGATTACATGAAAGCGAAAAAACTGGAGGGAAATGGAAGCAGGAAGTTCAGAATTGCAGGACAGAACAGGGTGATATATTTGAAATCTCCTGAAATGCCCGAAGCGATCCCATAAGAAAAAATACACGTTCGTTACTGAGAACTCAGGTTATTCCACGGTTTTCGATGCCCTCTTTTTGCTTGTGCTTATTTCGCTTGCAGGCATCCTGCTCATGCCTTCCATGCAGGCAGAAAGACAGTATGGTGCAGCCGGGTACGTCACTTCTTCGGAACTGGATGTTTATCTGCTTGAGTCGCTTCTTTCCTGCAAACTTGAGGATTTTGAATACGAAATTTCTCCTCTTCTGGCACTTAATATTTCGATACCCGAAAATTCGGTTGTGGAAAGTCCTTCTCATGCCCTCTTCGGAAAAGAACAGAAACACAGGACTTTTGCTGACCTCATTGCTGAATATCTTGCCCTTTCCCTTACGGTCTCAAATAATGATTCAAATCAATGATTCAAATTTATGATTCAAACCAGAACTCAAATAATGGTTCTCCAATTCTTCTAAACCCTCTTGCAGCAGATTATTCTTCCAGGGAAGCGGAAGCTATTTCGGCTTATCTTGACCAGAAAGTTGCAGGAAGATTTTCCTACAGGTTTGAAGCATACTGGCATCCTGTAGAAGTTTTTCCAATGGAAAGCAAACTTATTATCGGGGAAGAACCACCTGCAAATGCAATCCGGCAAAGTACAAAGCTTTCCATGCCCCTTTATGCCAGTACTCCCTCCAGGGATGCCCTGCTTGCATGCGTAAATGATTCCATGCTTCAAGCTTCTCTTAACTCTTCAGATGAAGAAGCCGGAAAGGTACTTATTGAGGCTTTTAATGCTTCGCTTGATGCTGCAGCCCTGGAAGGCGCAGAGGCTGTTCTTGGACTGCTTTTCCCGTCGGATTATTTCGGGTCGGTTTTCGGGCAGGAAACCGAGGAATCTTTCCAGACCCTTCTCTACGGGGTCTCCGAAAATCCTGAAGAGGGAAATTCTGCGGAAGAGATTTTTGCGGCATATTTCTCGGATATGCTTGAAGCCGGGTTCCCGATTGATTCCGGGGCTTTTCCTGAAAACGCATCAACAGACGATTTTTCTTTGCTTGAAGACCTGATGGCAGGCTATATAAAAGATGAAATCAGGACAGAACTTGAAGCTGAATTTTCAGGTGAGATTAACGGAACTGTTTCTTCAATCCTTGAAGCTGAAAATCTCTCGGAAGCCCAGGCTCTTCGGGATGCACGTATAGAGTCAATTTACAGGCAGGTAAATCCTGGTGGGGCACGAATAGTTTTGAGCTTCTGGGACTCTTCTCCATGAGCCTCGAAATATGCGTCTGCTACTGGATCTTTTCGTATGGGAAGGAGGCTGAATTCCTTTCCATCCCAACACAAACTATATATGTTATGGTGCATTCTCTAGTGATGTTTTTACCGAAAAACTAACGCTTTTGCAGGAATTCCTGAAAAGCCCGCAGCAGTTTGCTGTGGCGGATTAAAATCTCCCGATCGATGTGTTGGTCCGTTATACTCGGTAAAGATATAACTTCAGCCCGAAGAAATTTCTTCAGGGCATCGATCAATTGATATCAGGAGAGTTATTATGGCAAAAATGCATACCAAAAGAAAAGGCAAGTCCGCTTCCACCAGGCCTAACAGAACCGAACCGCCTGAGTGGTGCAAGATCAGCGCAGAAGAAGTTACTTCAATCACCCTCGACCTCTGGAAACAGGGTGTTTCCACCGCCGAAATCGGGATGATTTTAAGGGACCGTTACGGAGTTCCTGATGCCAAGCTTATCACAGGCAAGAAGGTCACAACCATCCTTAAGGAAAATAATGTTGCTTCGAACATTCCGGAAGACCTTACAAACCTTATTGTTAAGGCTCTGAGACTCAGGAAGCACCTTTCTGTTAATAAGAAGGACGTCCACAACAAGCGTTCCCTCAACCTGACAGAATCCAAGATTAGAAGGCTTGTTAAGTACTACCAGCAGGAAAAGGTACTTCCGAGAGATTGGTTCTACAAGCCTGAAACTGCAGAAATGATGATTACCAGGTAAACCTGGGAAAATCTCTTTTTGGTCGGGTTTGCCTCTTCTGCAAACCGAACCTCTATTTTTTAAAATTGATGTTTTAGTTTAATTGATGTTTTACTTTAATTTGTTTTACTTTAATTGATGTTTTACTTTAATTGATGTTTTCTTACTTTCCTTTCTTCATTCTTCCCTTCGACATTGAAGAGATTCCAAACTCACCTTAATTTTTATAGCTGATTATGCACGCATGCCACTTCAGGATTCCCGGGAACCACACACCTCATGCCTGCAACCTCTCCTATAACTACTGGTAGTCCATACACCTCCTCGATCACTTCAGGTGTAATTACTTCTACTCCTCCTTGTGCGTGAATTTTTCCTTGCTTCAGGAGGATAAATCGGTCTGCATACCTGAGGGCATGGTTGAGGTCGTGCATGGTCATTACGGCTGCAATCCCGTGCTCGTGGACAATCTGCCTGATAATGCCAAGGATCTCAACCTGATTTCTCAGGTCAAGGCTGCTTGTAGGTTCGTCAAGGAGGAGGACTTTTGGCTCCTGTACGAGTGAACGTGCGATTGCGACCTTCTGGAGTTCGCCTCCGCTCATTTCATCGATATAAGCCAGGCGCAGTTTTTCCATGGAAAGTAACCTGAAGACCGAATCGACTATTCGAAGGTCCTTTTCGGTAATATCCCATTTTATATGGGGCCGCCTTCCGAGCAGGACTGCATCAAAAGCGGTCAATCTTCCTGTTTCCACCCGCTGGGGAACATACCCGATAAGGCGTGCGATTTCCATTGTTCCAAGGTCAAAAAGGTTATTTCCATCAAGATGAACTGCTCCTCCCCTGGGACGGAGAATCCGGTTAAGGCATTTTAAAAGCGTAGTCTTGCCAACCCCATTGGGCCCAAGAATTGCTACAACTTCTCCTTCCTCGATGGAAAAGGCGATTTCATGGAGAATTTTACGGTTTCGATACATGAATTCCAGTTCTTCTACAGAAAGAATCATCGTTTGTACCCCCTAAGAAGTAAGTAAATGAAAGTAGGTGCTCCCATAAAAGCCGTAAGGACAGAGACCGGAAGCACATATGGTGATATTATAAGCCTGGCTGCGGTGTCCGATGCCAGAAGCAGGATTGCTCCAAACAGGGTGGAGCCAGGTATCAGGTATTTCTGGTCGTCCCCTATGACCCTTCTGACCATATGAGGACAGATCAGCCCTACAAACCCGATAACCCCAAGAAACGCAACAATCACTGCAGAGACAAGGGCTGCAATTACCATGCCTATTAACCTTATCCTTTCCACATTGACACCAAGACCCTTTGCGGTCTCATCGCCTGCATCTATGGCATTGTAGTTCCAGCAGTTGGCAATGAAAAATATGATTGCAAGCAACACAACGCCTGTCATTATCTCAAGTTCCAGCCAGTTCACTCTCCCGACATCGCCAAAAGTCCAGAAGACGACTGCTGCAAGCTGGGTATCATCCGCAAAATACTGGAGGAACATCGTGCCTGCAGTAAAAAGGGAGGAAAGCGCAACTCCTGCAAGCACCATTACCTCCGGTGAAGCTCCCCGTATCCCCGAGATTAGCAGGATTACTCCGGTCGCAAGGAGGCAAAAGAAGAAGGCTACCATTGTTGTCAGGTAAGGGTTATTGATTATAACGGCATCTGCGACTGTGGACTGCACTTTTCCGGTACCGAGAACTATCACAGAGACTGCAGCTCCAAAAGCGCCGGCGTTTGAAATTCCAAGCGTAAACGGAGACGCGATCGGATTACGCAAGATCGACTGCATTACCACCCCTGCAACTGAAAGTCCGGCTCCTGCGACTATTGCAGCCAGAGCTTGAGGGAGCCGGATGTTCCAGATTATTGAATCCCATTTTGTAGAGACGCTCTGTCCCATTATCGTTTGCAGCACCTCATAAGGCGGTATTGTTACCGCTCCTACCGAGATCGAGTAAACAAGCAAAACGAAGAGGAGCAGGAGCCCCCCCATGATCCAGAAGTACTTTCTGCGTATATACGCGAGATAATCTTCCGGAACTGCTCCATTGGCGAAATGCACCTGTTTATACCCTCCATTTTATTGCGGAATTTGCTTAAAGCCCAGATTACTGTACTGTCCGTTCAGGTCAGAGAATACAGGTTTGCCAACAAAGAAAGTGTATATCTCGTCAGCTTTTGCTTCCGGATCGATATCTTCAAACCTGTCCGGATAGAGCACTTTTCCAACAAAATAAGCATTTGCAAGCACGGACTCATAGTTGGTGCTGTAGAAGTTGTAAGGGATTACTCCATAGACCCTGCCGTTCTTTACCGCCGAAAGCCCTGCGAGGGACGTATCATTCTTGAGTTCTCCAATTGCACCTTCATTACCAAGCTGGAGGGTGCCGACATCAATAAATATATACTCTGGATCCCAGTCTACGAGTGCCTCTTTAGCAATATCCGCATGGTCTGTGCCCATTCCGGCTGCAGCATTCTTTGCATTCACCCAGAGGAATGGCGGATAAGCCGGTTCAGTGGAAATTATTCCATGAGCGCCTGACATACTCACACCACCAATATAGACAGTCTTTCTTTCGGATTCCGGAATGTCTGCAGTCCTGTTTTCGAGATCTTGCATCGTAGCGTCGATATAAGCGACTACTTCTTCTGCCCTTTCCTGCTTGCCCACGGCCTCGCCCATGATCCTGAGAGAGCTATACATTTCGGCTTTCTGTTCCTCATTATTTAAAGATCCGTAAGGGAATGAGACTACAGGGATGCCGGTTTTGTCCTGAAGTGCGTCGGCTTCAGCGGCAGTCGGTGCCGATGCCTGGCCAATTGTACTGGTTTTCAGGATAACCTGGGGATTAAGCTCAATAATCTTCTCAGGGTCATCTTTGCCCTTTGCCTCCCCAATCAGGGGGTAATCTTTAAGCTGCGGATTTGCAAGAACATAAGGACGCCCTTCGATTTCGTTTTTCTTTTTCTCCATGCTGTCAACCCCTACGATGTAGTCCTGGGCCTGCAGGTATGCAAGGTAGCGCAGGCATCCGGCTCCTGAGCAAACAACTTTTTCCGCATTCTCAGGTATGGTGACTTCTCTGCCGAACCCGTCCGTAATCGTGATCCCAGCAGACTCTGCTACCTGATCGGCATCTGCAACTCCTGAAGCTTCTGCTGGAGCCGATATTTCCGAATCCTCATCAGATGCGGATTTGTCAGTGCATCCTGAGGTCATTACCAGTGCAACAATGAGTATTCCTATTAAAATAATTTTATTTAATTTATTACTATAATTTAGTTTCATGTTACTTTCCTCTATATCTGATAAAGCAAAAGTATTACATAAAATTAACTAAATTTACCTGTTTATTATTAAAACCTCAATAGCTTTCTGAAAATGATGATTTATTGTGATTTCTAAGGCCAGATGAAGATAAACTTGCGGTATTGCCTGAAGCCAGCCTGCTTTTAATTCTTGAAACCGATAGCATGTACTGGTGGCTGTTTTTGGTGGATTGATTTCTGTAAAAAGTTAACTCCGTGAAAAACTGATCAGGTAAAAATATTGGTTAAAATTGATAAAATTAGAAAAATAGGATAAAAATAAGATAAAAATAAGATAAAAATAAGATAAAAATAAGATGAAAATAAGATAAAAATTAGATGAAAATTGAATGCAGATACTTATTCCTAAGTTTCTACCTAAAAAATGGGTTAAACTGAAGAAGTAAATTTGCTTTTCAAAAAAACTTTTTGCTTTTCAAAAATTTAAACCCTAAGTAAAGTTGTTTTCTGAAGAAAGACCCGGATAATTGTCTGCATATTTGTCAGATTTTTCTTTTCAGAACTATGTTCAAAGTAGCCTTCTTATTTCTTATGAACCGGAAATGTCAGAAGAGGAAAGTCCGAAGTTCAATATTCAGGCTCGAGCCCTTCTATTCGGGAAAAAGTTTTGCCCAGTTCAGCTTCTTTTTCTACCCGCTGCTTTTTTTCCTTTCTCCTGGCGGATCGCCTGGATGGCTACGTTGTACAGATTTTCCATTTCATGGGAGGATTCCAGGGTGAGCACGGACAGGACCTGAGGATACTCGCCGCTGCGCACGATTATTCCCTTAAACACGTGGCCTATGGCTTCGGATAGCTTTTCATGTAGATATCATCTATATTCAGGCAACTCCGGTCGCCTTTAATGATGATCATTGCTTCTGCTCGCCTCTTCATAGAGACTATTCTGAAGAAAGAAGACTGCAGGAGAAAAGGGTGTTAGGTATTGCGGTTCAACAGGCGTTTCTTTTTCAGCTGAAACCTATCGTTGCAATGCCTGCACCCCGCTGATAACGTCTAAATATCCGAGGTCCTGTTACCATCATCATCTCGCTGTCAAGGGCATCGAGCAGGAAGAGAATACGTTCGTACGACTGTCGATGCCGTCATAGGCTTCCTGAGCTTCCTCCGCATTTTTCAGGTACGGTCATCTGAAGGTAATTATCCTGTTGTCTGCTCCGACGGATTTCTGGATCCAAAAATGCAGTGTTTCGAAGGTAAAGCGTACCCTTCCTGAAAGGAATAGAACGACACAGTAAACATAATTATAGCGATTTTTCATTTTATTAGAAGGGAGTAATGAAGAACCAGTACCTCCCGGAAGCGAGTTATCACAAGGCACATCAAAATCGCCCCTCTCCCTCATAGTTTCGCATTATTATTCTTTTTTGTCCTCAAAGACCTGCTTCCCGATATTCCGGTTCGCACCAACCCCATGCAGGTGTTCGATATGGATTCGATCTTTCGATTTTGGGAATTTCATCTCTTTGAGGTCATTAATAGCAGTGTTGAGTGCAAGTTCTTCGATGTGGCTTCAAACTTCGTCAAACAAAAACTTAAACCTCACAGCTTTTTCCCTCTTTCCAGAACATGCCGATTAATGGAATCAGTAATCTGTTTCCACATTGCCGTTTTCCATTATCAGTATATTGAGCAAAAAATTCTCCATTTAGGTATTTCGCATTTTCTGTCCGGAGTTATTTACTGTTTTTCGGTCAGGCTGTACTTTCGGGTTCACTCTTGAATTGTTTCTCCGATTATTTTTGAAATGAGTCATGATTTCCTACTAATACCTGGTCGTATCGATTTATACTGTATTCTGGTGCCTTGGAGATGGGACTCTCAGCAGCTGCAAGGATAATCAACCAAATTAGAACCAACAGCGGCATTTTAAGATAAATCGAATTTCCCTCCTTCTTCTCACATTGATCGGCGTGGGTCACTTATCGCTTCCTTCAGGCTTCTCGGATGATTTCATTATTGTATTCATAAGAAAGCTCAGACGTACGTCAGCGTGCTCAACTTCCTCCGCTTTTAGGTATATGTGGTGTCTCTTCGTCATTATCAGAGCTTTAGTGCTTCCATATACACTCTGGGGCTTCCACTCCACTAATTTTGATGCCTTCTCCGCCTCCCACATACTCCAGGGCCTTTTGGAACAAGGATCAGGGTGGACAGCCTGCCAGAGCATTGCCTGTGTTTCTCGAGGACGACTGTTGAAGTCATCTTCCCATTTCTTTCTATGGATGAGACATCCACATTCATCTTGTTTCAATGTTTGCAAATTGCTTATTTCTCTTTACTTACGTTGACAAGGAGTGTTAGAAGAAGATTGAAGTTGGTCCGGCATGCTGTGTAACTTGCGCTGCAGCTTGAAGTTTGAAGATTCCGGGTTGTTGCTTTTAATTCGGATACATATAAACGAGCGTCGAGGAACAGTCCTCCATAACTTTGATTCAGGAAATTGTACCTGAAACTTCATATGCTGGTTTCTTCAAGGACAAGGTTCCTGTTTCGGATTGATAAAATGAATGTTATTTGCAGTGTCGTTTCTGGTATTTCTTCGCCTTTACGGAACGGTGACCATCCTGAGTTTGATTTCCTGTTTATCGATAGTCTTTGTTATTACGACTTGTGGTATTGCTGTGAAATTGCTTCAGAATGCTGATTTTCAAGAAATTCTCGATTTATATAAGGTCTCTGCGTGATAGTTTGACATTGCTATCTTAATTGTGGCCCACCCTTTCTCCATGTATCGACTTCAGGCGCATCTGGATTTTACCTCATCTGAAAATCGAAATCTGAGTTCTGTTTACATCAAGAAATCCGTTGCCACTGTCCTTTTCATACGCATAGTATGAGCGGTATTGGCTTCTAAAAACGCCTGTCTACTCCAGATTATTTATGAATATTTTAGATAAGCTGTCTTAAAAGTAATCTTGCTCCCATAACCTTAAATATCTTCAACAAAAGTAGATATAAAGTTTGTGATTCTATAAAGTTTGTGATTCTTTCTTTTTCCTCTCTAAATGAAAAAATGGGAAAAGAAATAATGGAAAAGAATAAAAAAAGAAAAAAGTCCACTAAATTTTTTAGCTTCCTTGACTGATGGTTTTTAACTGGTTATTTCCAGGCTGATATCTATCCATCTTGATTTATGGATAAGGGACCCCATAGAGATGACATCTACCCCTGTCTTTGCATAGCCTTCGAGGTTTGCCTGGGAAATCCCTCCCGAAGCCTCCACAATAACCGAATACTCTGGAGCCCTTTTTCTTTAAGTACATCCGAGAGTTTCCCGATGACTCGCTTCGGGCTGCATGTTGTCCAGCATGATGATGTCAGCCCCGAGCTTAGCTGAACAAGTACGGCATCCTCCTGCAGAACTCCACCTCGACTTCTATTTTCCGGGTGAAGCTGGTTTTTCTGCGCGTGCCTCAATTGCGGCTTCTATTCCCATCAGTTTGACGTGGTTGTCTTTAATCATAACCGAGTCCGAAAGGTTGAACCTGTGAGTGTCTCCTCTGCCTGCAGCCACATGCCAGCTTTTCGAACTTCCTTATGCCTGGAGTGGTTTTTCGGGTGCATGCCACCCTTGTAGTTTCACGAATATTTCCTTACAGTATCCACGCAGTCCCGCGTAAGGGTTGCAATCCCGCTCAGGTGCCCGAGGAAATTCAGGGTAAGCCTCTCTGCCCTGAGAATGGAGACTGATCCTCCCTTTAGCCTGAAAATTACATCTCCTCCTTTGAGGCAGTCCCCGTCTTTAAGGTTGGTTTCAGCCTGAATCCCAAGGTAGCAAAAGATTGATCCGGCTTCTTTTGATCCCGGCAACAATACAGTTTTCTTTTGCGAAAATAACGGCTTCTGCAGGCATGTCAGGTACAATAGTGCACGAAACGTCATCGTACCCCAGATCTTCTTCTATAAAGCTTTCAACCTCTTTGATAAGCATGATTTTTACCCCGCTATGTTATGTTTCCCGAATTTATAAGAGGTACGGACATTTTGGGTTTTTCTATTATTGTCCGGTTGGTATTATATTTCTTAGTGGTTTATGTTATAAGATAATATTATAAGTATCGGGTGTATGCTGAAAAATAGCAG
>CAVZFI010000031.1:0-72732 GCA_963774465.1 uncultured Methanosarcinaceae archaeon | reverse complement strand
TAAACAAGTTTCTCAGCAGCCCGGATATAAGTTACTTCCTGCAAAGACATCAATAAAAAGAAATATGCAATTAACCCGGGTTCCCAAAGCCATAACCCTCTTTTTGATTAAAAGACAATCTTTTTAATATATATCTTTTCTCCTGACAGCGAAAAATAATTCAAATAAGTAGAATTTATAATAAATTTAGGTTTCATCTTGCTTATTTAAAGGCTGACAGAAGCCTCATTTTATAGAAGATAGGAAAAACATAATAGGGAAAAGGGACCGTAAAAAGCTCACAAAAGAAGACAAAATCCGAATACAGGAGGAGAAAAATTCATGGAAAAATCTATTCTTTACCTCGACAGTGTAGGAGAAGCAAATACGGAAGCAGTTATTGAAGCGGCAGCAAAAAGGGCGGCAGAGCTTGGGATATCCCATATCGTGGTAGCAAGCACCAGCGGAAAAACCGCTCTAAAGATGGCAGAGGCGGTAAAGGACAGCGGCATAAAAGTTATTGGAATAAGCCACCAGTATGGGCAAAAAGAGAAAGGTAAATGGGAAGTGGAAGAGGAATATAAAAAGAAGCTTGAAGATCTCGGGGCCGTAATAACCACTCAGTCCCATATATTCTCAGGAGTAGGAAGAACGCTCGATCACAAAGAAATTAGGAGGCTATTCAAGGGCAGAAGTGATTTCAGATGCTCTCAGGTCCCTCTTCGGAAAAGGCTTCAAGGTAGCTATTGAAGTTGCAATTATGGCAGCTGATTCAGGCCATATTCCTGTTTCCGACAGCACGGAGATTATAGCGATCGGAGGTACAAGATGGGGTGCAGATGTTGCCCTTGTTCTCAGGCCAGCCCACAGTGGGGATTTTTTTTCGCTGCAAGTTAGGGAAATCATTGCGATGCCGCGAGCAAAAGAAGATTAAAGTGCGAAAAAACAGGAAAACTCCAGAGTGCCCCTAACGCAAATACTATTTTCGTCCCTTTTTTCAAGACTTGGGAAAGTGAAGGACGGGAACCTCTTGCTTCCTGACTTCTCCCATCCCCAAAGATAAATATATCTGAGAGGCATCTATACCCCCGGCATGTCAGCAATATTCGAAATTCTCGACAAGGACGCAGGCGGCAGGATAGGAAGCTCAGGACTCCCCACGGGATTGTTGAGACACCTACAGTCATGCCTGTAATAAATCCGAATATCCAGCTTATCTCCCCCGAAAGAAATGCGAAGTTTCGGGGCAGAGATCCTGATTACCAATTCCTATATTATTTACCGCAAAGAAGAGCTGAAAAGTGTCGCCCTTGAGAAAGGGCTGCACGGGCTTCTGGATTTTGACGGGCCCATTATGACGGACTCGGGTTCTTTCCAGCTTTCAGTATACGGGTCCGTGGAAGTTACAAATGAGGAAATTCTGGGGTTCCAGCAAAAGATAGGAAGCGACATTATTGTCCCGCTGGACATCCCGACGCCCCCGGATGTTCACTACAGGAGAGCCGAAGAGGAACTTGCAGTCACAGCCGAACGCCTGGAAGCTGCCCGCAAGTTTATCCAGGGAGAACAGCTCCTTGCAGGGCCTGTCCAGGGCTCGACCTATCCGGAACTGAGGGAAAAAGCTGCTTCCCACCTGAAAGACCTCAATTTTGAAGTGTATCCCCTGGGAGCAGTTGTCCCGCTTATGGAGGCATACCGTTACGCAGAACTTGTTGACGTGATTGCCGCATCCAAAAGGGGACTTTCTCCAGCCTCGCCTGGTCCATCTTTTCGGAGCAGGGCATCCCATGATGTTCGCTCTTGCAGTAGCCCTGGGCTGTGATCTTTTTGATTCGGCAGCCTATGCCCTCTACGCCAAGGACGGGCGCTATATTACTGTAAACGGGACATACCATGTGGAAAAACTAAATTATCTGCCCTGTTCCTGTCCGATCTGCTCGAAGTATACTGCCGGCGAATTGAAGAAAGCAGACAACAGTGAAGAACTTCTGGGAAGGCATAACCTTTACGCTACTTTTGCTGAAATCAGGCTGATAAAACAGTGCATAAAAGATGGAAAACTGCTCGAACTGGTTGAGCAGCGCTGCCGTGCTAACCCGAAGCTTCTTGACGGGCTGAAAAGACTTTATGCCCATTCCCCCTGGCTTGAGCAGCTTGATCCGGCTACAAAAGGCACTTATTTCTACTGCGGGCCAGAATCAGCTTCCCGCCCCGAAGTTCTTCGGTTTGGAAAACGGCTGGAAAGGTTCAGCCTGGAGGGCTCGGTAATTATTCGTACAGGCCCGGTTAAAGGAGAGAAAGAGCTACAGCCAGATTCTTACTTTCAAAGCACCTTTCGGGGCATTTCCTGTCGAAATGGAAGAAGTATATCCTTTCAATGCCGAAGTCCCGAAATTTCCGGATTACGAAGCCCTCAGCACAGCTTTCTCAAATACTCTTAAACTGATGGAGCTGAACCCGCAAGCAGAATTTACTTTTGTCTGCGAAAACGATTTCAGGCATCCTCTAATTGAAGAGATAAGCAAAAGAGCAAAACTGGTATACAGGGAAGACTGGAAAAAAGAATAAGTCTTGAGGAGCTAATTAACGGCACTGGACATTTTTAAGTCCTTCAGATTTCTCATAGAATAACACCTGCCTCAAAAAGACAAAAAGAAAACTTTTTGAGATGCAAACCTTTATAGAACTACTTGAAAAGAATCCTGTTAATAGGGAAAGAGCTGAAGTACAAAGTTCTGATACAAAAATTCCCTTATAAACCATAAGTATAGGTGAAACTATTGTCCCTTACAGCAAGAATCGGGGAACTCAGCCCTTATCTGCGGCTGTTGAGACCTGAACTCTACTACATGGACCTGACCCTCCCTGCCTCGAGTGCAATCCTGGCTTCCTACCTGGCTACCGGAGGGCTTCCGGAATATATTCCCTTTCTGATTGCCGTAATAGGCGGCTTTGCAGCCATTACCAGTTCATACGTTTTTAATGACTGCTGTGACATCGATATTGATACGATTAACCTGCCTGGCCGTCCCCTGCCCTCTTCCAGGGTTTCGAAGAGCTCTGCACTAACTTATGCCCTCATCTTACTGGTGATCGCAGGCGCGGCAGCCGCTTACCTGAACCCTGAATCTCTCCTGATCCTTGTTATTGCGGCTGGAACTATCACTATTTACTCAATCTTTGCAAAAAGGAACACTTTCCTTAGCTTTCTGCCAGTGGGTATATCCTACGGGCTTGTGCCTGTGGGCATCTGGCTCGCCTTTGACCCTGCAGGGCTCCTGAGAGGCAGCGACGGGGTAATTCTTCCCTTGCCTGCTATCTGTTTCGGGCTCATGATGTGCGTTACGGATTGGGCTTTTACCCTTGGAGGAGTTGCCAGAGACGTTGAAGGGGACAGGCGGAAAGGCGCCCCTACAATGCCTGTAACCTTTGGAATTCCCTTTACTGCCAGATTCGTTACATTCTGGTGGATTGTCGGAGTCATCGCTTCACTAATCATAGGCTGGTCGGCCCGTCTTGGACCTGTATACTTTGCAGGAGCCCTTGCTTCAGGACTCTGGATGCTTACTCAGTGTCTTGATTTTATCAAACATCCTACCCCGGAGAGGGGCGGCACGCTCTTCCTTAACGGCTCAAATTATAGAGCGATTATGTTTGGATCAATGATTCTTGATGTAGTGCTGTGCATTTATGCAGGGGCTTACACCTCTATTCTCTGGTAAAACAGGTAGAGAAAAATGGATGCAGATATTATCGTAATAGGGGCATCTCCTGCAGGACTGATGGCTGCAAGGAACGCCTGTGAAAAAGGGTCTTCGGTCCTTTTACTGGAAAAAAAAGAAGAGATAGGGCATCCTCCCCATCCTGCAAACTCCTTTTTTAAGGGGATGTTAGATAAATGCGGAGAAAAGGTAGACCCTTCTTATGTTGTGCATTATCTCAGAGGCATGAAGATTATTTCCCCGTCGGGAAGGACGGTGGAGGTTGAGGCTCCCGGATACGCTATTGATAAAACAGCGTTCGACAGGTTTTATGCGAAGAAAATAATGAAAGACGGCGTTGATTTTCGGAAAGGAGTGAAAGTGCAGGATATTCACAGGGAGGGAGAGAACTTTACTATCAATACCTCTGCCGAGGTATTCACCTCAAAACTGGTTATTATCTCCGACGGTGTAAATTCAAAAATGGCTCCCCTTCTGGGCCTGAAGACAATGAAACACCCTGAAGATATTGCCTGGGGAATTGAACTGGATATCAAAAGTCCTGGACTTGGGAAACCGAAGATGTTTGAGTATTATGTGGGAAATCATGCCCCTGGCTGGAAAACTACATACGCCCCAAGAGGAGGCGATAATGCCGCAATCGGAGCCTATGTGCGCAGATGCGGAACAGACGCAACGCCTTACCTTAATGCCTGGGTTGAAAATTTCAAAAAGCTTAAAGGGCTCGAAGAGCTTGAAGTTGTAAGAAAACTTTCCGGCGGAGACCCTATAGTGACACTTCCGAAGGAGTACATAACCGATGGGATAATGGTTGTTGGCGGGGCAGCAGGTCAGTCCGGGATAGGTTATGCAATGAGGGCAGGTCAGATATGTGGAGATGTCGCTGCAGATGCCATAAGAAAAGGAGATGTCTCAAAATCTGCTCTGTTAGAGTACCGGAAGACCTGGGAAAAGGAGTTTAAGGCCGAGCACTACGTGGGCCGGATAGGGCTTGAGACTCTCAGGAAAATGACGGACAGGGAAATCGATGAGATGGCAAAGGTCTTTGAAAAGCAGGATCTTTCATTTATTCATGGAAGTTCAGTTGAGCAGGCGGTGCAGGTTTTTGCATTCATGCTAAAGAAAAAACCCTCTGCAATCTTAAAGTGCAGGGCACTCCTCAGGAACAGATGAACTGAAATTTAAAAGAGCAAAAGAGAACAGAACCGATACGGACATTATCATCAAATGCCATGTGCAGGAAAAAATATGCAATACGATTTTTACAAAAGCCCACTTCTCAGAGTTTATACTGAAATAGAAGACGGACACATGAGGATGAGAACCAGCGGGGCTGCGTCCATCCTTATGAGAAAAAATCTTGAGAAAAACCTCTCACTTTTTGAAGGCGAAAAGCCTGCAAAAGTCGAGGCCGACAGGCTCGTCTGTTCAACCTGGATGCCCCCTGTCCCAAGCCCGGGTTTTGACCGCCTGGTAAAAAGCCAGCTCTTTTCCATTCTGGGAAAAATGATTCCGGATCAGGTAACTATTTCCATCACTGAAGAATGCCCGAACAACTGTATCCACTGTGCTCTGCCTGACACGAAAAACCGGGAAAAACTTACCCCTAAGACCGTAAAATCCACAATCGACCAGGTGCTCGAAATGGGCACAACTTTCGTGATCTTTGATGGAGGCGAGCCGCTGACCTATCCGGGCTTAGAAGACCTTATAAGATATGTGGATCCTGAAAAAGCCATCGCAGGCATGTTCACCTCAGGGGTAGGACTGACCGAAGAACGAGCCAGCCGCCTAAAAGAAGCAGGCCTTTATTCCCTTACTGTCAGTTTTGACAGTGCGTACGAAGATAAACACGATTACGTAAGGGGCAGAAAAGGAGTTTTTAAAAGCGCGGTTGAAGCCGTCAGAAATGGGATTAAGGCAGGGCTACTTGTAAATATATACGTAGTGCTTTCCAGGGATAATGTGAACGAGCTTGAAGAGCTGTATGCTCTTGCGTCCGAGCTCGAAGTCCATGAACTTTCCTTCTACGAAATAGTTCCCACTGGCAGATGGATGGATCATGCCTCCGAAATTATGACCCCAAAAGACCTGAAAAAATTTGATAATTTCGTATCCAGAGTCCAGGGAGAAAGAAGGCCCCAGAGTATTTCCTATCCCGCAGGTCATGAAGACCACAGGCTGCATGGCAGGCCGGAAGTGGCTCCATATTACCCCTGAAGGAAATATTCTTCCCTGTGCCTGTATTCCGATACCTTATGGAAATGTCCATAGAGACAAAATAAGGGATGTCTGGAAAAAGATCAGGGAGGATCCTGCATATAATGCAAAGTGCTGCCTTATGAGAAACCCCGAGTTCAGGGAGAAGTACCTGAAGCTTTCAGAGTAAATGGGGAACAATTATTGAAAGTTTCAGAGTAAAATGCGAATAAAGTTATAATTCTGCTCCTTAATTTCTTAGTTCTGCTCCTTAATTTCTTAGTTCCGCTCCTTAATTTCTTAGTTCTGCCCCTCTAATTTTTTTGAAACAAAAAGCGGTAGCTAACAAAGCTGGAGCTGCATGGAATAGAGGAACTCTGGAGTATAGAACAGTCGACCCGATAAAAAAAGAATCCGTAATAGTACAGAATGAGCCGGAATGAACCGGAAAAATAGGGATGCAGGTTGAAAAGTACCTGCAACGGAAATTTAAGCTTTTCAGCGATACAAATCTTTTTTGTGAGATGAATTAGACTAAACCCGACCTCTGAAGAGTCATCAGGTCTTCGGTGGTGAGTTTTGCTCCGCCCTTGAACTTTTCGAAGATGGACTTGGCATCCTTCTGGAGTTCGGACTTGACGACGCGGGACTTCCCATCTTTGTCTTTCTTCTTGAGTTTGAAGATTTCTTTGTCAAGGTCCCGGATTTCCTTCTGAGCGTTGATGAAAGCCTTATGCTGTTCGTCAGCTGCTTCCTGGGCTTTTACAAATTCCCTATGGGCAATGTCAGACTCTGCCCTGGTTCTGTCAGCCTCTTTGAAAGCGGTAATCATCTTCTCATGGTATTCCTGAGCCTGCCTGGCATACTCTGCCAGCTCATTGTGGAATTCTGAGGCTTCATCCCTGATCTGCTGAGCTTCGTCCAGAATAGTTTTAAGTTCGAGGTTGCTCTCGAGCTGGACTTTTTTGACATGGTATTGCTTTTGAAGCTGAGTGATCTTGCCAACAAGTTCTCTTTCCTTGCTTGTGCTCAGGACTTCGGTTTGTTGGGCAAATTCAAGGCGATCGATATCTTTTCTCAGGGCTTTGATCGAAGGGCCGCCCAGGTTATTCTGCTTCCTTATTGAATCTGCTTTCGCAAACAGGTCATTTGCCCTGGAATTGGTATCATCACGCTTGTTCTTGTATTCGCTGACCTTTTCATTAATTTCGTCCCTGAGAACTTTTAATTCCTGGGCTTCGTTAATAAGATCTTTCGTCTTCTTGTTCAGCTCATTACGCTTTGCAGCGAGAGTGCTGGCTTCTGCATTTAAAGTGTTCCTTTTTTCCTTGGATTCTTCAGAAATGTCCTTCAAATCTGATCTTTTTTTCTGTAATTCTTTTAGCATCTCTTATTGTGCCTCCCGGTCCAGCAAAAAAGCTGGCATTTTGGTAGTTCTATTGTTCGATGTCGACATGCTGTGCCTGATTACAACATTGATGAGAAAGAGATTCAAGAACAGGAATAACGGCTTTAAGATCTTTTTTTGTTATGACCACGTCCGCATACTCCCTCAGGATGGGCTTGGGATTGAAAGCTATGGCAAAACCTGCCTTCTCAAAGACACAGGCATCATTTGCACCGTCTCCGACAACTACACATTGCTCTGGACGGACCCCGTTAAGTTGGGCCAGTTCCTCGAATACTTTCGCTTTGGAGTCGCTCTGTGTAATTGGGCCGACAACTTTGCCTGTAAGGCAACCGTCTTCCACAAGCAGTTTGTTGGAAACAACAAAATCAATACCAAGTGCTTTACCTACTGTATCGGCAGAAATGGTAAATCCCCCGGAAATCATTGCAGTCTTATAACCTCTCGTTTTAACGTAGAGAATAAGTTCTGCTGCTCCCGGCATAAGATTGATCTGGTTTACAGCTTCTAGGGCAGTTCCAAGGGGAAGCCCCTTTAGAAGCCTGACCCTTTCTACAAGTGCTTGCTCGAAATCAAGGTTCCCATACATCGCTTTCTTAGTAATCTCCTCTACTTTGCTTACAACACCTGCAGCCCTGGCGAGCTCATCGATAGTCTCAGCGTCTATAAGGGTGCTATCCATGTCAAAAATAATCATTTTGTTTTCAGTAGAATCGTGCATAGGACAGTTCACTCAATCAAAACCTGGACCTGAATAACTATTAGATATAGCGGGATAATTTCCCGAAAAAGGGCATGCTGCCCGGTATACCTTTCTCAAGGGTACCCCGCAACCTAGTATAATACGCTTGCCCTGACATTAAAAGCCCACCAACGGATAAGTTTTCAAATTATAATACGGGTTCTGTGAAACAAAACCACAAAACAACAGCATTGATGTCAACGTTTTTCAGTGAGATAAATCACATCCTTTTTAAGCTTTTCGGAGGGAACGGGAAACCTACCGAATAATGATTATAAATAGAATATATATTTATAAAATAAGAGTGATAGGGACGGCGATTGCCAAAAGGATTATAAACCCTTTAGGAATTCCATTATTGAAGAAAAAGGTCAACACAGGATTTAGAGAAAAATGGTCAATATAGGTTTTATAAAAATGGGCAACCTGGGAATGAGCCAGGTTATCAATCTGATCCAGGATGAAATTGCAGCAAGAGAGGGGATCACAGTACGGGTATTTGGAACAGGTGCCAAGATGGGCCCTGCCGATGCCGCAAGCACTGAAAGTTTCAAGCAGTGGAATGCAGACTTTGTGGTAATTATCAGCCCTAACGCAGCAGCTCCAGGCCCCACCGCAGCCCGTGGAGTATGGAAGGACGTGCCCTGCATTGTGGTCTCAGACGGCCCAACAAAGAAAGAAGCCAGAGAGGCTTTTGAGCAGGAAGGCTTCGGGTACATCATCCTCCCGGTAGACCCCCTCATCGGAGCAAAGAGAGAGTTTCTTGACTCAGTGGAGATGGCATCTTTCAACTCAGATGCAATGAAAGTGTTATCCGTCTGTGGTGTTGTAAGACTTATCCAGGAAGAACTGGATAAAGTGACCGACCAGGTCGCTTCCGGAAGGTCAGGTAAGGAACTGGAACTCCCACATATTTTCGCAAAACCCGAAAAATGTGTTGAGCATGCAGGTTTTGCAAATCCTTACGCAAAGGCAAAGGCTCTTGCCGCCCTTCACATGGCTGAAAAAGTAGCACAGGTTAACTTCCCTGCGTGTTTCATGTTAAAGGAAATTGACCAGGTATGCCTGACAGCCGCAGCCGGACACGAGATAATGGGAGCTGCCGCCCAGCTTGCAATTCAGGCAAGAGAAATTGAAAAATCCAATGATACGGTATTCAGGCAACCCCATGCAAAGAACGGAACCCTGCTGAAAAAAGTAAAATTATATGAAAAGCCAGAGTAAATGCCGGAAAACCATTTAAGGTTTTGAAACCGGAATCTTAATTGGAGGAGCATAGAAATGATGTCCCTGGATAAAATAAGCGGGGATAAATCCTCCAATAACAGCTTCTTTTCGATTAATATTCCGAGCTTCTGGTAATTAGTTACCAACTTTATTTTTTTGCATCCTCAACTTCTTCGAGTACCGACGTGTATTCCTGAAAAACGGAGGGAAGATCTATAGTAGCCAGTATGTCCACAATACCAAGAGCTGCAATAACTTTCCCATCTTTTGAGTGAATGGGAGCAACAACCACATGTTTTCCCCTGTATACACCTTCTGTAGGAACTTCGCGGGCAAGTTTGTTTGTTTTCAATACTTCTTCGAGCACAGGCCCTGTGTAGTCCCTGTCAAGGATTTTCCCTTTTTCCAGGCGAAGCCCTTTTCGCTTGAGACTGCGAATGGTCGTAGGAAGTCCAATGACCGAGTGTACTGCGACTGCTAGTGCCTCAAGGTCTTCGGGCCCTGAATCTTCTGAGATAGTTAGGGAAGTAATTTGTTTCACCCCCGTAAATTACTGGAGACCGGGCAGGACACAAAGCAAGGGCTTCTCAGAAATGAAAAGCTGGATCCCACTTATCGGTCATATTTAGAATATCTCTTTTCAAAGAATATATAATCACTCCTCATTTTTCAAGGGCTTTTATAAACGCCTGTTTATGCAGTTCCCCTGACTCATGGATTCCACCAAGGTCGCCACGTGCCGCCCGGCAGGGGTAATGCTGGACCAATAGCCCGGCTTTGGGAGGCGCATCTTTTACCGGCATTCCGACAATTTCTTTTGCCATATACCAGGTGCTCCCACATGGAGCGCCTTTTATTACCTCGACGTCGGTGATTATTCCGTCTTTTGTCCTTATTTTCAGGACAGGAGATCCAAAGATATCCGTAAATGGCCTGTTGAAGGCATTAGGTTCAAGGCTACAGCAGATCTCATCTACCTCGATATCCATGCCTGAATCTTCGGAGATCTTTTTGAGTTCGGGAATCGAAGCTCTGGACGGTCCGCCCGGAATGATCAGGGAACGGACACCAGCCTCTGCTGCGAGCCTTGCTATTGCAGACGTCAGATCAGGGTGCAGAGAGTAAGTAATTATGATTTCGGCAGAAAAAACGCGTCTGTCGAAATTAAGAGTTTCCAGGAATTCATCAGGCTCTTCAATGAACAAAGGCACGAACTCAGGCAAGTCAGCAGTTACAACTGAAAAATCACTGTGTTCCCTGACAGTCTCGATCAGGCGGTGCCCGTATTTGCCCCGCGTAATAACTCCTATTACAGTCATCACTCCAAGTTATTTTTAATATTGTATAAATAGATGCTTATTTTATTTGGAACTCCTGCCCTGACTCGCCCGCCATACGAAAGTTCCTGTATAGTATAAATACAGATAATGCATTTCAATAAAAACGTTTAAAGAAAAAAAAGATGGTCCTTATGAGAGGCAAACTGATCACACTTGAGGGCATTGACGGCTCAGGAAAAAGCACGGTTGCAAAAAAACTTCAGGAAAACCCTGAGATTAAAGCCTTTAAACCTGTTTTTACCAGGGAGCCGACAAGAGGCACTCTTACTGGAAATGCCGTGGAAAAAGCCATCCAGTCGGATACCGACCAGCTTGCCGAGCTTTTCCTTTTTACAGCTGACCATGCCGAACATCTGGCAAAGCTTGTAAAGCCTGCGCTTGAGAGTGGAAAAATCGTGATTTCTGACCGCTACTCCGACAGCAGATATGCTTACCAGGGTATAACCCTGAAAACCCGCCTTGAAAGTCCTCTTGAATGGGTAAAGAATCTGCACAGAGACTGGACTATTGTTCCGGACCTGACTTTTCTGTTTGATATCAGGCCCGAAGTTTCAATTAGGCGATGCGGGAAGCGAGGAGAGCAGAGCAAGTTTGAAAAAATAGAGTTTTTACGAGGAGTCAGGGAAACTTTCCTCAGGCTTGCGGCAGAAGACCCTGAACGTTTTATTATAATCGACGCTTCTCATTCTCCTGAAAGCGTAGAAAAGGAAGTAGCAGAAAAAATTCTGGAGTTCCTGAGCAGGAACTGACCAGACAGACGTATTAGCCGGAAAAATTAAACCCGAAAAAAGAGAAATATTCTGTTAGAGCCCGTTATCGTCCGCAAATTTGATCAGGGCTTCCCCTAACATCCTGACATGGGTAGGGTTAAGGTTGAATCTTGACTTTTTTGCTCCTCCCCGTTCTTTTGCGAGCTCGACATATTCCTTCTCAAAGCGGTCGCTGTGTGCGAGGGAGATCGTCATGTACCAGCCTCCCCCCATCTTAATCTCCACATATCCGTCTCCGCTTCTCTCTTCAGTTTTTTCTTCAACATTCTCTTCTGATGTATCCTTCTTTACCATACTGTAAACCTCACAATACTTAGTGTTTAAAATGGAATTTGCTGTTCGAATATAAAGATATTCAATAGATTGCATACCAGACATATAAGACAGGAGTAAAAACATTTCCAGCTAGTATGAATTATCGTTTGTCTATGTATGAATTATAGTTTGTTATCCTTTGTAAGCCCTGAACTCAGCACGTCCGGAGAAACCAGCCCTGAGTGAACTGCAGTTGCAACCAGGGCTCCTTTTATCCCGAGCCTATCGAGAGTAAAAAGGTCTTCCATATCCTTGACACCTCCTGCAAGCAGCACACTGTGACTGGAGCATTCAACCAGTTTGCGAAGGAATTCGGGATCAAATCCTGAAGCAGTCCCGACCCTGTCAAGGTCAAGAAAAATAAGATCTTTCAAGGGGAAATTATTTAGTACTTTTACGATTTCAAAAGGAGAGTCAGGAATTTCGGGATCCTCTTTCAGGACTTTTCCATGCTTCATATCAATGCTGACACTGATCCTTCCAGGGTTTCCAAAGGCTGCATCCTTGATTGCTGAAAGCGTGCCGGTTTCTGTGCCTATCACAGCAGTCCCTGCAATGGAAAGAGCTTCATTCACGCTTTTTGAGGAGGAGATCCCGAAGTCAAGCATCGTGTCTGTCCTTAAACTCACTTCCCGGATAACTCCGGCGTTCGTTTCGAGAGGGCCCTTGCCCTGCAGTACATTAAGGTCGGCAATATAGACTTCCCTGGGATGCAGAAGTTCGACTATATCCACAGGATCCGAGTTGCTGCATACAGTACTTGAATCCGAAACCGGACGGTACTTTTCCCTTACACCGCCCTTTGCAAGAACTACGCTACGGTTAAATATGTCCATTACAAAAATTACTCGGAACATACTTATTCCATAGCTGCATCATCCTATAAAAAAATATAAAATAAAGAGTATTGTATAAAAAGGATAATATTCATCATAAGATTCAAATTCCATGTTTAGTTAGAGGATTTTTATGAAACTGCTTGTAAGTCCAATCAATCGAGAGGAAGCAATTATCGCTTCCAGAGGCGGCGCAGACATTGTGGATGTCAAAAACCCGAAAGAAGGTTCCCTTGGTGCAAATTTCCCGTGGATAATAAGGGATGTAAAAGAGGCTGTAGATGGCAAACAGCCAATAAGCGCAACCATAGGAGATTTTAATTACAAACCAGGAACTGCTTCCCTTGCAGCATTTGGAGCAGCAGTTGCAGGAGCGGATTACATTAAAGTGGGCCTTTACGATATCCAGACTGAAGCCCAGGCCCTTGAGCTTCTCACAAAAATAACACGAGCTGTAAAGGATTACGACTCGACAAAGAAAGTTGTTGCCTCAGGATATTCGGACTACAAACGTATCAATTCGATTTCTCCGCTATTGCTTCCCTCAGTTGCCGCAGAGGCTGGGGCAGATGTAGTAATGGTTGATACAGGAATCAAAGATGGAAAATCTACCTTTGAATTTATGGATGAGAAAGAACTTAAAAAATTCACTGACCTTGCCCATGAATACGGACTTGAAAATGCGATTGCAGGTTCCTTGAAATTTGAGGACCTTCCGGTACTTGAAAGGATAGGACCAGACATAATTGGTGTCCGGGGAATGGTCTGCGGAGGAGACAGAAGAACTGCTATCCGGCAGGAACTCGTAGAAAAACTCGTAGCTGAGTGCCAGGCCTGAGAAATCCTGTGAATTCAATATAAAACTTGAAATTTATGCTGGCAGGTCGCTCAGGCAGGCCGGCCGAAAAAGAGTTATAACCAAATAACTATATTTAGTCTGATGTTTATTTTTGGACATATTGGGATTACTCTGGGGATCTTTTATTTCGTGAGTCAGTTATCTTCAAAAAATAGCTTCTGGGAAAAAGTTCCGTGGATTGCAATCGGGGCGCTCCTTCCGGACTTAATAGATAAACCTCTTGGCAGGATAATCCTGGCTGAGACCATAGGAAGCGGGCGCATCTTTGCCCACACTCTACTTTTCGGCACTCTGCTGGGTCTGGCAGGCTATTATCTCTACAGGCAGGGGAAACCTGAACTCCTGATTATTGCAGGGGCATCTTTTTGTCACCTTCTTGAAGACCAGATATGGAATAATCCGGAAGTATTTTTCTGGCCTCTTTTAGGTTGGGGGTTTCCGAAAGATACGATTTCCGGGAGCTTTATCGAGTATCTTATGATAATTTTCAATAGATCATACGATCCCGCGTTTACAGGAACTTTCGTCTCAGAAATAATCGGACTGCTTATAATTGTCCTTCTTACTGGCAAGTACATTAAAGTGAAGATAAAAGAAAATTCCACAGTACAATAAATAAAGAGAAAAAGAGATAAATTTGACTCTAAAACGGAAAGTTTCCCTCCTCAAGAAGCCTAGCTTCCAGACAAAGTCACAGGGAGGGAGACGTTCACGGTTTGCGCTCATATATATCGATATTAAGAGAATCGTAGATCTTGTGTATAGGGTAGTAATTTTGAGCCCTTGAGAGATTTTCGGTAGAATCGTGCGCTTCATCGGAAGCTTGATCGTTCAGGCTTAAAGCCTCCGAAAAGGTTGTTACCACAAGATAGAAAGGTTCGTTTTCTGCTGCTTTATCTAAAGGTATGACCCCTTCAGAATCGCATTTAGAGGCATAAATAGGTATCACAGAGATCTCAGTAACTTCAGCAGACCGGCTAAGATTGCCGCTAAAGGTTCCTGGCAGGGTGCTGCTTCCTTCCTCACCTCCAGAGGACATAATATATGGATAAGTTTCTTTTACTCCAGATAACCACTGAATTCCTTCCACCTCATTTTGTGTGACTACTTCAGAAATTTCACCTGTATATGGAGAACTGAAGCAGGTAAAGAATCCCAGGGTCCAGAGAAGGCAGAGAATCAGGACTGCGGACCCAAGGCCAAGAGTATACCCTTTTCTGAGGAAAATAACATAGAGAGAATATCCAAGCAGAGGGATCTGGGCAAAAATAATGAAACTCAGATTTGCATATATATCTAGAGGGTAAGGGATAAAGGGGTTTAAAAGGAAGGCAAGCTCCAGGAAAAAGGTTGCGATATAGAGGGCCAAAAAGCGGGGATACCTGCGGACGAAATGGTGGCAAAATCTTTTACGGTTCTTCCACACGATTACGGAATTGATCAGAATAAAGATTAATGGAAGATAGTACTTGCCGTAATAAAGATTTAAGAGATGCACAAACTCGAAAAAGCCATTTTCTGTCCCAGGTACCCTGGAAAAGGCTGTAGCCATTAATGTCTCAGTGCGCAGGACAAGAGTTGAAATAAAGACATCAAGAAACTGGGGAACATATTTTGCATAGAGCAGGAAACCTCCCGAAGCAAACGACAGGAAGATAAATATAGGGACTTTCTTTCCCTGGGGGGCATCGGAAAGGAAATTAAGACCCAGGGTTTTACGGAGGTATCCAGGCTTCAGTATTTTGCCCGAAAAGGTAAGAAGCAGGGCAAAAAAAACCAGATATGCAAAAATAAAAGGATGGGCTAAGGGTATCAAGACAACCATAAAAATAAGACAAACAGCCATTGCCTTGTTTTTATCAGAAAGTGCGTTTCTCATCACAAAAAGGTAGAGAGGCACAAGGCAGAAGCACAGATAGTAAGGAGTTGCCGATGCCTGGAAATGCCCAAAATAAGGAATGAGTGAGGAGAGAAAAGCTACTGAGACTAGTTTTTCCCTGCTCATAAAAATACGATAAAACAGGAACATTCCTGTAATAAACATGATTGAAAAAAAAACTGGCAAAAAATAGGAAAGTACCCATGTCTCCAGGCCTGAAATCAAAGACAGAGCTGAAACGAGGAGAGGACCCGTAGGAGAAAGGCTGGAAAAGCCTGACGGATCAGAAAATGTACTCTGCCCTGCAAGCCCGATGTATGAAAATTCCTCGCCCCTGCCTACTGAAACATAGCCAAGCATATAAGGGATGATCAGTACCGTAATGTGAACGAGCAGCAATATAAGAACTGCACTTATTTTTCTATATGCGAGGAGCAGAACGCAGGCTGAAAGGTAACAAAGTAGCAGGGTCAGGTAAAAGTGAAAAGGAATCTGCTCATAGATATTAGTGGTATATCCTTCAGGCTGGATTCCCCTGAGAATAAAGAGACTGTAAACCAGTAGTAACAGAGAAATCGAGGTTATAAAATTTAACATGTTAGTGGTGATTTTAGACAATGTGTCCCCCATCCTTTTGCAAAGTTACAGAGTCCAGTTTCCGCACCCAGGTATGAACTATCCCTGAAACAGTGGTTTCGCTCCTATAGAGTTTTGCTTTAACAGGCAGCACACAGGCAAAAAACTTTTGTTCTCGAGATGTTTGTTGTTCGTTATTCGTTTCT
The DNA here is from genome assembly GCA_963774465.1 of uncultured Methanosarcinaceae archaeon. GTDB lineage: Archaea > Halobacteriota > Methanosarcinia > Methanosarcinales > Methanosarcinaceae > Methanosarcina. The sequence goes on along the minus strand of CAVZFI010000031.1, from coordinate 56,674 downwards.
CCTCATTCTTATTTTTTCCATATATTCAATCGGTCCAACAAATAATTAATGGTTGTGCCCGGAACGCAGGCTGATATACTGCCTTAACCTAATTAATGTTTTCATGTGTTAGAAATTTTCACTAATTAAAGGCTTTCGGGCATTATGTTTCACTTTGCTATTTTTGCCGGAATAATTAATGGCACATAAAGTTATACTTTCCTTAAATACGGATTTTTCTGTTACTGGAGTTACACCAGGTGTTAACTTCCTGGAGCGGAGATTGAGCTATCCGGATTTATTTTTCGATTCCCGCCTCCGACTGCGTGATCCCTGAATATTCCCAAAGAGACCACAAGCATTCAGATCAGAATAATCAGATAGTTTCCTTGAAGGCAGGACTCAGGGCAACTACCTGGACCAGAGGTTACATTCCGAAAACAGGCAGATTCGACCCTGGATCGGCCGGATAAAGGTTAACTTACTAGGAAGAATTTTCCAGAAAATAAGAAACAGACATCTCATAGATAATAAGGAATATAAAATGGCTGTCCTCAATATCTGGAATATGATTTTTAAGAGGGTAGGGAAGTGGATCCAATAGGAACTTCTATCTCTTTCCATCGGTTGTGGGTATAATATTTTGAAAACTTTTCAAAAGATATCATACCGCTTGGTAATCTCTCAAGCATATTTTTTCAACATCCTTCAGCGTTTTCAGGATATGGCGGATTCTATGTTCTACAAGTTTTCCTTTTATGCACCAGTAAAAGGGCCTGTGGTTCCCAATTGAAGGAAACCTGGTACAGGAGATATCAAGTGGATGGAAGTAGAAGATTGTATGTCCTCTTTCCAGGCTCTGGATAAGCCCATTTAATATTATCGGAGCTCCCAAAAAACGGAGAATTGGACCTCCAGATGCCGGAATTTTCAGTCCGTTCTTATAGTAAGCCCAGGGAAACTCAATGAAGTTCCTATCATCGCCTGCTTCAAGCCCACTTTTTACGGGATAGTATGGATAAGATGAAACTGTATTAAGGGACGAATCAGTTTTGTTATAAAGAGAATTTACGGATACTGATGAATCATATTTGAACCCGATCTGTTCCAGTGAATCCAGCATCCAGCCACCGATCAGGGCATTTGGCGCCCTGTACCCTACCACTTTTTCCCCACTAATTTTTTCCAGGGTTCTTTTTGCAAGCAATGTCCTCTGCTCAAATTCCTGGATACTCATTAACCGCGTCTTCGTCTCAGGATCGATTTTACAGGCGTGGTGCAGCCCGTGACATGCAAGCTCATGCCCTCTCTCCACAACTGACTCGACAAGCCCAGGATAATGCTCTACGGTGTCCGCAACTACAAAGAAAGTAGCAGTCACGTTGAACTCATCAAGGATGTCCAGTACCCTGTTCGTAGGCTCAGTCAGGAAATCATACCTTCCGTTCCATTTTTCAAAGAACTCATTTACACTCCTGTAAACGGCATAAGGAGAACTGCAAACTGAAGGAATATGATACCAATCCTCAAGGTCCACTGTAATCGAAAAACTTCCCTTCATAAGACCCCCCCGCGCTACCAAACGCGCTCACAAACACATAGTAAATCCTTGAATGATAACGAAAGTTGTATGAGAATGGAAATAATGCAAATTTCCACTTATTCAAAAACTTACTATTTAGTGGAAGACCACAAGAGTATAAAAAATTTTTGACTTTTGCAGATAAAATAAAAAAAAGTTTCATGCATCCTCTTGAAGTCTTATCGTTAACACTGAGAATTTAATTAGTAAGTAAATGCATACGCATAAATATAAATACTGGGCAATTTTGGCGAATCGCCCGTGCAGACTATGAGGGAGGATCTTAGGGTATGAAGAGAAGACCCAAGCGTCACCTCAACGGGTGATCTAATAACCTCAAAAGGTGATCTAATATAAAGAAGTTAATCAAAAGAGCCAAATGGTTTAATTTCTTCTTGTCCTGACTATGTAGATCAACAGAGGGGCAAAAAAGTAAGTACTATTATCTTTTCCACATATCTATTACACATTTCTATGAAGACGTTTCCATATAGCAATATGGTTTATTATCATAGTATTCGTCTGAGCACTTGAGTATACTCGCTGGATTAAATTAATTTTACATTAAAATTCAGGAAAAATTGTAGATATTGCCAGAATAAATTAAGAACCGAGCAAAAACAATTATAGGACTTGAATACCCAGTTCGAAACTTTCAATTCACACAATAATTGTCCCTATATCGTGTGTTTTCATGCCCTCAAAAACCCGTAGCAGTCTAAAATAAACATATACTATACAAAATTGTTTATTAAAATAGCAAAATATTTTATAATAATATCACATAAACCTTGAATGTCAACTCAAGAATTCAATAAAAGGTGAATGAAAACTTTTAAAAAGGAGTTGACCTGGCTAAAGCCGTGATTCATTAAAAAATGAAGTATTGACCAGATAAAATAAGTCCTGTGGTCAGCAGCAGATTTTGAGTTATAGAAGCCAGAGCTTCTGATGTCCGGCAGCCTCCAATAACTAAACCCTATAAAGAAGATTGAAGAGCGGAGGCTCTGTGTACACGTGTCCTCTCCACATAAATCGCAGAGAACCGAATTGGATAGGTTCGAAAATATTGCGCAGACGTAATAAGTATTTTGAAAAACCGTATAGAGCCAACCGGATCAGGAATTTGATATAAACCCTGCCTGATAGGATCAGTTCGGAAAAGAAAGTATTACGAGTACGTAATATGGAATTTTGAGAATATTTGGGAAAAGTATAGGTTACTTTCTGAAATTTTGATTAAATCCCTATAAGATCCAACCCAAAGGTGATACGATGCTTAAAAGACAGCCAGGGACCCTTTTCCTGGTAACATGCCTTATATTAACAACCGCACCTGCTGCATTAGGCACTCCAGGTTCACCAGTGGTATATGTTGCCGGAGATGGAAGCGGAGACTTCAATTGCGATGGAAAAAACGATCACGTCCAGATTAACCAGGCACTTCAGTTCGTGGCTGAAAATTCCGGTTATACAACTGTTTACCTTAAAGGCCCATTTACATATATTATTGATGAGACTCTTCTGATCGGTAGCAGCACAATCCTTGAAGGGGACTCAAGTGCAAAACTAAAGCTTGATAGTGGTGCTGGCTGGGAAGCCTGGAAGCCAATGATCAAGGAAAGAAGTTATGGCAGCCACGACATTACTATCCGCGGTTTTACAATTAACGGGAACAGAGAAGGAAATCCCGATATAGTTAGTGGAAAAGGCTACCACAACCTCATTCACCTGAGTAATTGTCAGGACATAAACGTGTGTGATATGTACCTTACAAATAATAACGGAGACGGCTTGAAAGCTGACGGGTGTTCTAACATAAAATTCTATGATAATAAAATATACCTGCTGGGCCACGATGCTCTCTATGCAAGCACCTGTAAGGGTGTGGAAGCATATGGTAATGAAGTAACTTGCAGGACAAAAAGTGCCCTCGAGCTGTACAATACAAACAAAGCCGTTTTCCACGACAATGTTATTACGTCGGAAGGTTCCGGAGGTGCAGGAATTGAGATACGGAAGTATGGCTCTCAGGCAATGAATGATATTGAGGTATACAATAACGTAATATACAGGACTGCGCTTGCAGGCATCTGGGTTTGTGGATCTGGCTCTTATTCTGCTTCCTCGGCAAATGTTCGCATTCACCACAACCAGATATATGATACCGGGACAAAATCAAGCAACAGCAAGATAGGAGGAATCGTATCTGACGGATTCGATGGACTCATTGAAAACAACGTGATCGATGGAGCCTATGGAGCTGGCATTGCCCAGAAGAATGTATATTTTTCAGCACCTTCTGGTTCAGGTTATATTCTTACTGTAAAGGATAATATAATAACCAATACAAGAAACGGGCCTGGAGTATCTAACGCACTTAAAGATACCCATTCTTTCTCCCTGCGGAATAACTGCCTCTACGGAAATGCAGGTGGAGACTATAAAGGTGTCCAGAAATCATCATCGGATATAAAGGCAGACCCTCAGTATCTCGACAGAAGCAGACACGATTACCATTTAAAATCGACTTCTCCAGCCATTAACATAGGAGCATTTGCAGGAACGGAGGCAATTGCAGGAAAGAAGGCGATAAAGGCAGAGAGTACAGCATTGACTAACCAGACTACAGTTAACGAGACCGCTGTAACGGAAACGGTGTCTGAGCAGGAAATTGAAGCAGACATATTCTCTATAGAAGGAAACGCGGTCGGAGACGATGGCCAGACGACAGTTAACGAGACTACTGTAATAGAGACTGCCCCTGAACAGGAAGTCGAAGAAATCATGCCTTCTATGGAAGAAAATGCAGCAGGTTCTGTTGTAGACAACCGCCTCAGAGAGGCTTCTCCTGATACTGTGTACAGGGAAAAGTCATACATTGACATTGGAAGCAGGCCTGGGATAGGAAAGTACAGAGAATTACTCATGTTTAACCTGAGTGAGTATAACGATGCTGAAAACATTAGCAATGCAACTCTTTCCCTCTGCTGGTATTATCCAGACGAGAAGGAAAGACCAGAAGATACAATTGTAGAAGTGTACAGGCCCGCTGCTGATTGGAATCCGGAGAATGTGACCTGGAACAGCAGGGATAACGGCGTTTTATGGACTCAGCCCGGAGGAGACTGGTTCGACAAGAATAACCTTTCTCAGGGAGACGCGCCGTACGCTACAATAACCCTGAAAGCCAGTGACTTACCAGATAACAGGTACTGTGAGCTGGATGTAACCGATCTCGTTAAAGAGTATATCAGTGATAAATACGAAAACACGGGATTCCTGGTCAAGACCCGCACCGAAGGTGCAGACTACGTAGCGTTTTACAGCAGCGATTCTGAGAATGAGGAACAGCGTCCGACACTGAACGTAGAATAAGCTTACACCTGACCTTCAGGAAAAGACCTCTAGCAGGTTGTAGGTATGAAAGCTCGGAAGGGCCCCACACCCAAAACCTCTATAGTTTTTCCAGTATATGTTTAATGCCAAGAATAAAAGATAATGAACTTTCGAATTTTAATCAGAGCTTTGTATTTGTAATACTTTTGCTTTTAATTTCCCCACTCTTATGAGGTCTTGTATAAATACAGCTTTTTTTCCGGTTATTCTCCTTGTTTCAGTTTAGCTAGCTTGGTAAAGTTTTGTTCTGGCTGCAATCAAAGGATGCAATTAGCCTCAACTGTCTCAGCTTTTTCAGTAGTTTTCAGATCAATTAAAGAAATTTTAAGCACATAAACTTTTTGTATACTGCCGCAATCAATGAATAGTGTCTTTATGATTTCCAGATGCTTTAAGAAAAAGGAAAAATAGTAGAAGACTATGTCAGTAAAGCAACAGCGAAATCTGCGAAATTAAAAAGAAATGCTAATCTGTCCCAAATTCAACTGGTAATACTCCCTGCAGATAGCTTTTTTTAGACTTGGAGATTTGTAACTAAAGGTGCACAGGGATAAAAAATGAACAGAAAAGATCTGAGATACAGGTGGCAAAACAGGAAAAAAATCGGAGTCTACCTTGCAATTTTAATTTTTTTGATTGCAATGGGAACAACCGCCCTTTCCACTACATCACCCAGTAAAACTGTTTATGTTGCTGCTGATGGGAGAGGAAATTTTAACTGCGATGGGAGTGACGACCAGGTAGAGATAAACAAAGCCCTTGAATATGTTGCAGAAAACCCTCAGTTCACAACCGTTCATTTGAAAGGTCCCAATACATACGTCATTTCGGACAGTATTTTAATTGGAAACGACACCGTTCTGGAAGGAGATCCCACCACCGTAATTAAGCTTAAAGACGAGGCGGACTGGCAAAGGGATAAGCCTTTGATCACTCAGATGAGCAGTGCCGGGAATCATGATATTATTATAAAAGGATTTGAAATTGACGGCAACTACAAAAAGAACGAGGAAAAAAAGAGAGGAGAAGGATATTACAATCAGATCTACTTTTTTAATTCAAGGAACATACAGGTTCACTTTATGTACATGCACGATGGGCATGGAGACGGGCTGAAAATAGAGAGAAGCTCTAATATTCAGTTTTATAATAACAAAGTGTATAAACTGGGGCATGATGGTCTTTATGCCATTAATTGCCAGAACGTAGAAGCCTGGAACAATACAATAACCTGCAGGACTAACAGCGCTCTTAGAATATGGAACTCAAACCACATAAAATTCCATGATAACATAATAGACTCTTTCTACCACTGGAGTGCAGGCGGCCCGGGAATCCAAATCCAGAAAACAACAGGTGTGATGAACGATATAGAGGTGTATAATAATACTATCCATAACACCTATGGACCTGGAATCTGGCTGTTAGGCTATGGTCACTCTTATCCCAAGGAAGAGGCACAAAACGTGTATATTCACCACAATATCTTCTACAGCACAGGTACTAACCCAAGTATCGATTGGGTAGGAGGTATAGTGACGAGTGGATTTTACAATACCCTCAGTTGAGAACAACGTATTTGACGGTACATACCATGCCGCCGTTATCCACATGTATCCTACAGGTTATTCCACAGACCTTTCACCCAAAGATACGGAATACACAACAATTGTCCGCAACAACATAATCGTGAATACCCAGAAGCGTGCTAAAGATCCGGATGGGACAGGGTATGGAGTTATCAATTACCTTCCTGGAACACATACGTTTGTGCTGGAAAATAACTGCCTTTACAATAATATAGCAGGAGACTACAGAAATACAGGGTCAAAAACCGATATACATGCAGCTCCTCTCTTTGCAGGCCAGAAAAACCATGATTACCACCTGAAATCTACAGGTGGAAGGTGGAACGGAAAAACATGGGTAAAGGACCTTTTAAGTTCTCCCTGCATTGATGCCGGCTATCCGTCCTCTGACTACTCAAAGGAACCTGAGGACAATGGAGACAGGGTCAACATAGGAAGGTACGGAAATACAGAATATGCTTCTAGGTCAGGAACTATGCCAGGATATATTATGTGGTGGAACCAAATATTTTCACCAGAATGGAGAATGTTGAGGTTACTGATAAGGATATTCTTCTTATTCTGCTTTAATATGACATATTAAAGCTTCCTAACCCATTTTTTAGCAAAGTATTCCGCTGATAAAAAGATCGAATGATGGTTTAACAGTCATTTACTGAAAGGTTATTCAGAATCAAAGTCCATTTTTAATGATTTGTGTAGCCGTGACTATAATGTCATTTGATCCTTTTGCATTTATTTTTTTAGCCGGAATGCCTGCAATTGAAATATTTTTTTCATAAAAGGATTTATTTACGACAGAATTAGCCCCAATTGCAATATTATCAGCAATTACGATATCTCCAAAAATTTTGGCGCCTGGCCCGATATATACGTTATTTCCAATTTGCGGGGCCGAAATATCGTCTCTATTGGATCCGATATTTGTACAGGCATGTATTCTGCAATTTTCCCCGATCCTTGCGTTTTTATTTATAACAATAGTTCCTCTATGGGCGATACATAGTCCGGGACCAAAGACATTTATTGGAATACTAAACCCGAGGTGAACGCTAATCAGGTAGTATCTGAATAGTATGTATTTGAAATATAACCTGGAAATTGGGGATTTCTTACAGTTATTATAATATTCAGCCTTTCGTAGCAGTTTCTGAAATTTCCATATATCATCGCCAATTAATTTAGGCCTTCTATAATTTTTCCCCAAAGCAAATTTGTCTGCTTTAATGTAGAAGTCGTAATCTGCTTTTGATCTGATAATAAATATACCCCTTTGCTCAGTTTTGCAGATTCTGAAGATTCCTGATATATCCCAGGTAAGTTTACACTCCCAAAATCCTGAAATACAGTCAGGCATTAACCGCCAAACTCTAATACTTAAAAATTAAAGCTCTCACGAGCCTGAAATGAAGTAACTCCAGACACTTTATTAAGAATATATTAGGTATTTATATAAAATACAAAGAAGGAATGTTCCTTACAAATAATATTTATCAATGGTGATTTCTCACTTCAAGAATCAGAGATGATGGTCTACACGCGCATATTTCTTTAGATCAACGAATCAAGTAAATGCACTTAAAACGCCCTGTATCCGCAGGTTGATTTCGTCATCATTATCAGTACATAATTTAACAGATTTTTGTATACACAGTATGAGATTTCCAGAGGTTTTTAGTAGTTTTCAAACGAAAATACAAATCTGTAAAAAAATAGTTTTCCACTGTTCCATTAATAAATGCCCTAATTGTTAGATAGTTACAATTAAGTACATTTGAATAAATTTTTAAGGTAAATATATATTTTTTCAGAATTAGAGTCTTGAGATCCAAGCAGCGGAAGGAATGCAGATATTTTCCGTGAGAGTCTATTTACAGCCTTTAATAGATAACTTTTTTTAATCTTAGAGAACTATAGTTTAATGTATTGGGGATGTAAAATGAATGGGAAAAAGCGAATATACAAATGGGGAGACCGAAAGAAAATATTAATCCTCAGCATAATTTTTATTATTCTAATTTCAAGTATAACCCTCACTTTCTCAGCTACACCACCTGGTACAGTAGTTTATGTTGCTACCAATGGGAGTGGAGATTTTAACTGTGATGGAAGTGATGATCAGGTAGAGATAAACAAAGCTCTTGCATATATTGTAGAAAATCCGAAGTTCACAACCGTTCATCTGGAAGGCCCCAATACGTACGTCATCTCGGACAGTATTTTTATTGGAAGCAGCACAATTCTGGAAGGGGATTCCACCTCTATAATCAAACTTGAAGATAAAGCAGGCTGGCCGCTAGAAAAACCTATGATTACGCAAATGGACAGCACCGGAAACCAGGATATTATTATAAGGGGGTTTGAGATTGACGGAAACCACGACAATAACGATGAAAGAAACAGGGGAAAGGGATATCACAATCTGATACATTTCCTCAATTGCGAGAATATACAGGTTCATGATATGTACATGCACGACAGTCACGGGGATGGGCTTAAAGTCGTAAATGGTTCAAACATTCAGTTTTACAATAACAGGGTGTATAAGTTAGGGCATGATGCCCTCTATGCGATCTATTCTTCAAATGTGAAAGCCTGGAACAACAAAATAACATGCAGAACAAACAGCGGTTTGAGAATCTACAACACAAATCATGTAAAATTCTATAACAATGTCATCAACTCCGAAGGGGAAGGAGGGGCAGGAATTGAAATCCAGAAAATCGGCCCGTCAACTGTCATGAATGATATTGAAATCTGCAATAATCTTCTATATGAAACCAATGCAGCAGGTATCTGGATTACAGGTTACGGGTCCAAATATTCGAAAGACTCTGCAAAAGATATATACATTCATCACAACAAATTTTATAAAACTGGTATTAACCCGAGTTCTGACTGGGCAGGGGGTGTAGTGCTCAATGGCTTCCAAAATACCTTGATTGAGAATAATAACTTCGACGGATGCTATGGTGCAGCTATTGCCCACAAACAGGTTACTGATGAATTTTCAGCTCCGGGCTCAGGATATACAACTATTGCAAGAAATAATATAATAATTAATACACAATCCAGTCCTGCAGCCGGAGAAGGATATGCTGTATACAACAAATTGAAGAACACTCATTCATTTATCCTAAAAAATAATTGCCTTTCAAGTAACGCCGGCGGAAATTATATGTATGCAGGTTCCACCTCAGATGTCGAGGCTGGTCCTGAACTTGTAGAGAAGATAAGCAAAAACGAGTCTATGGGAGAAAATTTTACCTGGAGTGAAGCAATGTCTGCTGGACCGCAAACGCCTTATGAAATCGATGAAAGCGGAGTCCAGATGGGGCAGGAAGAAGGCTTCGGATCAAGCCTTAAGAGAGCTTTTTCAGAATTTATAAGATCCCTGAAAAGATTTTTATTAAGCCTTTCGATACAGTCTGATGAAACAGAAAACTTTAAAATTGCTTTGCCTTTGACTGTTTCTGACAACAGGTTGAGAGAAGAAACTTCCAATGTGACGCTTTATGAAAGTGAGTATATCGACGTAGGGAAAAAGTCAGATGGAGGCGTATACAGGGATGTCATACTCTTTGATCTAAGTTCACTCAATCAGACCAACCAGGTTGCAGAAGCAACCTTCTCTCTGTTCTGGTACTACCCGGAGAATCAAATGAGACCGAAAGATACCGTACTGGAAGTATACAGGCCGATAAAATGGTGTGAAGAACACATTACATGGGAGGAAAGGGAGATTGATACTCCCTGGAATAATCCCGGTGGGGACTGGTATGACAAGAACGGTGTCTTGCAGGGCAGCACTCCGTATGCCACGGTGACCATAAGCGGAGATGAGACTCCTGACAATCGCTACTATGAACTGGATGTAACGGGACTTGTGCAGGAATATGTCAGCGGAAAGTATGAAAATACAGGCTTATTTATAAAGGCTCGTGAGGAAGACAATAATTATATTGCTTTCTACAGCTCCAACTGGCAGAACAAAAACCAGAGGCCTAAACTCACCATAGAGTATACCTGAATATCGATAGAATTGCTTTGAAACTGCAATCTGATTAATAAAGATGCGGGCAGTATTTAGGTATAAATGAAGAGCCCTTTAACTTTCGATGCTTCTCTTTGGACATCTGGGGATTACGCTGGGGGTGTATTTAGGACTTGGAACTTTTATATCTAGACTGAGGGTTATAATAGATCCAAGATACCTTGCCATTGGAGCTCTCCTGCCTGACTTGATAGACAAACCTATCGGGAGAGTTATCTTTGCTTCTACCCTTGCAAACGGACGTATCATAGGTCATACTTTACTATTCACTCTTCTTATCGCGCTGACAGGTGCACCTGTACGAGAAAAGAAAAGATAGCATAAGGCTTGCTCTGGCTTCAGGCTTTTTTTCCACCTTCTGGAAGATCAGATGTGGGCGCGGCCCTCAACATTTTTCTGGCCTTTCCTCGGATTAAGTTTTCCCAGAGATTCCACGGAATATACTGGACTGGAATATTTATTAAGAATACTCGAGAAATCTTTTGAGCCTGAGTTCTCGAAAACTTTCATTGCTGAAATATTAGGTATCGTGACAGTAGCTATTTTTGCTGTAAGCTGGTTGAAAAAAAAATGGTTAAGCAAAAAGAACTCTGATGGAATAAACGGGCACTGGAAGAAAAAAATAGATTAAAAAAGGTTAGAAGGGGTTTATTTTCGGACCTTAGCGAGCAATTCCTATTCTCTCATTCCTCTTTTTTTCGACCTGCATGTCAAAAAGCATCCCGAAAAGGAGCATCTGAAGTCCAGTACCCAATACGAGGAAGCCAAGCAAGGGATAGTAGGAAGGAAGAGGATTATGCAGCAACATCTGCAAAAGACCCCATAATCCTAAAAGAACACTCATCGGCAGGGCAAGCATTCCAAGGAAATAAAATAATACCAGAGGATGGAAATCCAGGACCGTATATTTGACCCTTAACCTCCAGAGAAAACCCCTGAAAATCATGGGAGCTACTTTGCGAATGAACTTTCCATACCTGATCTTCGACTTTTCCCTGCCGTAACGGGCGGGCATTACCACATCCATTACTCTCATTCCAAAAGCATTAAGCTTGATCAACAGATCATTACAATAGCCATAATAAGGATAAACTGAATCCAGATCAATAACCTCGAGAGCCTGCCTGGAAATAGCTGTATATCCGTTCTGGGGGTCCATAACCTGCCAGTAACCACTGCCTATTTTCGTTATAAAGCTGAGGAGAAGGTTTCCGAAAGATCTCCATTTGCTCATACCGGTCATGAAATCGTCAGTAAGTAACCTGTTTCCCTTCGTATAATCAGCTTTTCCTTCAATGATTGGGAAAATCAACCTGGGAAGCTGGGAAGGATCCATCTGGTTATCCCCGGCCATAACAGCAACGATATCCATTTCATCTTTCAGGGCAAGTTTATACCCGTCAATTATTCCTGCACCTACTCCTTTATTTACTTCATGGCGCAAATAAACGATCCTTGGATCTCCGAATTTTTTTACAATCTCACCCGTACGGTCTATACTACCGTCATCGATTACGTAGATCCTGTCAACATATTCAGGGATCCCGCTGAGAGTCTCGCTTATAAGCAATTCCTCATTATAAGCAGGCACGACAACTCCTATACGTGTGCTCTCAAGTTTCCTGAATATAGGATCCACATCAAAGCTCAGGTAGTTAATCTTAAGTCCTTCGGTTTTCGCTGAAAAGAGCAAAGATTTTAAAGATAGTTGCTCTTTGCCTGAACTGATTTTCTGCAGCGAATCGGCTGTTACGGCCAGAAAACCTATTTTTTCCTTAAAGGTATTTTTTCCATTAAGAAGCATTACTGTTTCCTGCTCACAGGAGACACGACAGGGCCATGAACCTACAGATAAGTCAAATCCCTGCCTTAGTGGTTCAAGGACATGGGAGAGCAGATCTATATCCTGCATGCACTCAGGATAGATAAGAACCACAAGCTCAGAATCAAGAGATGCCCTGTAAAGGATATTGAGCAACGCCTCCTCTCCGCCTGCCAGTGGAACAACTCGTGCCCCTCCTAAAGCCGCTACTTCCATAGTTCGATCGGTGGAACCATTATCAAGAACAAGTACACGGTCAGCATAACTTGCCGCAATCAATACTTTGCTCCCAATAGAAGTTTCCTCATTTTGAGCTGGAATTAATACCGTAAATTCATGCCTGATCAGCCTATCGGTAAGTTGAGACGGCGAAGATACTATACTGATAGGATCGGAAATTAGAGAATTGAGACCAAGTGTAAGGGTTGAAAACAAACCCAATGCACCCCCCTATACATCTGCATATGCTATAACCCCCTTTATGTGTATAAATGCAAAAATATTAAAGGCTATCATACTAAAAATTATTAGACTAAGAAATATATAAAGTTAACACATGACTTGGATATGTCTATAAAAATATTAATGGAGAACGCCCCATTATAAAACATCCCGGTGAATAGAGCAAAAGACCGGATTAAATTATTAAGGTCATTTTATGCCTTTAACATAAAAAAACAGGATTCCATTTCGTAGAAATTAATAAAGGGAATAAATAATGAGCTTATTTGTTACTCGGACAGCTTAATTAACCAGAAATATGCAGACCAATTATAATAGAGAAAACAGCCGTTCTTACAAGTTTAACGCTTTATTGTCGTGAAAAATGGATTTAGAGAAAGAAGATGAGTTTGGAAAATAAATAGAGGAATAATCTGAAGAGGGAATATTAAAGCTGGCTATAAATGAAGTAAATGACCAAACAGGCAATAAGGTATTAGAAAGACATATATTTACAATTCATCTGGTACTAGATACTGCACTTACAACCTATAAGTACACAATATTGAAGAAACTTGAACTTAAAGAATGAATTTCCAAAGGACAGCTGTTGCAGATGCCAGTACTGCCCCAACTCGTGACCAGATAACAGGAAAAAGATAATATCGTAGAGTGAACTCAGATAGAAAAAATGTGCGTGAATTGAGGGCCATCACCATGAAAACACTAATAAAGGATGAGTGTGCGAATTACAGGCTTGAATAACACTGGTAGAACGGAAGAATTATTAAACGGCTTTAGAGATCATCAGACAAACAGTTTGAGATATGAGAATAGTGACAGAATACGGGGGAAAAAATATTAATTCAACACTAAAATTTATATTCTAATAATATTTATTCATTTAAGGGGAAACATTATAAAATCATAGGAACTGCGGAACCTTGACGTGCCGCGAAGGTTGCGAAGTATTTTTGGTCGTTCTGTTGCCTTTACATTAAGCTCAGGAACTACTGCAATGGTTGTGCTTTTCTTAAGCATAAATCTCGACTGCAAAGGAAAAATGCATCTGTATCTCCACCAGTAAATGGTTAAGGCGAGAATCTGGAGAAAGTATAAAAATTAAAGGGATTTTTTTGTTGAGAATTGATCACTTGCGCTAAAATGACATATTTCTTTTTCCGGGCATTACCAGAAGCGGGAAGAAACTGTGCCCAGAAAGTTGGGGGAGTGGACGGACTGAGGGGTAAAATCAGCTATGAGAGAAATCAGTCCAATTTTTGAGATCAGAAAGGTTACATGTAAAACTCGAGGTCCAGAGTGTCAGAATGATTTTCGCAGGATACAAAATTCGGATTATTTAAGATTCCTACCTGAAAAATAGAAGCTAACTCATGAAAAGGGAATATTTGGGATTTTAGTGGGATAAGATTAATGTGACGGTTTCATCGAAATAGATTCTTTACGGAAAGAAAGCAATAAACGAAACTGAACCAAATATTTAATAAGGTTAGAGATCCAAAAGATAGGAATAAGGGGGATACAGTGATTAAAAAAATGGAGCAAGATGGCGAGCTGTGGGAGCTATTTACAAAAAAAGAGGAGTACGACCCTATCCTTCTAGATAAATATGGAAGATTTCCCTATTACCTGAGTAGTCAAAGAAATGTTTTCGAGCCTGAAGTCTCGAATTTTCTTATTAAAAATGGGCTGAATCCCGAATATCCGGAAGGAAGAAAATTTGCGGTATGCCTGACCCATGATATCGATTTCGTATGCCCCGGAATGCTGAATACTGCGGCCAGAACCGTAAAAGCTCTCAAAAAAGGTCAGTTTGCAGAAGCCTCGATGCTTCCATTTTCAAGAATAAATAAAACATGGAGTCCTTTATGGAATTTTAGACAAATTATGAAACTGGAAGAAAATTACGGGGCAAAATCCACTTTTTATTTTCTTACCCTTGATCCAGGAAACGAAGATTTCACCTTTAGCATTGAAGAGCTCGAAGGAGAACTTGGCCATATTTCGGATGACGGATGGGAAGTTGGGCTACATGGAGGGCATGAAGCTTATAATAACCCGGCAGAGATCAAAAGCAAAAAACGAAAGCTTGAAAAAGTGCTCAGGAGAGAAGTTACTGGTTACAGGAATCACTATCTGCGGTTCAAAACTCCGAGAACCTGGGAGCTGCTTGCAGATGCTGGTTTTAGTTATGACTCTACTTTCGGTTACCATGATTGTGCAGGCTTCAGGAACGGAATGTGTCATCCATTCAGTCCATACAACCTTAACACAGGAAAAGAAATTGATATCCTTGAAATCCCGCTAAGCATAATGGACACTACCCTTTTCAGCCAGATGCATCTTGACTTTAATCAGGCATGGAAACTTACGGAAAAGCTCATTCGTACAGTTGAAAGCCACAAAGGGGTACTTACGATCCTCTGGCATAATACATATATGCAGGGGGATTACCTGGAATTTTATAAAAAAATCCTGCAATACTGCACTCAAAAGGGGGCCTGGATGGCACCGGGAGCTGAGATATGCAGATGGTGGAAGAAAGAACATTGAAAACCGCAGACAGGCTGAAGCATAAAAGAAAGAGAGTTGGAAAATAGAAATAATCTGCAAAAAATGTAGTCTGAAATTACAAACAAAGAATATTTTAGCTTGGAATGGTTTAGTTATAAAAAACTATCATATTGTGGGGCTGTATGGAAACTGCAAAAGGATACGCGGAGAGATTTACAAAAAATCTTGATGTGATTCTCAGCGTAATGGGATTTGGTTTGGGGCTATTGATCATTTCTTTATATTATATAATCAATCTAAACCAGAAGGATATTGGAATTGCAATCCTATCTTCCTGTTTGATTTATATTCTCTTTCGAAATAAGTTCAAAAATGAGGCAGCCATATCGTCTGGAAAAGATAGATTAAAAAGCGTACTGAATTTTTCATTCTATCTAACATTTCTCACATGTGTTTTGATATACAGCATGAATTTGTACTACAGGCCTATATCTTATTTTATACTTATATGCGTCCTTGCAGGCATTATCGCCACAGAGATTCTTTATATTGGAGAGGGGGATAGGGTAACCTCTATATTAATTCAAATATTCCTGCTTTCAGTCCTCATAAGAGTAGGAATTTTTTACAACTTCCCGAGCCTAATGGGTTATGATGCTTATTTTCATGCAAGCATGGCACGGATAATTACCGATACTGGATTTGTTGCTCCGATTCAAGTAAGCAGCAAGTATTTCTATTACCCGCTTGCTCACATTCTTATATCAGTTACTCAGATAATGGGCGAAACCGATATTAAAGACGCAGTATTTTATTCTATAGGATTTGCCAGTGTTTTCAGTACAATAGGCGTTTACCTGATAGGAAAGAAACTCGAAGGTCCCCAGATGGGTTTGCTGGCGACTCTACTGATAAACTTGAATAATCATAATATCGTTGCAGGCATTGCTAATATAACTCCTGGTTCTCTTGTTATCTGCTACTTTATATTTATTATATATGCGATCTTTAGCGAAAAACAGAGTTTGAGACATACCGGATTTATCCTGCTAACTACTATTCTAATGGTTTTGACTCACCAATTGACAACTTTTGTAGTATTTCTTGCTTTAGTTTCGATTTATATGGGCAAATACCTGCACAATCATCTGTACAAGAGTCTTCCCGTCAGAACAACCAGTTTTAATTATATTCTCTTTTTTGTAATCAGTCTGCAAACGTACTGGATGTTCACGTACGTCAACCCAGGCACCTCCTTTTTTGAGATGATTCTCAGGCCTCTTATGGAAGTGCTCCAGGCAGGAGCAAGCTACTCAAGCGATGAACTGATAGTAGGTTCCGGAAGTAACCAGGAAACACTGGAAGTACTCCTACTTCATATAAGCTACCTTGCTCTGCCATTTTTCGCAATCGGAGGGGTGTTAGCCTGGTTTTCTCGTGCAGATGTCAAGAAAGTCAATAAATTCTCTATTGCTTTAGTGGTTGTAATTCTGTATAGTCTTGCTTATGGAATTCCTTTGCTCGGGATGAGGAATTTCCTGACAAGCAGATGGTTCCCACTGATATCGGTGTTTCTGGTGCTTGTAGCTGCATCATATATGCTGAAATTAGTAAGCCTCTTTAACTCAAAAAAAGCAAAGATCCCCGCAATCTTCATAATCGTTCTACTGTTTTCATTTGTGATGGTTACAACGCCAGGCATAAATAAAGACAACCCGCTTGTGGCAAAGGACACGACCGTAAGAAACCAGTTCAAAAACATTGAAATACAGGCTATAAAAACAGTATCGGCGAAATACTCAGGGAATATCCTGATGGACTCTCCATACGATAGCTGCCTTTTTTACAGGGACAGAGAATATGATTCCGGTAACGCAACATATTTTAACATTCAGCATATACAGACTGGAGAGATAAGTGGCAATCCGATGGTTTTGCTGAGAAAATCAACTCTGAAAGAACCTGTATCTATTAATGATCCTGAACGCTATGGAGTGAATTTCGTCCAGACGCTGCCAGAAGAGTTCTTCAACAGGTTTGAAGCACAGGATTATGCTCTGATATATGATAACGAAGAGGTATCTGCTTACATAAAGGAAAGAAAAGTAACCGGAAAGTAAGAGCCCAGGATTTCTTTCGTTTACTACGGAATGAAGAAAGCCCGCAACCATCCGGGACTTATATTTCAAAGTTGGAAACAGTATGTCAAACTTTATCGCCAATGTACTAAAACTCGTATCAGGAAGTGTTACTGCACAGATCCTGGGTATACTCCTTGTACCTATAATCACCAGAATTTACAGCCCTGACGATTTAGGAATTTTTCAGCTTTTCCTTTCAGTATCAGGCATACTGGTAATTTTCTCTACTTTTTCATACCAGTTTGCTATCATGCTACCGAAAACAGAAGAAGATTCTGCAAATGTCGCTTTTCTCTGCGCAATATTAGTTACCCTTGTATCTATACTCACAGCTGTAGCAATTATAATTTTTCCGACGGATATCGAGCACATTATTAATTCTCCGGGAAGTTCGAAATATTTAATTTATCTTCCAGCAATAATATTCTTTAACGGCCTATTTTTCGTGCAGAACTACTGGCTTTCAAGAAAAATACGTTTTGGAGTTATAGCAGGGTCCAGAATTTTAAACACTTTATCAACCAAAGTGTTTCAGTTAGCTATCCCGATATGGAGTGTATCTCCTTTAGGCTTGATAGCTGGATATGTCGTAGGATATGGATTTGCAGACCTGTTCATGCTTAAGGGCGCAAAAGAAGACTTAGGGATCTTCAAGAAAGTTTCAATAAAAAAGATGAAAGAGATGGCTGTTCAGTATAAAAACTTCCCTTTATTTAGCTCCTGGTCTACACTTGCAAACACGATTTCGCCACAGGTGCCTACTTTTTTGCTCGCATATTTTTACAGCACGAGCGTTGTCGGATATTTTTCACTTGCTAATCAGGTAGTAAATATGCCCATGGGAATTCTCGGGATAGCTATACAACAGGTTTTCTTCCAGAAAATCAGTGAAGTGAAAAACGGGAATGGGAAAGGAGACATGAAAGTCATAGTTGGCGAGGTCTACAAAAAACTAATTTTAATAGGAATATTCCCGATGATACTCCTGCTGATCCTGGGAGAAGAAATATTTACATTTGCTTTTGGAAAAAGCTGGTATATATCAGGCACGTATGTAAAAATCCTCGTGCCATGGATATTTCTCGTGTTCCTTTCCTCGCCTATTTCAACTCTCTACAGCGTATTCGAGAAACAGAAGGTCTGGCTTACCTTCAGCATATTTCTTTTGATCTCCAGGGTCGTAGCACTGGCTATAGGGGGGACTTACGGAAGTCCCGAGTTTGCCCTTGGCCTGTTCAGCCTTACAGGAGTTATATTCTGGCTCTGGAACAATGCATATTTGCTTAATCTTGTGGGGATTAGTAAATGGGAAAGCATAGAAATCCTTATTAAATATACAGCAATTGGAATATTCGTTTCGATCCCATTAATTTTACTTGAAGTATTTTCTGCAAACTTTTATATTATCCTCCTTGCAGCTGCCATCATAACCCCTATTTATTATGGCGTAACTCTTCGTGATGATCCTACATTCAGGAAGATATTTTCGGCGTTTCTCGTGAATATAAAAAACAAAACCTGAGAGGGTTTAATTTCCTTTTCAGAAAAAGAACTTTACTAAAAGCTGATCTCTCTTAAGGCACCCCGTTTACAGAAGAAAAGTAGAGTTTCAGTCAGGGATAAATCGAGGAAAAAACCGATTAGAAAAAAAACAATAAAAAAGTAATTTCGGGATTTCCCCGACTGTTACACTTTTTAAAAAAAATCATTTCTATCAGTACGTTTCCTCGTGAGTAGTTTTATACATGGTTTTTGCTATTGAATATTTTTTGCTCTCCAGAGTGACACTATAATAGGGAATTAGCTCAGGAGAAAAGCCCATAATAAAATCCGCAAATCTAGGAATATTTGCTGCCATTACGTTCATATATTCAAAGTTTCGAGACTGCAGGTCAAGAAATTCATTATAATACAGAAGAGTATTGGGACCCAAACGGCCAAAATCCGGGTTCAGGGCTGAGGTCCAGGTTACAGTGCATTTCTTTCCGTATAGATTCAAGTGAGCTGCAATAGCTTCGCCCTCAGAAGTCTCTGAGACAAACATGTAACCGATATCTTTTTCCTGAATCAGTTTAAATACTCTTTCGAAAAACTCTCTGGGCAGGGGAGGTGCCAAATTCTGTTTTTCGTAAACCATCGAAAGCAAATGGTAATATGTTTCAGGATCATTCCATGCCCTGGTTTTAAGTCCTGCCTCACTTGCAGTTTTAAGTTCCCTTCGGATCTTTCTTGAAACGTTGTTATCCACATTTTCTTTCAGATTCAAATAATGGGTATAATGAACAGTGGAATCCCATCCGTACCATGTAAAAGGTCTTACATCCTCAAAACCTGGAGAGAATGTAAGATGAATACTGTCAAATCCCTGCTTGCAGAGAAATTCCCTGAGAGGATTAAGAATTTCGTGAATTTCCTGTACCCGCTTACTTGCTTTGGAGCTGGCCCCCTCTTTTATAAGAGGCCCACTGTAGCTGGTCATATCACAGGTTGAAGTCGCTACTTTCAAGACCCCCTTAATATTTTTAACAAACAGAGGGCATCCTCCCACAAGCTCGCCTTTTCTGAAACAACCATAGATCCTGAGATCCTTGGCAAGGACATCCCTGCAAATTTCCAGCCACTCACTGGTATGAAAGAGTGTACCAGGTTGAGCTTTTTCTACAAGCAAATCCCATTCTTTGTATTCGGATGGCGCTAATTCTCTAACTTCAATTTCGTCCATTTTAAGCCCCGCGCAAATAGATAATTATCTTATCCCTGATGAGTTATAGGGAAATATAAACAAATTTTGAGACTTTAATTCTCGGCATAGAGTCCTGATTTGCAGACTCCATTAACTTTTTTCGCAACGCTGTACCAGCTGTAATTTTCAGTAACATAACTTAAACCTTTTGAACCAAGTTTCGTTCTCAAACCCGGATTTTCAAGCAGCTTTAAAATGCCTTCTGCAAGGGCATCCGGGTTTTCGGGAAGGACAGAAATTCCCCCTCCGGAAGCCTCAAGTACATCGGAAACGCCGCTTATACTACTTGCAACTACAGGCTTTCCGCAAGCCATGTATTCGTATAGTTTCAAAGGAGACAGACCTATTTTTGCGTTTCTGGCAAATATAAAGGGAGCGGTACAGGTATCGCTTGCATTGATATAGAGAGGCACGCGGTCGTAAGCAACCACGCCCGTAAAAATGAACTTATCTTCAACCCCGAGTTCCCTGCAGAGCTTGAAAAGGTTATCTTTCATGATCCCGTCTCCGACGATAAGAAAGCGGCATTCAGGAGATCGGGAAAGTATAGAGGGAGATGCCTTTACCAGATACTCGACCCCCTGCCAGGGAGCAAGATTTCCCACAAAGCATACATAGGGAATTTTGGGGTCCAGGCCCAGTTGTTTTCTGCAGGTTTCCGGTTCCAGTGGTTTGAACAGGGAAGTGTTTGCCCCATTGGAAACCACGACTATTTTTTCTCCAGGAATGTTGTAAACCTTCTCAAGATTTACTTTTATTCCAGGGGTCACAGCAATTATTCTGTCCGAAAACCCGAGAGCTCTCTTGAGAATAAATAGTTTGAGTCTGGCATGTGCAGAAAAATACTGATTTGAGAATCTGCTCTTTGTTTCTGGTTGTGAGGAGTCACCGTCTTCAGATTTTGCCCTCAAGAGGCTTTTTTCGTCCTCTGGAATTCCATTTAATTCGTAAACCATTTTTTTACATCTGCTTTTGCAGAAGAGCCCAGCAAGAAAGCCAAAATTAGGATTGCGGGTATACAGCACATCAAAAGTTTCAGAACCCAGAAGGCTTACAGAATTGCTGAAATAATTGGCAGCAAGTGAAAAGAGGCTTCCATGAGAGACATAATGGCGGTGAATGTTAGCCGTATTCGAAAGGGAGCTTCTGTCAGTAGTAAATATATGGATCTCATTGTCAAGCCTGGCAAGATTGCTCACAAGCTCGTACCTGTGAATAAGCGAGCCATCAGCAAGAGAAAGAGGTCTTACTATATCCAGGAAAAGCATCTTCAAATTATCACCTGCGAATAGGCTGCTTTTTCAACTTGTTTGCTGAGATTCATGGTTCTCCCTTGCGTGCATCTCTTGAATTCCGGCTGAAAGTTCCCGAAATTCTGGATAATAGTCCTGTAAACCTTTGATTCCTGTAGTAAGCTCTTACTTCAGGGTCCTGGATTTTTTTCTCCCTTCTGATTGCCGAACGAAGATATCCCCAGCAGTATGCAGCACCTGTATAATAGGGAGATTTCACTGAGTAATAAAGCACGTTTAGCAGGGCAACGAAAGGATTTTTTCCAAGGTAATAGGCCATCCATCCGTTTTTGACATATCCACGCCAGAGCCCGTTCGCTGCACTCGTCTTACGCTTCTGGATCTGCACCACATCAGCGTATTGCATGAGACTCCAGCCTCGCAAGAGAGCCTTTATATTCGAGATAGAATCTGGAGACGGCTCAACCTGATAGCCGCCAGTCTCGACAAAACACTCTTTTTTCCATAGTCTTCCTGTGCCGCGAGGTAGGTTTCGATCAGTCATTTCCCTGGAAAGTTTCCCGCCAGTATCGTAATACACTCCACCGCTTGCGATTCCGAGCGAATTGTCCTTTTCAAATTCTGCCAAAAGTTTTTCAAAATAATTGTCCGCCAGAACAGTATCAGCATCAAGAAGGCCTATATACTCAAATTCGAGATTATTTTCCCTGCAATACTCAAGTGCATAATCAAAACCCTGTTTGCAGACGTAACTGTAGTGAAAGGTAATGTCTCTTGGCCTAGGGGGTAGCCTCATACCCAGAATCCAGGAGTAGCTGGCTTTTAGGTTTTCGAGAATACGTGATGTGTTATCCGTACTCCCATCATCGACTATGACCCATAACTCAGGTTTTACCTTTTGTCCTGTTACGGACTTTGAGACTTCGGGCAGATTTTGTTCTTCGTCCCTTGCAGGCGTAATCAATAGATATTTTCCTTTTAAGTCAGACCCCATCTCCCCACCACCTATAAATTTCTTCTCCGCTTGTCATCCAAGCTCCTCTTCCAGAGCAGTATTCGAGCACCTTTTCGTATAGTTTCACCCAATCTTTTCGAAAGCTACAACCGAAGACGAAATTGTGCCACAGCAAGGTAATGACGCCATTGAGACTTGCTGTAATATCAATCAGATTTTGTGTGCGCTCCCAAGCTTCCTCAAAAGATTTTGAAGTCGCAAAAAGCGCAACATCCATAACAACAAGTGGAATTTCGAGAATCTTTATTTCACGGTCTTCTTTCAAGTTATATGGCCTGAAAGGATGGCACATTCCGTTCCTGAAGCCAACTGAGTTGCTGTGTCCGAAAGTAGAGTCATAGCTGAAACCGGCATCTGCAAGAATTTCCCAGGAATCGGGAGTTTTGAACCTGAGGTAATGATTACGAAAACCCAGCACTGTTTTTCCCAGAACATCCTCAAGCCTTTTTTTTTCTTTTTTAATTGCTTCCGGGTTATTATATGAATAATAGCCTCCGTGAAGGCCAACTTCCCAGCCTCTGTCTGAAATCTCTTTCAGATGATGTTCTATATCCTCTATATCATACCTGAATCTTATAGGGTCGGCTTCTGTAGCGATGAAATAAAAAGAGGATTTTGCTCCGTAGCTGGCTTCAAGATCCATGATTTTTGAAAGGTTAAGGTAAGGAGAGTATTCCTTCCCCCGGAACTTCCACAGGAACTGAACTGCAGAACCCCTGAAGTTCAGACTTTTCAGGCAGCACACAGAGGACAGTAAGCAATGGGACGGAGGTGGATAAATGTCATCTACATCATGAGTTAGACAAACGGCAAACTTTTTGTTTTCAGGGAATTCGACCTGCATCCCACGATTAATCAGGTATCTTGAAGCCTCAGGCTCAGAGGCATTTCTAATGCTTTTTTCAGCGAAAAGAAAACGCCCGTGTTCATCCAGCTTTTCGGGAGAATATTCTTCTTTTCGGGTGAAAAGATCCCATATATTCTGGTTTTGCTTCAGTAACTCATGCATAGGTCTCATCCGAAACTGAAGGTAAAGAAACTCCTGATTTTTTTTCAGGAAGGCTTTCTATGAGCTTAACCATGAATTCGGTCACATCGATTTTATCCCTGAGAAGAGCAGCCCTTTTCAGGCCCCAGGTTTTCTTGAGTTCCGGGTCCTTAAGAAGTTCCATGGTTTTTGCCAGGGCAGATTCCGAGTCACTGTAGTTAAAAAGCAAACCATACTTCTTCTCGAGTTCGGAGAAGTTCCCCATAGTTCCCGCAAGGGTGGAGATATAAATAGAAGGAGTTCCCAGGATTGCACTCTCAACAGCCATAGTTGCCCCTTCACCCACATAGAGTGTGGCATAATAGAGCAGATGATGAATTTTTTCGGGGGTGACCCGGATCCGATACTTCTCAAATTCCTTTGCTAGCGGCCCTTCTGAGGTTATGAATACTTTCCCGAATTTTTCGAGTTCCCGAACAAGAGCTATTTTATTTTTGATTCCATGTTGGCCGACATCATGATGTGCTCCCCATGAAACAAAGCGAAGGATTGTGAAAGGCTCACCCACTTCGACCCCGAGATCCTTCAGAACCTCAGGACGTGGAGTAAAATAAGATGGATGAAGATAAGCCAGTTCATGGTAGCCGCTGTATCTTATCTGTTTTTTTCCTTCATTTTTTTTATAGCATGAGGGAGTACAGATTATATCACAGAAAGGATAGGTCAACTTCTGGGCTATAATTGCGTGTTCAGTGTCGTTAAATATTATGGATTTCTTTCGTTGCATCCAGGCTATATGAGCTACAGGCGGAGAAAGGATACCCATAAGAATGTCAGGGTCAAATTGTTTGGCAATTTTAAGAGTTTTGGATTCTCTTATAAGCCATTCTTCAAGCAAATTAGACTTTCCTGGTTTTACTTTACTTAGAACAATATGCGGAATTCCGTAGGCATTTAAGAGGTCTATTACCACATCCTTATCCCGCGAGACTACCATTACCTGATGTCCTTTTTTCTCAAGATTCCATATAGTGTTTTTAAAAAAATGAACATGGGCTGGATGCCCTATATCAACAAGGACTCTCAATATTTCACTCCCCAATGAATATTTGCTATAATTATATAACACAGCAAGAGAGATAAACAGTCTGTCTGTACGAATGGTCCTTCCAGACTGAGGGTGAAAAGACCGATTTCAAACGCGGTATAAGAGCGTATGAGACAAAATAATACCAACAAATCAGGAAATCTTCCTGCTTTCCCTTATAGAGAGGTATGCAGTCAAGTCCTAGTTCTCACTCAGCCCCAGTTCCGAATTTTTCTGTCAGATAAACTCCTTACATCTTGCTCTACCTTAACATATAGTAACTATTTCGGTCTAGTGGCTGAAGTGCCCCCTACAATAATGCCCTCACATAGCTTAAATTTTTACTTTAAAGAGGTCATTAACAAACAATATTATGATTAGAAGATAAATAACTCAAGAATAAATAGTTATGGAAACTAAGTTACTGAACTAAGATAACTAAAATTTTTACTGTGAAGAAATGTGAACTTTTATAGCTGGAGAAATAGAAAAATAGAGGATATTAAGCCTCTGAAGTTTTCGCAGGAAAACACACGTGCCATAAAAAGAAAAAAGAAATTAAAAATAAAATAATTGAGGAACTTTTTGGAGTTTACTTAGTAAAGATTATTTCCAAGCCTGCAAAGAGGAAACTCGCAACAAAACATATCATCAAAGGGTAAATTCCCATATCCAAGGAATCTACCGAAAAGTAATCTTCTTCTGCGGAGGCCAATAGCATTTCCTTCATACCCAGAAGAACAATTAGTCCCACAACAGTTATCTTATAATATTCAGGGATTCCAAAATCCGTAGAGAGAAAACAGATGCCTAAATCAGGAATAGAATTTCCCGTCGCAAACTCTTCAGTACCCATGCCAATCATTGAAAGCATTATAAATCCCCCAAATCTCTGTAAAGAAATTGTCAGAGCATATACAAAATCCTAACTATAGAAGGTATAAACATTTAAACTATATAAATATATGAATCAGGGCGAAAGTATTAACTATATAACGCCTGATGGACTGGCGATTTACTGAGGAGATTCAGAGAGCAGTATATCAAAAAATAAATAAGAATTGGAATTGATTACCTCTGCAATTTCCAACAAAGAGGTTCAATTATGAAAATTTCCGTTATAGGTTCAGGGTACGTCGGTTCAGTCACCGCCGCATGCTTTGCAGAAGTGGGGCATGAAGTAGTTTGTGTCGATATTGACAAGAAAAAAATGGAGCAAATAAATTCAGGCATCCCCCCTATTTATGAGGAGGGACTTGGAGAACTTTTGAGGAAGTATGCCGGAAAGAGGCTTATTGCGACTAACGACTATGAATCTGCAATAAAGGAAACAGACATTTCATTTATCTGCGTAGGAACTCCCTCAGCAGAAGATGGAAGTATAGACCTTTCAATTGTCCGCGCGGCGGCAGCAAGTATAGGGGCAGCCCTAGCAAAGAAAGAGAGGTACCATGTAGTAGTTGTAAAAAGCACAGTTGTGCCCGAAACAACAGAGAAGTTTGTCCTTCCTGTTCTTGAAGAAACTTCAGGAAAAATAGCCGGAAAAGACTTCGGAGTCGCGATGAATCCCGAATTCCTCAGGGAAGGGAAAGCAGTCTACGATTTCATGCATCCTGACAAAATAGTTATTGGGGCAATTGACCCGAAATCAGGAGACCTTGTATCGGAACTTTACCGGAACTTTGAATGTAAAATCACCCGCACGAACCCGTCAACAGCGGAAATGATCAAATATGCGAATAACTCGCTTCTTGCAACAAAGATATCCTTTGCTAATGAGATAGGAAATATCTGCAAAAAGCTGGGAATAGATACCTACGCGGTTATGGAAGCTGTAGGCAAGGATTCCAGAATATCCCCAAGGTTTTTGAATTCCGGAGCAGGATTTGGAGGATCCTGTTTCCCAAAAGATGTAAAAGCGCTTATAGGAAAGGCAAAAGCAATAGGATATTCTCCTATGCTTCTGGAATCCGTAATTGGCGTAAACGAAAAACAGCCGCTTCTAATGACCGAAATTCTCAGGAAGAAAATAGGAGAGGTTAAAGGCAAAAAAATCGCAGTCCTTGGCCTTGCCTTTAAAAACGAGACGGACGATATAAGGGAATCCAGAGCTATCCCTGTCATTGCTGAACTTCTCAGACTTGGAGCAAAGGTTTCAGCTTATGATCCGATGGCAACCGAGAACATGAAAAGGATTTTTCCGACAATTGAATACTCCGGAAAAGCTAAAGATTCTCTAGAGGGTGCTGACGCCTGCCTTGTGATGACAGAATGGGATGAGTTCAAGGAACTTGAGTCTGAATTCACAGCCATGAAAGGAAAGGTAGTAATTGATGGAAGGCGGGTAGTTAAAGCGAAAAATATAGATTATGAGGGGCTCTGCTGGTAAAAACCGGCAGAAATTATTTCCCTCTTTTACTCAGGTTTATATGGTATAACTGTCCTAGTCTTCAACTGCTTTATTATATCCAGCCTACTTTTTTGCGAGATCCTTTTCCGCCGCCAGAATTTCTCCAATATACTCAAGTATATCTTCCCTGAGGTTTTCGTTTTTAAGGGCAAAATCCACTATTGATTTTACGTACCCAAGCCTGTCACCCGTATCGAACCTTTTTCCTTTGAACTTGCAGGCGTAAATCATCTGCGACCTGTTCAGGACTCTGATCCCGTCCGTAAGCTGGATCTCACTTCCCACCCCAGCTCCGGCTTCTTTTATGCAGTCAAAGATTTCAGGCGTGAAAACATAGCGGCCTATTGCTCCGATATTGGAAGGAGCATTTTCAGGTGACGGCTTTTCGACAATATCCTCCAGTACATAGAGAGAATCATTAAGAGGTTTTCCCTTTATGATCCCATAACTGCTTAATTTTTCGTAAGGGACTTCTTCCACTGCGAGAGTAGATCTTCCATATTTTTCAAAATTTTCAATGAGCTGGGCAGTGCAGGGCTTATCATTCACAATGATATCATCCCCGAGAAGCACGGCAAAAGGTTCATTTCCAATATGTTTTTCTGCCCTGAGGACCGCATCTCCAAGCCCATTTGGTTCTTTCTGGCGGATATAATGAATATCCACCAGGGAGGAAACATCCCTGACTAGCTTAAGAAGTTCAGTATTGTGCTTCTTCGCAAGGTGCATCTCAAGCTCAGGTGAATCATCGAAATAATCCTCAATTGCTCGTTTGCCCCGACCTGTGATAATGATTATATCTTCGATTCCCGAGGCAATAGCTTCTTCTACAACGTACTGGATCACAGGTGTATCAATGATAGGAAGCATCTCTTTTGGCATTGATTTGGTGGCAGGCAGGAAGCGGGTCCCAAGGCCAGCAGCCGGAATAATTGCTTTTTTGACAGTCAAAATAAACTCTCCAGTAAAAGGGAATTCTTTGAAAAGGTTATTCTTACAGTTGAGTTAAAGTACTTTTTCAGCCATAACATCTTTAATTATTTCCTCATCGTTTACCCAGCCTCATATGGAGAGCTAGGTAAAAATCCTTTATGATTACATGAATATGAGAGCGTCGTAAAAGTCCAAAATTACCCAAAATTCGGCCGATTTTATCATGGCAAATAAATTCAATAATTTCATGTGATGCCGATTTATGGAGTTGAAGTTAGAGGATTGTATGTGATTAGTTAGAGACTCCAGACTTTTGTGACGCTCTCGAATACAGTACAAAATATTAATAGGGAAAGAAAGATTATTTAGAGGATTTTCCATGCCCGCAAAGAATAAAATACTTGTGACAGGGGGAGCCGGTTTTATAGGGAGCCACCTGGTTGACCGCCTTATAGAAAATGGAAACAGGATTACCGTTTTCGATAACCTGAGCTCAGGAAAAATGGAATTTATAGAGCACCATCTTGAAAACCCGGACTTCACCCTGATAAAAGGAGATCTTCTTGACAAGGAAGCGATAGAGAAGACCTGTAAAGATATCGACCTCGTCTGCCATGTGGCTGCAAATCCTGATGTCAGGCTAGGGGCTTCAGATACTAAAGTCCATTTAGATCAGAATATTCTGGCAACCTACAATCTTCTGGAAGCTATGAGGAAAAACAATATTAAAAAAATTGCATTTACTTCCACCTCTACAGTTTACGGGGAAGCGAACATTATACCCACTCCGGAAAATTACGGCCCTCTTATCCCTATATCTCTTTACGGTGCTTCCAAACTGGCATGTGAAGCCTTTATTACATCATATTCTCATACTTTCGACATGCAGGCATGGATCTTTCGTTTTGCAAATATTGTTGGTCCTCGCAGCACACATGGAATTACTGTAGACTTCATAGGAAAGCTGAGGAGAAACTCCAATCTGCTGGAGATCCTGGGTGATGGCAGGCAGGAAAAATCCTACCTTCATGTATTGGAATGCGTCGATGCAATATTGTTTTTAATAGAAGAAAGCAAAGAAAAAGTAAATATATTCAATGTTGGTTCCGAGGATACCATCAGTGCCACAGAGATAGGAAAAGCTGTTATAGAAGAGATGGGGCTTTCGAATGTTGAATTTATCTATACCGGAGGGAGCAGGGGCTGGAAAGGCGATGTGCCAAGGATGAGGCTAGGGATTGAAAAAATGAAGAATTTGGGCTGGAAGCCGATCTATACATCGGAGAGAAGCGTGAGGGAAACGGCGAGGGCATTACTTGAGAGAGATTAATTAGAAGATATTTTGGGATACTATTTCCAGTTTATTCCATATTTCACCAATATCAAGAAATTATGTCTCTGGTTTCAAAAGGTTCTGAATCCTGCCCTGTCAAGAAACTGTAATTATGAAAATTACAAGGACGAAAATACATCTGGCTGAGATTCAAACTTTTGATATTTTCTCTAACTCATTTAGAGATTATAAGATTATTGATTTTTTAAGTGATTATTTAAGATTTCTGTTGCTCTTGCAACCAATTTTTCAGAGCCCTTATCGTTTATTTTCTTAGCTGGAACCCCTGCGATCCTTATATTCGGTTCTGTAAACGACCTAGTTACAACTGAATTAGCTCCTATAACTATTCCATCCGCAATTTCTATATCTCCAAAGATTTTTGCCCCAGGCCCGATGTAAACATTATTTCCTATTTTTGGCGTCACATCTCCATATCCGGCTTTAGTTCCGATGACGGTGCATACATGTATCCTGCAATTGGCACCTACTCTTGCGTTTCCGTTAACAACAATAGTACCTGGATGACTTATGGATAAACCCGGACCAAAAACGTTTGGCTTAATATGAAAACCAAGGAATAAGCTTAATAAATGAAATTTTAGATACAGATAGTAATAGTAAGGGCGATAGAAACTGGAATTTTTGCAATTTTTATAGTACTCAACTTTTCTTAATAATCTCTGAAATACCCATACCTCATCAAAGAATAACATCGGTTTTTTCTTTTTTTTACCTAAAGCTATCCTATCTGCTTCTAGATAGTACTTATAGTCCTGTTTTGACTTTATCATAAAATATTCCCAAGTTATAAAATTTTGATTTCTGTCAGTTTTCGAGTTGATGCCGAGTTACACTGGCTAATATCTAATTATTGGAACGCAATTGCGTAATAATGCTGCTATTTTTTAAAGTTATCGTATATTTTAAAAGTGGATAACTGCGCAGTTTTTTTATAATTACGTCCTTGGAGGGGTATACTTTATTACAGCAGAAAGTTCGCATTTGCTGAAACCGCCGATTATAAGCATTAAGAAAATATAGACAGATGCTCCCATTGCTGCTATTCCAAAAAGTTCATAGGCATTTGAAATAACAAAGCTAGAAACAAATAGATACATCGCGAAAGAGGAGAAGACACATTTTGCAATGTCATAATAATAATAGTCAAACACAAAATGTTTCATAGATATGTGGATACAGAGTACAATCATTAAAAAGTAAGAAATTAGAGTTGATAGTGCTGCTCCGAGAATGCCAATCGAAGGTATGAGCAAAAGGTTTAACAATACATTCGAAATTGCAGCAATAATATTGATGTAAGTTGCAGATTTCGTTTCTTTTACAAGAAGCATTATATTGACAAAAATTTGAAAAATTCCTGCCAAAAGGCCCGAAAGTGCAATAATCGGGATTACAAACCAGCCAGAAAGGAAATCTTGAGTCGTAAAAATTCCGAGAAGAGGTTTTGCAAGAGCGGAAAGGCCAAAAACAGCTGGAATAGTAATAAGAAGGAAATATCTTAATGAGTGCGATAAGTAAATCCTTACCTGATCAATTTTATCTTCATCAAACAATTTTGAGAGCTCAGGAAGAAGAATAAGTTGAAGGGGGCTTGCGAAAAGCTGGATAAGATTTCCTATGGAATAAGCTGCCGAATATACGCCCGCGCTTCCAAGGCCCAGAAAATAAGTTACTAGAAATCTATCACTTGATTCTGTAATCCATCTCACAAGAGAACTTGGAGTTAAAGGAAGGGAAAATTGCAGGTATTCCTTTATATGAGTAAACCTGGGAATAGTAAATCCTATCTGCGATATGATTATTACAAGGGAAATTAACAAAATGGAGCTCTGTACAAGCAGAGTTGCGACTATCACACCTAAAAGTCCGTATCCCATTTTGAGAAGGATTAGGATAAAAAATAACTTCCCAAAAGTTTCAAAGAGAGAAAAATAAGAGAATTTTTTAATCTGCCTGAAAACTCTGAAATAAAAAAGAGATATTGATTCGACTACACTTAAGAAAATCAAGGCGGAACCTGCCTGGATAAAATAAGTTGCTTTAGGATCCTTAAAACCGAAGGTTGCGAGAGGTTCTGCAAACGTATAGATTAATAAAGAAGCCAGAAAGCCGGAAATCACCACAAAGAACAGAATAGAATATACGACTTCTCGTATCATTTTCTTTTCGGTTTCAGAAGATAAAAACCTGACAAAGCCCATGGAAAGACCCATAAGTGCAAGGGAAGAAACGAGAGATACCGTAATATTGATCTGCGCCCAGAGGCCGTAGTCATATGTTCCAAGAGTTTTTGTAATAATCGGAAGTAGAAAAAAAGTGCCCAGGCTTGTAAGTACCTGAACTGTTCCAATAAAACCAACGTCCCTTGCAAACTTTTGATATGACACCATATCACCTTAAAATAATTCCGTTTTTAATGATTTTGATTGAAGAAGTCACGAAAATAACTTTACGAGAGCTTCTCTCTCGACTTGAACCAACTCACTATTCAAAACCTGATATTTAAATCCTTTTGAACCCTCATTATCCTGTTGAGGTTTTAGTCTCTCAGTAGAGATTTTATTTATAATCAAAGTATAACAATTTTTTTCATACAAAATACCTTTTAATTTTGAGCTAAGAAGTTCGAAGACGTCATACTCATATTCAGTGTTAACTTTAAGTTTATTCCTATAGAAAAGATAAAAGCCTTTGTGTTTAGATAAATTTTTATAGAAGTTTGCCCCACGTCTGGGCATTACTTCTTAAAA
Organism: uncultured Methanosarcinaceae archaeon; assembly: GCA_963774465.1. Taxonomy (GTDB): domain Archaea; phylum Halobacteriota; class Methanosarcinia; order Methanosarcinales; family Methanosarcinaceae; genus Methanosarcina. The sequence goes on along the minus strand of CAVZFI010000031.1, from coordinate 24,596 downwards.
AAATAAAGGAATAAGATAAAAAGGATGCAGAATACAAAAAGAAGTAAGTACTGGCTCATTAGAGAATAAAATTCGAAATATTACACAGTGTAGAAGTAGATCTAAAAGATATCCTGCCTGAAAATAGAACTTATAAAAGGGTGGATAAGCTTGAGATGCAAAAATGAATTAAATTAATTCCGAAAGGAAGTCTAGAAGCTAACATATTTTACTTAAAAGAGTTTTCCTTACTGGAAATTCTTAAAAATTCGTGTGTTTTTCACGTAGTAGAAGGAGACGTCCCAAAACATCCGGCACTCAAAGCCTTATCATTGGGCCGGAAGTCATGGAAATCTCCTTTAAGTATACAAGCTTTAGTTATAAGATAGGTTCAGTTTTGGTACCTGGTTCACGTTTCCGCAGTCGGCACTGTAGAAAGCAATATAATTATCACTTTCATTGCTGGCCTTTATCAAGAAACCGGTATTTGTGTATTTACCGCTGACATACTCTTTTACAAGGTCAGTAACATTGAGCTCACAGTACCTGTTATATGGCAAGTCGCTGGCTTTCAGGGTTAATGTAGCATATGGAGTGCTCCCCTGAAGGATTCCGTTCTTGTCATACCAGTCCCCTCCGGCGTTATTCCAGGAAGTGCCTTTGTCCTTTTTATTCCAGCTCACATAACTCGAGTTCCAGGCAGAAGCAGGTCTGTAGACCTCAATAACAATATCCTTCGGGCGTGAACTGGGAGGATAATACCAGAAAAGGGAAAGAGTTGCATTCTTAACCTGCGTATTACTTGCGTATCCACTCAGGTTAAATGACATAATGTCCCTGTACCTGCCAACATCACGCATACCTCCAACATCGAGAAATGAGTTATCCGAAAAGACATCTTCAGGAGAAGCTTCACGCAGGCGGTTATCTTTTGCGCCAGTAATAGTCGCATTTACAGCTACTCTTTTTATAACCGTAAGCTTTGGTACCTGGCTCGCGTTTCCACACTCGGAACTGTAGAAAGCAATATAATTGTTATTCTCATTGCGAGCTTTTATAAAGAAACCTGTGTTTGCGTACTTGCCGCTAACATAATCTTTTACAAGGTCAGTTACATTAAATTCACAGTACCTGTTATATGGCAAGCTGCTGGCTTTCAAGGTTAATGTAGCATATGGAGTGCTTCCCTGAAGGACGCCGTTCTTATCATACCAGTTTCCTCCGGAATTATTCCAGGCAACTCCTTTATTTTTATTATCCCAGCTTACATAATCCGGGTTCCAGGCAGAAGCAGGCCTGTAGATCTCAATAATAGTATCATTTGGCCGTGAACTGGCCGGATAGTACCAGAATAGAGAAAGGGTTGCACTGCTGATTTCAGTAGTACTGGTGTATTCACTTACATTAAACCACATAACGTCCCTGTAACTGCCGAAATTGCTCATCCCTCCAACATCGAGAAATGAGTTATCCGAAAAGACATCTTCAGGAGAAGCTTCACGCAGGCGGTTATCGTACATCTTGCCAGAGAGATTCAAAGGAACTTCTTTTTAACACTTATTATCGCAACCTCAGAATCATTGAGCTTACCATCACTCACTTCAAAAGATATGGTGTAGAGCCCTTCCTGCCCGTTTGCAGGCATCCAGCTAAAAAGCCCTGATTTTCCATCAAAACTTGCACCTGCAGGAAGATTTGAAGCTGAGTATATAAGGCTGTCTCCATCTGCATCAGACGCCTTTACTAGAATATTCAGATTCTCTCCAGCCTTAACTGCAACCTCAGAGATAGGGTCCATTAGAGGAGCATGATTCTCTTCTGAAAGAGATGCATAGATTGTGTTTCCATACCTTCCTATATTGATTCTGTTTCCGTTATCTTCGGGTTCCTTTGAGTAGTCAGAGGACGGATAGCCGGCGTCAATGCAGGGAGAACTCACTTTATCTTTAATCCATGTTTTTCCGTTACAGTGGCCTGCTGCCGACTGGAGGTGGTAATCATGGTTTTTCTGGTCTGCAAAGAGAGGGTTTACGTAAATGTCAGTTGTCGATGTGCAGTTTTTATAATTGCCTGCTGAGTTATTGTAAAGGCAGTTGTTTTCCAGCACAAATTTATGTGTTTTAGGGAGGTCATTGGCAATTCCATAACCTGTCCTGCTCGGGTCTGTTGTACGCTTCTGGGTATTTATAATTATATTATTGCGAACTGTGGTAATGTATCCGCCTGTTGGAGAATAGCTTGAGGAGTAACTAGGGTGATACATGTGGACAACGGCTGCATTGTATGCACCGTCAAAGACATTATTTTCGATGAGAGTGTCATCGAATCCACCTGCTACGATGCCTCCCACCCAGGTGATACTAGGATTGGTGCCTGTGCTGTAGAAGACATTATGATGAATATAAACATTTTTCCCCTGATCTCTGGTAGCAGAAGAAGTATCATAGTTGTAAAGCCAGATTCCGGGCCCATACGTGTTATTGATCGTATTGTTGCAGATCTCGATATCATCCATAATACTAGAATCCGAGCCGCCTTTTTCGATCTGGATTCCCGGGCCGCCTGCACTCCAGTGGAAGAAAGAGTCTATTATGTTATCATGGAATTTTACGTGGTTTGAGTTCCAGATTCTAAGAGCGCTGTTAGTCCTGCAAGTTATTGTATTGTTCCAGGCTTCTACGTTCTGGCACAGAATAGCATATAGACCGTCGTGCCCAAGCTTGTAGATAGTATTGTTGTAAAACTGGATGTTCTCACTATATTTTATCCTCATCCCGTCTCCGAGCCCATCGTGCATATACATATCGCATATTGTTACGTTCTTGCAGTTAAGGAAGTAAATTACATTATAGTACCCAGCTCCCTTCGCAAATTCGATTTTACCGTCATGGTTTACATCGCTGTTACCGTCATGGTTTACATTAACCTCGAACCCTCTTATTATGATGTTGTTATTCCCGGAACTGCTCATCTGCTGGATCAATGGTTTCATTACAGCCCAGCTCGCGTTATCAACAAGTTTGATCACAGCAGTGGAATCTCCTTCAAGAATGGTATTGCTGCCGATTAGAAGAGTATCGTCAATGGAATACGTAAACGGCCCTTTGAGGTGGACAGTTGTATATTCAGAGTTTTCTGCCACAAACTTGAGAGCCTGATTTATCTGCACGTGATCATCTTTTCCATCGCAGTTAAAATCTCCACTACCATCTCCTGAGACGTAGACTGTCGGTGCGGTAGTTCTGCATAAAGCAGTAGGAACGCTTGCAAGGATAAGACAACCTACCAGGAAAAGGATTCCGAGTTCTCGTTTTATCGTTGATATTACCTGAGGTTGATCATAACAAAATCCATTATTATATTCATTAGACAGATATTCGTGTGGTGACGTATCAATATCTCCGCAAAATTTATTACTGTTCGTTAAAAATTTACTTAAATTTATTAGCCTGTTTCCGATACGTTGGACAAGATTTTTCAAATAGTATTCACTCTCCGAACTTCAAGACTATAGAAAATGCTCTGGAGAAATTATTCATAGCAGAGGCTGTTGAATCCAATAAGATGCGATAAATAAGGGATTTAGAAAAAAATCCCCCTGTTTTTCAGGCCAATTCCTCCAATTTACACGAACCCCCCGTGAAAACATAAGGAATAAATTGATATTATGGCCCCTAATTATATTTCTATAGTCAACATTGTAAGTTATACCATTCTGTTATAAAAGTATTTGTGGAACCTTTTTAAATTTTTAGTTAGTTTCTTAAATGTTAGGGAGAACAAATAAGTGATTAGAACGAAAAAAGCCAGATCAAAAGACGATTTATTAAAATTTATGGCAAAGAAGAAATTTCCCGAAGTAAAATCTCAGATCTTCACTTCCAATAATGTTTATTTTAATGTTGACAAAAAACAAAGTTTTATTTTTTGGGTCGTGACTCAGTAGCTGGTTGATATTTTATTTTTTGAGTGTAGGTTATTCATCTGAACCTGTTTTCTAAGCTTATTTACGTACAAGAAATTGAAACATATAATGTGAAAAATGAAACTCGGAAAGTAAGTAGGGGAATATACTAGGGAAAAAAATATCAACTTATTATTAATGGACCGCCATTTTTTGCCACAATAATGGAAATGAGACAATTTCAATATGAGACAATTTCAAAAAAACAGTTTTACAAAGTGTTCAAAGTCAAAACGTATAGATTACAATTTTATAGAAGAATAGAAAATGAGCCAGGGAAAAAGTACTTAAAAAATCGAAAAGTAGTATGGAAGTTAAGCGTTTACCTGTATGCAGCACGTTATTCATAAGAATACTGTCAGATTATATCACTCCAGGCTTTTTCTTGCACTTCCATTCTAGCTATGTTCTGAATATATTCCGGTTTTTTTTCCAAAGGGCTCGTGTGTGCTTTTATCTAAAACTAATTTTACCACAGCAGCCTCGAGTTTTTCGGGCCCCCAAGACTTACTTAACTCAGTACTTATTCCTCCAATACGATAGATAAATTATTCAAGCTGAGACCTTCAGGAGGAACTTCGTAAAGGTAGTAGTCGTACATTGTACCAGAGAGGTTCAAAGGAACGTCTTCTTCATTGACTTCTTCTTCATTGACTTCTTCTTCATTGACTTCTTCTTCATTGACTTCTTCTTCATTGACTTCTTCTTCATTGACTTCTTCTTCATTGATCTTCTTCTTCATTGACTTCTTCTACAGTTATTATTGCAACCTCAGAATCATTGAGCATACCATCACTAACCTCAAAGGATACGGTGTAGGATCCCTCCTGTCCGTCTACAGGCGTCCAGCTAAATAACCCTGACTCTCCATTAAAATTTGCACCTGCAGGAAGGTTTGAAGCTGAGTATGTAAGGTTATCTCCATCTTCATCAGAAGCTTTCACTGTAAAGTTCAAATTTTCTCCGATCTTAACTATAGCTTCGGGAATAGATTCAATAACTGGAGCCTGTCCAAAGTTAATAGAAAGATCTGATTCTGAGTATGAGAGGTTACTTTCGTTTGTGTCAAAAACCTCCATTGTACTCAGATTTTCTCCAGTCTCCTCTTCAGTCTCATTTGCAGCCTCGGGAGTCCAATCAATTAATGGAGTCTGTACGATCTTTACTCGTGCGGTCGATGAGAGAGACGCGTATATCGTATTTCCATATCTTCCTATGTTGATCCTGTTTCCGTTATTCTCAGGTTCTTTAGAGTAGTCCGAAGAAGCGTATCCGGCATCAATACAGGGAGAGTTCGCTTTATCCTTGACCCATTTTTTTCCATTCCAGTGGCCTGAGACCGATTGCAGGTGGTAATCACGTTTTTTCGGGTCTGTAAAGAGAGGGTTTACATAGATATCAGATTTCGATGTGCAGCCTTTATAATTGCCTGCTGAGTTACTGTAAAGGCAGTTATTGTCCAGTACAAATTTGTGATCTTTGGTAAGATAATTAACAACCCCATACCCTGTTCCACTCGGGCTTTTTATACGCGACCTAGTATTTACAATTATATTGTTGCGAACAATGGTAGTGTATCCGGCTGACGAATAACTTGGAGAATAAGCTTCTGGATACATGTGAACAACAGCGGCATGGTATACTCCGTCAAAGACATTATTTTCGACTAGAGTGTCATGGAATCCACTAGTTACAATGCCCCCCGTCCAGGTAATTCCGGTATTAGTTCCTGTGCTGTAGAATATATTGTGATGAATGCGGACATTTTTCCCCTTTTCTTTGGTAGCAGAAGATTTATCATAATTGAAAAGCCAGATTCCAGGCCCATACGTGTCATGCAATATATTATTGTAGATCTCGATACTGTCCATAGTACCTGCAGACTTTTCGATCTGAATGCCGGGCCCGCCTGTGCACCTGTAGTATAAAGAATCAATTGTGTTATCGTGCACTTTTACTTTATTAGAATTCCATATTCTAATTCCACTATTAGTCCTGCAGACTATTTTATTGTTCCAGACTTCTACATTCTTACATTCACTTACAAAAAAGCCATCGTGTCCAAGTTTAGAGATCTTATTATTGTAAAGCTGAATGTTCTCACCGTATTTTATCCTCACTCCATCTCCATGTCCATCGTGCATATACATATTGTATACTTTTACGTTATTACAGTGGGTGAAGTACATTATATTGTAGTATCCTTTACCCTTAGAAACTTTGGGATTCCCATCATGGTTTACATTAACCTCAAACCCTCTTACTACAATGTTATTGTTTCCTGAACTGCTCATCTGCTGGATCAATGGTTTCATTGAAGTCCAGCCTGCGTTATTTGCCAGCTTTATCACAGCAGTCGAATCCCCTTCGAGAATAGTATTGCTGCCGATTAAAAGAGTATCGTCAATAACATATGTGAACGGTCCTTTGAGGTGGACAGTTGTATATTTAGAGTTATCTGCCACAAATTTCAGGGCCTGATTTATCTGCACATGATCATCTTTTCCATCGCAGTTGAAATCTCCACTACCATCTCCTGCAACATAAACGGTTGGCGCGGCACTTCTGCACGAAGCAGTTGATGCGCTTGCAAAAATGAGGCAACCCACCAGGAGAAAAACCACTAATCCTCTTTTTAGCATGTCTATCACCTAAGAATACTATAAGAAATTTATTTATATGTTTGTTAGAGTAAGAGCTCGGCAGGGAAGCACTCATATATATACAAAATTTAAGGTTGTCTGCCGAATATTCCCACAAATTTTTTACCCTGTTTCCCTGAATATCGGACAAGATTTTCCAAATAGTATCCACTCTCCGAGATTCAAGGCTATAGAAATACCTGGAGAAATTATTCATAGCGAAGGCTACTGAATCCAATCAAGATGTGATAAGTAGGTGATTCAGAATAAATCTCCTTGTTTTTCAGGCCAATCCTCCAATTCACACGAATTCCCCCCGTGAAAACATAGTGAATAAATTGGGTTTTGGCTCCTAATTAAATTTCTATAGTTACTACTGTAATTAGATCATTATATTATAAAAATATGTATGTGAATGTTTTAAATTTTTTAGTAAGTTTTGAAAAAATTAGAAATAAAAGTAGTATGGAAGTTAAGCGTTTACCTCTGAGCAGTACATATCGTAAGAATACGGTCAGATTATATCTCTGCATATGTCCAGAATCTTTCTTGCAACTCCATCCCAGCTGTGATTCTCAACGACATATCTTGCGGCCTTTATCTCCCATAAGGGCTCGGGTATTTTCATCGGAAAGTAATCTTACTACAGCAGCCGCAAGTTCTTCAGGATTCTCGGGAGTTACTGAAATTCCACCACCCGAAGACTCAATCAGATCTTTAACGCCTGGAATACTGCTTGCCACAATCGGCTTTCCACAGGCAAGGTACTCATATGTTTTCAAGGCAGAAAGTCCTATTTTCGAGTTTCTTTCCTTGATGAAAGGAGCAACGCAAACGTCAGCCGCGTTAATGTAGAGAGGAACTCGTTCGTAAGGGATTCTTCCGGTGAAAGTGAATTTATCCGAAAGCCCTAACCTGGAAGTAATTTCCAGCAATTTGTCCTTCATAACTCCGTCTCCGACAACAAGGAAATGAGCATCATGACATTTTTCCAGGATTAAAGGAGAGGCATGAATCAGAAACTCAACCCCCTGCCACGCTGCAAGGTGCCCGACAAAGCAGACATACTTTTTAGAGTTTTCCAGCCCCAATTCTGCTTTTGTTTGCCCTGAATCCAGAGGCTTGAATACATCGGTATTTGCCCCATTATTGATAACATAAACCTTGTCCTCAGGAACGGAGTACAGCCTCACAAGTTCACTCTTGAGTTTATCCGTGACAGAAACAATTCTGTCACAGTATTTGTAATTGAATTTCTCAGAGCGGAGTGCTAGACAAGAAAAGACTCTGTATGCAAAGGATTTTGAATCAGGATTTACCTTTAACTCATCCAGAACCAGCCCATTGACTTCTACCACTGATGGAATTTTCAAAATATTACATAGAAAAATGGGAAAGAACGGGAAAGAGTTCTGCCGGAGATAAAGCACATCAGGCCTGTTTCTTATACATGAATAAAGAAGGTAAAAGGAAAGAATGAATTCGTAAGAAGGCTGTACAAAGTATTTATTGTCTATTACAGGCACGTATTTTATTCCGGAAAAAGCATGATCTGCACTTTTCTGGCCAGGAGCGAACATCACAACATCTGAGTATTTTTTCAAATTTCTGAGAAGTTCAAGTATATGTATGTTCGAACCTGATTTAGTGTTGAAAGAACCGTAATAAACCAGGAAAATATTACTTACTTTTTTAAACATAATTGCCGTTACCAGAATAGCAAAAGTGGTTAATTAGTTTATCCCATAACTTTATCTATTATTTGATAAGTTGAGGAAGGGCAGTTTACCAAGAATCCCATAACTGAAAATTTAACGCATTTTGGAGAGAGGTATTTATAGGATTAATTCTCTCCTTTGTCTGGTTTTGAGGCATCCGAAGCGAAAAAAGAGCAAAAGATTATGAGAGTACTGGAAGTATGTCAGGAATTTCCTAACAGGTATTATCCCCAACTTGGGACATTCATAAAGCAGAGTATTGATTCAATTGCAAACCAGAATGTAGACGTTACGGTTATTTCCCCAAAACCTTTCGTGCTTCCTTTTTCCGCATTTCCGTACCACAACTTTTTCAAACTCCCGCGGGTTGAGCACACCGAAAAATACGACCTTCATTATCCGCGTTATGTGTATGCCGTTCCAAAAAAGTATTTTTATCCCATAACAGGGATTTCATACTCTCATTTTATTTCCACATACGCAATCAAAAATATAAAGCCAAAACCTGACCTCATTCACGCACACTTTTCGTATCCTGACGGATACGGGATGATAGAGCTTGCAAAAAAATGGAAAGTTCCGCTGGTAATAAGTGCACTTGGCACAATAGAAAGAAAAGTTGCATATGAAGGCTCCTATACTTCGAAAAAGATCATCGAGGCAATGAATTTTGCAGATAAGGTTCTTTCAGTCAGTGAGGATCTCAAGCTGCATATAATAAATCTGGGAATAGATGAAGAGAAAGTACATGTGGTTCCAAATGGTGTTGATACCGAGAAGTTCAAACCTGCAGGAAAAGAACATGCAAGAAATCTGCTAAACCTGCCTCAGAAAAAGAATATTGTTCTATTTATTGGAGCCCTTAGAAAAATAAAAGGTGTGGACTACCTGATTGAGGCTGCAAAATATTTTGTGGATGAGAATACCGATCTTCTTATGGTGGGAAGGGATGACGGTCTGAGAAAAAGCCTGGAAAAAAGGGCACAAGAGCTCGAAATTTCAGACTGCATTAAATTTACGGGCCCAGTAAACCACGAGGATATACCGCTCTGGATCTCGGCTTCGGACATCCTGGTGCTGCCTTCTCTTTCGGAGGGAAGGCCAAATGTAGTACTTGAAGCCCTTTCCTGTGAAGTTCCGGTCGTAGCAACAGACGTAGGAGGGATTCCTGAACTCGTGGTTAATGGGGAAACAGGCTATCTGGTACCCGCAAAAAATCCTGCAGAATTATCCAGGAGAATTAATAAACTGCTTGAGGATAGAAGCCGGAGAGAAAAGATGGGAAAGTTTGGGCGTAAAAGCATAATTCAGAGGGGGCTGACCTGGGAAACCCATGCAAAAAAGACTGTGGACATATACGCAGAGCTTCTGCAGAAGCCTTCGAAGTAAATTATGAAGCTTTCTTCTGACTCCCTTTTTTGATTTTGAAACCTGCTGTAAATCACAGATTCCCGAATTCATGGAATTACAGATAGGAAATCCGCAAAAACCTTTACTCCTTCCTGTACGGATACCTGTTGCGCCGCCTCATCCATATAAATAAAAACAGACATCAGGATAAAAGGCGATCATAAAAATAATTTTCAGGAATTATTTTAATCCCTGATGTGGAATAAAAATGTCCGTTGAAGGACTAGAATAGACTTTATCAAGAACTTCAAGGTTACTTTCCAGCTCGAGCTTATTTTCTGGCAGACTTTGGTAGAAGTAATTAGAAGTGTCTTTTAGGGTACTTTCCTCACTGCCGAAGTATAAGCCACTCCTGAGAAACTCCTTGGTTCTGAGAACTACATAGCCTTTGTATTGTGGGAGTTTATTTACATCACCAATTCTGTAATTATCATAAGATGAGAGATTCATTTTTGCAGAGGTCGCGGGAATCAGTGGGAGATAAAAAAGCCTTGAGGAGTAATAATCGGTGTAAATTGAGGAATTGACAGGAACATGATGGAAAACATATTCAAAACCGCTCAACTCTTCGGAAGTAAAATATTCATGCTTCGCCTCTTGACCAAGTAAATCCGAATCCCCAATACTGAAGACCGAAGAAACGAAAACAAAGGTAGAGAATAGTAAAATCACTAAAAAGATGGAGTTGATTTTTTTAGGGGAATATTTAGCCATATAATTCCAGAAAATATACAATCCATAACCCATCACGAAAGCCATAAATGGGCTGACGAAAAGCATAAATCGGTCAACCCTAAAAAGAACCTTGAATTGCCAGATAGTGTTGAGCGGATTGGGGATATAAAATATAAGGGTCAAAAGGGCAAATAACCCGAACACAGAAGCGTAATTGTTTTTGTAGTTCTTCAGAAGAAAACCTATTCCTATAAGGGCAAAGAATAAAAAGATGGATTTATCCAGAAGCCCCATTAAATTAATTAAGCTCTCCTGAAGTACTTCTGCACCCCCGGCAGTTAAAACTATAGAATCCAAGAACTGACTCTGCAGACGGGGAGCTATGCTCCTCTGGACAAACGTGTATGCTACAAAAAACCAGTAAGCGATGAAAGTGACATTAAGCAATATAAAAAAGGGCTTGCTTATGTAGCTGCCATCCCCTATTATATATTCCGATGCAAGAAGAAGAATCAGCAATAAGACCAGCTGCGGCAGAGAAACGTTATGAACCAGGGTTAAAAAGACAGCAACGATTACTGAGAGGACTTTCAAAGAAAGTTTGTCCTTCTTGAAATTAACGCCATAAATCAGGTACAGTAATACAATGAACATTATAAATGCCATTGTGCGGGTGATTACATTTGTACCGTAATATAGCACAACAGAACTCACAGAGAACAATACACAGGAAAGGAGTGAGATTTGCCTGTTATTTGTTATGTAATTAAAAATATAGTAAAGGAAAAATATGGTGATTGCATAAATCGGTGCAGTCACCAGAAAGAGCGAGGTCTTCGGGGTTGTATTAAGAATCTTAGATGCCTCCGCAATAAGTACGTGATAAAGGGGGAAGTATGCATAGTCACTTAAGGAAGTAGGAATTGTGTGCCCAGATATTGCGGTAAGTTCCGAAAGAAAGATATGAGGCAGGATATCTGTGGTCCCGAAGTAGAAATCGTAATTTAATGTAATGCTGTAAATCAGGTTAACCATAATAAGGAAAGATTCTACCAGAATCAGGGGAGGATTTACATTTTTAGAGAAGATCTGCAAGAATACCGATAGGTAAAGCACCAAAATAAAGACGAAATAGTAAGGCGGTCTGCTTCCCTGAGACAGCAGGAGCACAATCAGGGAGCTGATATAAAATATCCCGAATAAGTACGTGAGGGATTTTGTGTTTAGTGATGGAAAAACGTCTATATCATGCAAACTTACGTCTTTTTTGTAAACGAACAGTATAAAAAGACAGGAAAGTATTGCAGGAATTCCTGTAAATAGTCCCCTAAGTGCATAACCGAGCTTTCCGGCTGCAAACATCCATAGGAACGTGAATATTACTGCGAAAATTATAGCCAAAGGAAACAAAAATGAAATTAACCTCATAAGACGGTTATTATCTAACTTGAATCCTGCCTCTTTACTTAATCCGAACATACTATCTCCATAACCTTAAATAATCATAATTTTACAAATTGAATAAACATAGTATCCGAACTTTCATGTTTGAAAACCGACGAGTTAATCAGGGGTGTATTGATTAAGAATATTTTGCCCTGAAAAGTCTCCCATATCTATTCAAGTGTTTCGGTCGCTTTTATAAATATGTGATCAAACAATCCGCGAATATTAGATATCCGAGCAAGACCTGACTTTTGAGAAAAAAGGAGAATTTGTAAAGCTATACAAAAACCCAAGCCCATATGTAACGTGTTGTACAGGAATGATAATAAGGGCAAAAAGTCCGTATTTTGATTTCATTTTGTAGGTAACCTGGATTGAGGTAACAAAAACAAGAATAAAATATACGGCCATCAGTGCAAGCAGAAGCAGACTTGTAGTGGAATATTTGATGGAAGCGATAAGCAAGACGACTGCAGAAACGATGGCAATCGAAGGCAAAAACGCATACCAGCGGACAAATTCCCCATGTTTTTTGAAAAGTTCTGCCATCCACATACCATATTTAAACATCCTTACGGAAAAGGACTTTAGAGTACCTCTTCTATGGTGCAGAACCTGTGCTTCCGGGATGTACAAAAATCTGTTGCCTTTCTTACCTATTCTATAGTTAAGGTCTCCATCCTGGCCTACCACAAACCGCTCGTCAAAACCCCCTACTTCCTGAATTGCAACTTTTTTGTACATTGCATTGCAGTTCGGGAGAGAACCGACATAATGCTTTTTTGTGGAGTTTTTGGACTGAGCCGAGCCTCCAGAACCCAAAAAAGATTCCTGGGCATATCCCACCACCCTGCCAAACACAGGATCAGTGTCAAAGATAAGGTTAGGGCCTCCAAAACATACAACGTCTTCTGGAGCGTTTTGCATTTCACGGACAAGATTTTTCAACCACTTCGGGTCGACCTTGCAGTCTCCATCAGTGAACGCAACAAGTTCTCCCCTAGCATTCTTCACACCAAGGTTCCTCGCCGCAGCTACATTCATTCTTTCATTAAGAAGGAGCCTGACAGGATATTTCTGCACGAGATCCCGAGTTTTATCGGTGGACATCCCATCAACAATAAGAATCTCATGAGAATCTTGCGGGTAGTCGAGATTAAGAAGTGACTCAATACACTCTTCAATGAATCTTTCTTCATTGCGAATGCCTACTATGACTGAGATAAAAGGGTATTCCATAAAAATTGACCCCGTTTTGAACATCATTGTTTTCGGATATGTTCGTTTAAAAGTTTTGAACATCATTGTTTTCGGATATGTTCGTTTAAAAGTTTTGAACATCATTGTTTTCGAATATGCTCGTTTAAAAATATCATCCTTGAGATGGCATGCAGTATTATTCCAGTAAATACCATGAAGGCTCCTATGATTGTCAGCATCACCATAAGGAGTGTAGGTCCGAAGCGCAGGGATCCTCCCAGATAATAATCCTGTAAGAATTTCAGTCCCATAAGAAAGCCTGTAGATGCCATAATCATTCCAGGAACTGAAAAATAGTACAGGGGGCGTCTATACTCCATATCCTTAAGAATCCGGAACAGAACCATAGGCCCATGTATGAAAGGATGCTCGCTTGAACAATTTTCAAGGTCATACCTGCAATGGATTTCCACCTCAGTAAACTTCAATTTGTAATCTCTGGCCTGAATGAGAATTTCAGAGCCTGCGGACATGTCTGTGCCATTCAAATTTATATTTTCAATAGCTTTTTGTCCATAAGCCCGAAAACCACTCTGGGAATCAGTAACATTCAGACCGCCCGCAATATAGGTTGCGACATCAAGGACTTTCATTCCAAATTTACGGTAAATAGGGACATTCTTACCGTTACCATTGACAAACCTTGAACCGATTACAAGATCAAACCCATTTTTTAAGGGCTCAAGGAGTTTGGGAATCTCGGAGGGATCATGCTGACCGTCGGAGTCAATTATGACCATAGCATTTGCACCGAGCTTACGGGCGGTTTCAAAGCAATTCCTGAGAGCCGCCCCATATCCTTTATTGATTTCATGACGGACCACATAAGCGCCAAGGGATTCGGCGATATCGACAGTGTTATCGGTACTTCCGTCGTCCACAACCACTACTCTGTCGACATATTTTTTGCAGCCCTTGATAACTTCTGCAATGGCGTGGGCTTCGTTATAGGCAGGCATGGCTGCAATCGTAATGGCCATATGCAATCATCTACCTCTTTGATGATAAGAATAAAAAGTCTCCTTAATAAAGTAGTTTATTATAGAAGAATCTATAAAAGTTCCGAATCCAGGGAATATATTTTTCAGAGTCATCGCTCCATAATTTTTAAAGGGTTTCTAAAGGTCTCCTACGGCTGCATTTACAGGGGATGAATTGGGGGAATTGTTCTGCTCCTTTTAATAAAAAGAAGGAACATGGATGCTCTGTAAGTGGGTCACAGCATTTAATATAAGACCTGTATCTGTTTTAATATACGAGCTATATAAGCATTTAGACACGAAAAATAATTTATCAGTAACCCCGATAACGAAAAAAAATTAAGTCCATCTAAAAAGCCTGTTAGCCTGAATAGGAGCTTAAAAAGTTTCTACCTTTACGTGATATAAGCGGATAATGGGAGAAAAAGTTACACTGAGAGACGAAATCAAAGATTTTTGAAGATGTATGCTGGCATTTACGACCTCACCGAGTCAGGCCAGAGACCTCAAAAAAAAGAATACAAGATAGGGACTTAAAGGTCAAAAAATTCCTTCAGGAAGATAGAAAAAAGGGAAAAGTATTTGATATAGCAAGCAGGAAAAGGGAAAGATATTTTATACAACTAGGTAATTGAGTAGATCGGGTTAAAAACATTCTTGAAAACGGATACAATTCAGGAAATATACACTGCTAAATCAGAAGAAAACCGGGATTGAAGCCCGGACAATTTTCGCCTTTCACGTTATTAATTCTTCGCAGTTGAAGGCTAAAGTAGACCGGTTGGAGGAAGTCGGAAGGTTTCCGAAGAACCTCATGAGGGAAAAAGGAAATTGGCAGATTAGCCCGAATAACAAGAAAAAAGCTGGGAAGCCAGAAAAACATAAAACCGTTTTATGAGGAGTCATATGGCCGGAAACCAGAAGTTTCCATCTGACCTGCTGTTAGTGGCAGGCCTTGTAATTCTTACGGATATTTTCGTACTAGTTCCTATACTTAGCGGAAGTTTCATCCGGACAGCTCTTGGTCTACCCCTGGTGCTCTTTCTTCCAGGATACGCCCTTATAGCCATGCTTTTTCCTGAAAAAGGCGGACTTGAAGGGATGGAGAGAATAGCACTTTCTGTTGCGATGAGCGTTGCGGTCGTACCTCTAATCGGGCTTGCACTTAATTATACACCCGGGGGAATCAGAGGAACTTCCCTCCTTGCAAGCCTTTCCGCATTTATCCTGCTCATGTCTGCGCTAGCATATGCTAGGAGAAGACAATTACCCTCAGACAGGGTATTTGAGGCACCTTTAAAGGTATCTGCTTTTACCCTGATTGCTGGGGTTTTGGGAAAGACGGAGTCAAAGACTGAGAAAACCCTCAGGATAATTCTAGCCCTTTCTGTCATGGCCCTAATCGGAACTGGAGCTTACATCACTCTGGTGCCTCACGAAAGAGAGCCATTTACAGAATTCTATATCCTCGGCCCCGACGGGATGGCTAATAATTATACAACAGATTATATACAGGGGGAAACCGGGACCTATATTATAGGAATAACAAACAAAGAATACAGGACAATGAACTATACGATGGAAGTAAGGCTTGAAAATGAATCTCTGCCGCTTCCGGAAAACCTGCAGTATATCAGGCTTGCACATAATACGACCCTGGAAGAGCCTCTCGAGATTACACCTTCTATTGAAGGGAAGAATATGCAGCTTGAATTCTTGCTCTTCAACGAGACTGATAAGAACGTACCCTGCAGAGACCTTCGCCTCTGGATAAACGTTGCAGAGGAGGTCTGAAGATGGAAACGTTTGAAGTCTAAACATGGAGACTGTGGAAACGCACGAAGGCACGAGGCTGGAGCCATCTGGAAATCTGGAGAGAGAATGCCATGGGATCAAAAACAAATGGTTTTATCTGGCAATCCCGATTGTAGCCATAGCTTTCGCGGAGATAATGATATATTTGGGAAGGATAACACAAGCCATGGGAATACATGCATTAATCCTGCTTGGGCTTTCCCTTTCCACTATGTTTGTAAAAAATGAGGAAATGAAGAAAACTTACCAGGCACTTATCCTCCTTCCGATCCTGCGTCTGGTAGATATTTCAATGCCAATTTTCTATGACGTGAAGCTTTATAACCTCATTTTCATATACAGTCTCCTCGCAATTCCGGTAAGTATTGCAGCCACCAGTCAGGAGTTTACTCGCACGCAGCTCGGGATAACCTTCAAAAAAATAGGGATATATATTCCGCTCTCAATATTGCTTGGCTTTTTACTAGGAGCAGGGGAATATATGATAGCCGGGAAACACCTTCTCATCCAGGATCTTTCAGTTTATAGCCTCCTGACGCTCAGCATAATTATGATCTTTTTTGTAGGTCTTGTAGAGGAGACAATCTTCAGGTCGATCCTACAGAACCGGCTAGAGATAGTGCTGGGTAATCGCGAGGGGTTGATAATTACGGGCATTTTGTTCGGGCTCATGAACTCCGGGTATGGGAGTATTAACGAAATTCTTTACACATCTTTCGTAGGCATCCTTATAGGTTACCTATTTTACAGAACCCGAAGCCTGCCCCTGGTTGTACTGATTCACGGATTTATAAATGTATTCTTTTTCGGGATCATTCCCTTCCTCTTTTAAACCAGATGCTTCTACCGGCTGATCCCGAAAAATTAAGAAGCCACAAAGCAGTAAATCCAAAAAAAGGTTGCGAGATAGTCAGGAATGCATGTTCCTGGCTTACTCCAAATTATATAACCAGGAAAATCTGCTATAATTCTAGTAGCCTCGTAAAGTACGGAATAGATAAGGGCAGTTTTTCAGTATTTTTATATTTTCCGTGACTCACATTTTCTTTTAGGTTAATCAAGGAGATTCGGTATTAGCTGAGTCTGCTTGAGCAGGCGAAAAGAAACGTTACTATCCATAAATTAACCCTCTTGAGCGAAGAGAAAATAGTATGCTGAAGAGAAACTCGGCTAGCGCAACTCGATAGGGAGTGTTACCCATATAATTTATTCAACGATTTTTGAGGCGTTGATGCTTATCATTTCTTATGTAATCAGTTAAAAGTCCTGATGCTCAACTATAAAATAAGCAAGAAAAGAAGTAGGAAAAGTATTTTTAAATAATTACCAATATATTTTTCAAAAAAGACTCTGGCAAAAAGAAAATGTTTTTGGCTGCAGTCTTCTAAATCCGTTAAAAGAGTGCAACAACTTTGAAGAGAATGATTGCGCCAAAGGAAAATAGCAGTGGAATAATCCCCATATTCAAGGAAACTTTCACAGAATTCCCCCAGTGTTTCGACACCGGTAGAAAGTCCCTGAGCAAAAGCAGCAAAAGTAGAGCTGCTGTGGCCACGGAAGCGCCGTCAGGAATCCCTGGTAAGGTCGTTGCTAAGAGTGCATCTGGAGAAACTGAATTAGATGAAATTAAACTTGTAAGCGTAATTAGAACTCCTCGAATTGATTCGCGTATTTAAGAATCAAATAAGCAATCTGATATAAAAATCCTCCTCATACTAATTGAATAATTTAAGGAGAAAAAGTATCGAACTAAAATTAAGAAGGACAGACAGAAAACGAGTCAATGAATCCGAAAATTTAAGAGTTTATTAAGCATGAAATTTGAAAAGCTGAAGATTGGTAACCACGAAAGCATTTAAAAGCCTGAAAAAAGCATACCTCCATATTTAATTGGGAACCCGATTTTTCCAAAATAGCTAAGCCAAAGGGAAGAATAAGATTCAGGTTACTTTATTAAATTTACCTGATTTTTAGCCGATATAAATCATACTTCTGCTTTGATAACTGGAAAATTCATAGTCTATTGAATATTGTTACAGGGAAATATAATATTACTGTAAATTAAAGACCGAAGACTGTAATGCAAAATTATGAATGCAAAAGGAAAAGTGTAGATTGAAGAACTGTACCAGGAAACGTAAAACAAACGAGGGGTAGGGAAATAAACCAAATCACTTAAATAATTACAAAGTGTATTCAACTAAAAAATTAAGATAGTTAGAGAAGTAACTGGGAGTGAGCACTGGAAAAAAGAAATCTCAATTATCCCTGGGTTTGCCTCGAAAGTATAACTAGCCCTATCACAGGAAAAGTGAAAAACAAAAAATTATTTAAAAAAGTGGCCAGGGGTTTTAGTGCTCCAACAGAAAGCGCATCTAGTCAATTAAAAACCAGAAAAACGGGGGGAACAATGAACTCGACTGAATTTAAAATCCATAATTCTTCTAAAATATATGGCACCTCTGTAATCGGGAAAGACACGGTAATACTGGAAAATGTGATTCTGGGATATCCTGAACACAAGATCCTGATGGAAATCCTGAAGCAAAATATCGAAATTGAAGATTTTGACTTTTCAGGCTGTATCATAGGCCCTAATTCGATTATAAGAGCCGGATCAATAATATTTTCCAATGTAAAAACAGGAAGAAACTTCAAAACCGGACATAACGTAATGATCAGAGAAAATACGGAAATAGGAAATAATGTCCTCATCGGAACTAATGTCATTATAGATGGGCATGTGAACATAGGGAATAATGTCAGTATTCAGGGGAATGTTTACATTCCAACCAACGTTATTATCGAAGATAATGTATTTATAGGGCCCTGTGCGGTTCTGGCTAATGATAAATATCCTATTCGAAAGAAATACGAATTGAAAGGCCCTGTGTTGAGAAAAGGTGCATCTATAGGTGCAAACGCCACTCTGCTTCCTGATGTGGAAATTGGGGAAGGGGCAATGGTTGCCGGAGGGGCACTCGTGACAAAAAACGTGCCCGCCTGGAAGCTTGCAATCGGAGTGCCTGCAAGTATCCGAGAACTTCCCAAAGATTTAAAGGAATTGAACCGAATATAAGCTTATCAAAAATGAAGCTTATCAAAAAATCAAGATTAAGTAAGATAAAGTTTTATTGAGATTATTAAAAAGAGGTCCGAAAATGATCCCAATTGCCAAGCCCCTGCTGGGTAAGGAAGAGATTGAAGCAGTATCTGAGGTCCTGAGTTCAGGCATGATTGCCCAGGGCCCGAAAGTAGAAGAATTCGAGCTCGCTTTTTCAGAGTACACAGGTTGTGAGTATGCAGCCGCTGTAAACTCTGGCACTGCTGCCCTGCACATTGCGCTTCTTGCCCATGGAATAGGAAGAGAAGACGAAGTAATTACAACTCCCTTCAGTTTCATCGCAACAGCAAACAGCATCCTCTATACCGGGGCAAAACCTGTTTTTGCAGACATCGAGCCAGATACATATAATATAGACCCTGAAAAAATTCAGGAGAAAATCACTTCAAAAACCAGAGCCATTATCCCTGTCCACCTCTACGGACACCCTGCAGACATGAAAGCCATAACGGAAATTGCAGAAGATAATAAGCTTGTTTTGATCGAGGATGCCTGCCAGTCCCATGGCGCAGAGTGCCTTGGAAAAAGGGTCGGAAGCTTTGGAACAGGAGCATTCAGCTTTTACCCGACAAAAAACATGACAACCAGCGAAGGCGGAATGCTCACTACAGACGAGAAAGAAATTGCAGAGAAGGCAAAAATGATCCGGGCTCACGGCTCAAAAGTCCGTTACCTGCACGAAATGCTGGGTTTCAATCTGCGCATGACTGATATTGCGGCTGCGATCGGGCTTGTGCAGCTTGGGAAACTGGATAGATTTACCGCAGCAAGGCAGGAAAATGCAGCAATACTTTCAGCAGGGTTGAAAGGCATATCCGGAATTGTGCCTGCACAGACAAAAGCTGGCTGTACCCACGTATTCCACCAGTATACGATCAGGGCTGAAAAGAGAGATCAACTGGCAGCTTTCCTGAAGGAAAAAGAGATAGGAACAGGAGTCCATTATCCGATACCTATTCATAAGCAACCCGTTTACAGGGAACTTGGATACATGGATTCCCTGCCGATTTCGGAAAAAGCAGCGGAAGAAGTTCTCTCTCTCCCTGTGCATCCCGCATTATCCAGAGTCGACTTGCAGGAAATAGTCAAAGCAACCAAAGAATTTTATGCAAAGGATTGAGTAGTTTTCAGCCACTGCATTTTCAGAACCAGGAAGTGAGACTTTTTGATCAGAGTAGGAGTAATAGGCACAGGTGCCATGGGACAGAACCACGTAAGGATTTATAGTGAAATGGAAGGCGTAGAACTTGCCGGGATCTCGGATGTAGACCAGAAGCGCGTCGAAGCCATGGCTACGCAGTTCAAGACAAAAGCCTTTACAGATTATAATAAGATGTTTGCCGAAGGGCTTGATGCGGTAAGTGTTGTTGTGCCCACTAAGCTGCATATGCAGGTCGTACTTGATGCTCTTGACGCAGGGGTAAATGTCCTTGTGGAAAAGCCGATTGCAGATACGACTGAAAACGCCGACTTGATGATAGCAGCCGCAAAAAAAGCGGGAAAAATCCTTATGGTTGGCCACATTGAGCGCTTTAACCCCGCAGTCATAAAGCTCAAAGAGATTATAAATTCAGGCATTCTGGGAAAGATAGTTTCAATCTCGACCAAACGAGTCGGACCCTATAACCCGAGGATCAGGGACGTGGGAGTAATCCTGGACATTGGTGTCCATGACATAGATGTGATCTCATACCTTTACGGCAAGAAAATAAATAGTGTCTATGCAATTGCAGGTGCAGATATTCACTCATTTGAAGATCATGCCTCAATTATCCTGCGTATGGACCATAACTTTGCAGGAGTTGTGGAAACAAACTGGCTGACTCCGCATAAGGTAAGGCAGTTGACAGCGATCGGAGTTAAAGGTGTTGCTTATTTGGATTATATTAATCAAACAGTACAGCTACATGATAACGAATGGATAAGAAAAGCCAAAGTAGAACATAGCGAACCCCTGAAAAATGAACTCGCCTATTTCATAGATTGTGCTGCGACAGGCAAAGACCCTAACCCCTGCGGAGAAGACGGAAAACACGCCCTTGAAGTGGCGATGGCAGCTATAAAATCCTACGAAGAAGAAAGATTAATTGAAGTAGGAAAATAAGCTGGAAAAAGTTTGAGAAATTAGAATTCCAAAATTTTCGGAAAAATTTGAAAAAACAATTGGAAAGTGATAAATATGAGTAAATTGGAAGAACTTTTCAAAGAAAGAGGCCCAATAAAAAAAATAGGAGTAATTGGAATGGGCTACGTAGGTATCCCTGCAGCCATACTTTTTGCAGATGCCCCGTGTTTTAATAAGGTTCTCGGCTTCCAGCGCAACTCGAAAAGTTCAAGTTATAAAATCGATATGCTCAACCGCGGAGAAAGCCCTCTCAAAGGAGAAGAGCCAGGCCTCGAAGACCTTATCGGCAAAGTTGTGAAAGCTGGCAAGTTCGAGTGCATTCCTGATTTCTCCAGGATATCAGAACTTGATGCAGTCACCCTTGCAATCCAAACTCCTTTTGCAAATCCCAAAGATCTGGAGCCTGACTTTTCCGCACTTATTGAAGGTATCAGGAATGTAGGGAAACACCTCAGGCAAGGCATGCTTGTAGTACTCGAGTCCACAATCACCCCTGGCACAACCGAAGGTATGGCAAAACAGATTCTTGAAGAAGAGTCGGGTCTGAAAGCAGGAGAAGACTTTGCCCTTGCCCATGCCCCTGAAAGGGTAATGGTAGGCAGGCTTTTGAGAAATATCAGAGAGCATGACCGGATCGTTGGCGGTATTAATGAGGCAAGTACCAGGCGGGCTGTTGAGCTATACTCTCCTGTACTGACTGTCGGAAAAGTAATTCCTATGAGTGCAACTGCAGCTGAAGTTACTAAAACTGCAGAGAATACTTTCCGCGATCTTCAGATTGCAGCAATCAATCAGCTTGCCCTTTATTGTGAAGCCATGGGAATAAATGTATATGATGTAAGGACAGGCGTTGACAGTTTAAAAGGAGAAGGCATTACAAGAGCTATACTCTGGCCAGGGGCAGGTGTTGGAGGTCATTGTCTTACCAAGGATACATACCACCTGGAAAGAGGGATTAAAATTGGAAGTGGACAGCTGGATTATCCGGAAGGTGCAGATTCGATTTACGTGCTTGCACGAAAGGTCAATGATTTCATGCCTGTCCACATGTATAACCTGACTGTTGCAGCCCTTAAGAGAATTGGAAAGGAGATGAAAGGCTCAAAGGTTGCAATGCTCGGCTGGGCTTTCATTCGGGATTCGGACGATGCGAGGAACACGCCTTCAGAACCCTACAGGGATCTCTGCCTGAAAGCAGGCGCGACAGTTACGGTGCATGACCCTTATGTTGTTAATTATCCAGGGATCGAGATTTCGGATGATATTGAAAAGGTTGTCAGGGGCGCGGATGCTGTGGTGGTTCTTGCAGGGCACAGCACATACCTTAATCTAAAGGCTGATCGGGTAAAGGAAGTTACAGGTAAAGCAAATCCGGTTATTGTGGATGGGAGAAATATAGTTGAACCGGATGAGTTCATTGGCAAGGGGTTTGTCTATAAGGGCATTGGGAGGGGAGATAAGAACGAACATGTAATAGTCTGAACATTTACTCAATAGTCTGAACATTAACTCTCTTATGAGAGATTAGTTCAGTTTTTCAAATCTGGAAAAAAGGCGAAAAACATGATTGAGAAACTAAAACAAAACGAGGAACTTTGGGATCTTTTTACCAAAAAAGAAGAATACAATTTGACCTTTTACGACCAGTACGAAAGGTTTCCTTACTATTTAAGCAGTCAGAGGAATGTTTTTGATCCCAGGGTTTCCAGATTTATGGTAGAAAACGGGTTACGTCCTGAATATCCGGGCGGAAAGAAATTTGCTGTTTGCCTTACTCATGATATTGATGTAGCCTATCCGGAAAAACTGTACCCGCTCGTTGGAACTGCCAAAGCATTTGCTAAAGGTAATATAACAGATGCTATGAAGACACCTTTTTCCAGAATTAACAAAAAGTGGAATCCATGCTGGAACTTTAGAGAAATAATGGAGCTGGAAGCAAAATATAATGCCAAATCCAGCTTTTATTTTTTGGCCTTGCGTCCTGGAGAGAAGGATTTCAATTACGAAATTGAGGACCTTGAAGCAGAGTTAAAGTTTATATCTTCTCATGGATGGGAAGTCGGCCTGCATGGCGGGCACGAATCTTACAGGAGTCTGGAGGACATAAAGGAAAAAAAGCAGAGACTTGAAAAGGTTCTCGGCAAACAAATTATAGGGTACAGGAATCATTATTTAAGGTTTAAAGTACCGGATACATGGGAGTTATTGAGCAAAGCAAACTTTAAGTATGACACAACATTCGGGTATGCGGACTGCGCAGGTTTTAGAAATGGAATGTGCCACCCTTTCAGGCCTTATAATATAAATACCGGAAAAGAAATCGACATCATTGAATTACCTCTTATAGTCATGGATCGGACTTTGCTAAAAGATTACATGCGGCTTGACGTTAAAAAGGCATGGGAACTCATAAAAAGCCTTATTGATAAAGTTGAGCAGTACAATGGAGTAATTACAATCCTGTGGCACAACAATACACAGATCGAGGGAGAATCCCTTACATATTACGAAAAGTTCCTCAAATACGTGTCCGGCAAAAAGGCATGGATCGCAAGCGGGGAAGAGGTATATAATTGGTGGCATACCAGTGTTGAGAAGAAGCATTGAGAGTTTTCAGGCACTTAAGAATTCCGGCTGGCAACTTTCAGAGTCATCTGAACGCTAAATAAAATATTCCTGTATAGATAATACAAATTAATCAAGCAACACTGCTAGGGCAGG
This sequence comes from uncultured Methanosarcinaceae archaeon, assembly GCA_963774465.1. Lineage (GTDB taxonomy): Archaea > Halobacteriota > Methanosarcinia > Methanosarcinales > Methanosarcinaceae > Methanosarcina. Next base: position 734 of record CAVZFI010000031.1, on the reverse strand, counting down.
CTAATAAATTTCTTTTTTTTCAGTTATGCAACCTGTCTGGGGTAAAGCTGATTGACACAGATTTATGGGATTTGAATCCTTCAAAGATTAGCAATACCCCTCTGTTAAAACCTATTTATCATGTCTGGCACCCCCCAGAAGCCATAAAAGAACCCTATAGTAAAAAATAAATGAGTGTTAAAGAGAAATCATGTGATCTCAACTGTGACTGTGCATACAAAATAAGAGAGCAGATAAATTTATTCAGGGAGGGTTAATATATAAGGGGGCTTGGAGGGAAGACAAATCAGACAGGGAATATCAGCTTGAGGATATTATTCCTAGAGTTGCAGATTTCAAAAGAGAAAAATGGCTTAAAAATTTCAGGAATACATTGAGCTCAACTCTAAAGGCAATTTCGTTTAAGGTACTGGTTATGGATGAAACAGCATCACACGCGACAGAAAACATATCTCAAAATAACAAGAAGGAAAGCTTTGCATTTGATGTACTGACACTTGCAGGCGGGACAACCTTTGCTCAAATCCTTACAATTCTATCTGCTCCTGTGTTGACCCGCCTGTATGGGCCTGAAGATTTCGGAGTCTGGGCTCTATACATTTCTATCACCAGCATTATCAGTGTCATTGCCTGCATGAGGTACGAATATTCCATAATGCTGCCAGAATCGGACGAAGATGCAGTAAATCTGTTAGGGCTGAGTTTTCTGGCAGTGCTTTTCGTAAGCGGTTTAA
>CAVZFI010000030.1:0-56639 GCA_963774465.1 uncultured Methanosarcinaceae archaeon | reverse complement strand
TTTCTTATGTAGTTTAATGGCAGTTTCTTGTATACTATCTGCTTGTTTTAATTTTCGAGAATTTACTTTTCGAAATGCCATTAAATACCACCTTCAATTTCTTTTTCAGCAGGTTTCAATTGATCTGCCCAGTCCTGAGCAAAAATATCCTGTTTTGGTTTTAGATTATTTATAATATCCCGTATATTTTCGATAAACATCTTACTGTTTTCAGGTACGTTGATGAGACTTTCTATATTTTCAGGAATCTTTTTTTCGCTTTCACCATCTGAGTAACCTATAATTTCTATTCCTTTTCCCATCGCATACCCAATTTCCCAGTAATTTATGTTATCCAATTCTTTATGTGTATCAATAACGTAAACGGTGCTTTGTTCACAGTCACTGAGATAACTTATCAACTGCTTTATATCGTAATTATGTCCGCACTTACACTCTATCCTGATTCCATTGCCATTATTACCGGTCTGCTGGTCTGACTCAATCATTTTGTTGATTAATCGCTCTATTTTTTGATTTTCTACTAAAATATCCTCACAAGAAAGAAGTAAATTGTATTTCATTGTCATTCCATTTCACCCGGCAGATTCCTCAGTTCTTCAACTTCTCTCTGGCATACAGATAACAGATTATTTGCAGATGCTTTGATGTCTTCAAAGTCTTCACTTTCAAACAAATCTTCTAAATATTCCCAGTTGCGCATCTCAAAATATTGAAAATTTACATCAATGACTTTTTTCAATTTCAAAAATTCATGTAAATTTTCACCTTCAAGATATATCATCTCGTGGTTTGAATAAATTTCATCCAGCATTTTTGCATTGGACATAAAGAGTTTTCTGCTTCGAGAATTCCCCAAACTTTTGTAGTTGGTTACAACTTCAATGATTCCTTTGCATGCTAAAAAAAGAGGATAATATAGCATCTTCCTTTTTCGTTCCTTTTCGTCTTGTGATCTGACATGGCGATCATACTGCCACACTGACAATGCTAGCTATCAAACCAGAAGATACCATTAAAGGAAACCAATCATATCCAATAGTATCAGCCACCATTTTAACTACTTCTGTCGGGAGATTTCGATTAGACTAATCAACGAGAAACTTTCGCAAAAATGAATATACTGCATTAAAAATAAATTAACTTCCAATTTCAAAAAGTAAAAGTTCTCACTGGTTATAAACATTTTTAATTTAAACAGGCATATTTAGGCAGATACAGATTAAATAATCAAGGTTTTGCCCTTATTTTCCTGAAAACGTCCTTAAAAGCCAGTTTTTTTGCTTCCTTAATGGTGAAGCCGGCTTTTTCGATATTCTTCAAGGTATTTCGGGTCGTATGATCCCCAAGCAGGAAAAACAGAGCCGGATTAATTAAATGTTCTATGCAGTCAATAAAAAGGTAGCTGCTGTGCACGTGCTCAAGAGCTATAAGTTCCCCTGACGGTTTCAGGACTCGTCTCATTTCCTTGAGAGCTTTCACAGGATCAGGGATTGTGCAGAGGACAAAAGTAGTAACCACATAATCAAAGCTGTTGTCAGGGAATTCCAGGTGCTCTGCATCCATAAGTAAAAGAGTTACATTTTTCATGTCGGTGGCTTTCTCTAGGGCTTTTTCAAGCATCCCTTCGCTCTTATCGATTCCTGTTACCGAACATCCCGCCGGATAATATTTCAGATTCCTTCCTGTTCCCACCCCGACTTCCAGAACTTTTCCATTCAGGCCTGAAAGTGTCTCTTTTCTCCACTTCCGGAAAAAGAAAAGCTCCAGCGGCAAATCTATCAGCTCATAGATGGGCGCGATTCGGTTGTACTTTGAAACCACAGACATTAGATAAATTTACGCTTTCATTCTCATTAGCTTTTCTGGATATAGGAGGAAACCGAACAGGTCAGTAATCAGGACAAATTTTCCGGAATTTATAACTAAAAAGGCAAGCGCCCACCTGATACAGTTACTTTACAGGAAAACTCCCTGAAACCGATTCATATTTAAGCGTTCGGAATAATACCACGCTGCAGATTTTATAACATCCGGCTCGTTTACAGCATAAGAGCAAATAAAACGTGAGCGAGATCACCACATACTTACATAATACTTATACCCTACACGGAAAAAATATACGCACATCAAACCGGGGCAAACCCAAGGATACCATTCAGTCTCACAGGCATTACTATTCCAATACGGACATTACTATTCCAATACAGGCATTACTATTCCAATACAGCATTACTATTTCAATACAGATTTTCACGCATACAGATTTATTTCACAAAGATTACAAAGAGGAAACCCGATGAGCAATATATTACGCAGAGGAAGGCTGGAAGCCGCCCAGGACGAGGAAATTTTACGTTACACCTCCTCCATGGAGGCTGACAGGTGGATTTTTGATGCTGATATAGCAGTGGACCTTGCTCACACAGTAATGCTGGAAGAGCAGGGCATTATAAATGAGGAGGACTGCAGCAAAATCCTTAGCGGGCTTTTGAAAATCAGGGAAGAGGGGATGGAAAAGCTCGATTTCAGCTACGAAGACATTCATATCTCCCTTGAGTCCAGGCTCATCGATATGGTTGGAGAAGACGTAGGAGGCAGGATGCACTCGGGACGTTCCAGAAACGATGAGGTTGCGACCTGCATCAGGCTCACCCTTAGAGAGGAACTGACCGGGCTGCTTGAGGAGATATTTAAGCTCAGGCAGACTCTTCTGTCCCTTGCAGAAAAACATACCGAAACTCTCATGCCTGGTTTTACTCACCTGCAGCATGCCCAGCCGACAACCCTTGCCCATCACCTGTGCGCCCACGAAGCTGCTATCGGGAGGGACTTTGACCGGGTTCAGGACGCTTATTCCAGAGTAAACCTCTGCCCTCTCGGGGCTGCTGCGTTTGCCTCCACGGGTTTTAACCTCAACAGGAAAAGGACTCAGGAACTTCTGGGCTTTGCAGGCTTACTGGAAAACTCGATGGATGCGGTCAGCAGCAGGGACTTTCTTATTGAGTGCGCCTCAGTATTTACAAACCTCATGATAAACCTGAGCAGGATGGCCGAAGAACTTGTGGTCTGGTCGTCTTCAGAATTCAATTTCGTAGAACTCGATGATATGTATGCCTCTACCTCCTCGATTATGCCCCAGAAAAAAAATCCTGATACTGCCGAGCTCATGCGCGGAAAAACAGGAGTAGCCGTTGGAGCGCTTATGTCCCTGGTTACTATCTGCAAGGGCCTGCCCCTGAGTTATAACCGGGACCTGCAAGAAGCGACTCCGAATATCTGGCGCTCTGTAGAAACTGTGAGGGCTTCAGTAAGGGTTATGGGAGGTATGGTAAGGACCATGAAAGTCCACCCCGAAGTGCTTGCTGTCCAGTCAGTCGCCGGTTTTACGACAGCTACCGAACTTGCGGACACCTTTGTCCGGGAAACCGGAATCCCCTTCAGGACTGCCCACCAGATCGTCGGGATGCTTGCAAGGGAAAAGGAAAAACCCACCATCGAAAAGATCGATTCCGTGACCGAAATTGTTCTGGGTGAATCTCTTTCAAGCAGGGGGCTGACAGAAAAGATGGTAAAGGAAGCCCTTGATCCGGTTTCGAACATAAAGAGAAGGAAAATTGCTGGCGGGCCCGCCCCTGAGGAAATGCGGCATTACCTCTCAAAAAGGCAGACTGACCTTGAACTTAATAAGCAGGAAATTGCGACCCTGAAAGACATCACCGACTCGGCTTTTGAAAATCTGCTTGCAGTCGTCAACGAGTACAGGAAAGCTTGAGTGTTCAGTAAGCACGAAAAACACATTTAGTTTTAATAAAACACATTTAGTTTTAATATTACTTTGACCTCTTAGTATCACACAAAATACCCAGGTATCACATAATAACACCTGGTATCACACAAAAATACCTATTATCTATGCAGCATTTCAAAAAATTTATCATAAAAGGGATTATTCATGGAATTCAAACAGGGCGACTGGGTACGTATTGAAAAGAACGGCACTGTCTACGAAGGCAAAGTGATGCCGTCGATGGAAGGATATATTACAATAAAAATGAAAAGCGGTTATAATGCCGGTTTTTCCACGGATAAAGTCAGGATAACTCTTCTGGAAAACAATGGAGAAATTGCAAACGGAGGCATGAACGGCGGGAAGGAATGCAAGCCGGCAAGAGAGGAAACATCAGAGCCTGGAAAAAAGCTTCCGAAAGTCGCAATTCTTTCCACAGGCGGAACGATTGCCAGCAAAATCGACTACAGGACAGGTGCAGTCACATCTCAGTTTACTGCTGACGATATCCTTGCCGCTATCCCTGAACTCAAGAAAATAGCGGATTTTAAAGGCAGGGTAATCTCAAGCATCCTTTCGGAAAATATGGATTCGGAATCCTGGCAAAACCTTGCCCGCGCAGTTGTGGAAGAAATAGAAGCAGGAGCTGACGGAGTGATCGTAACCCACGGCACGGACACCATGATGTACACTGCTGCAGCCCTTTCGTTCATGATCAAAACGCCTGTGCCTATTGTTCTGGTAGGTTCCCAGAGAAGTGCAGACCGTCCCAGCAGCGACAACGCCATGAACGCGATCTGTGCAGCCCTGGTGGCTATAAGCGACATTGCCGAAGTTTCCGTTGTCATGCACGGCACAACCTCGGACAACTTTTGTGAGATTCACCGCGGAACTAAAGTCCGGAAAATGCATACTTCCCGCAGGGACGCTTTCAAGTCCGTAAACTCCCTTCCAATTGGGGTTGTGGACTACAATACAGGGGAAATAAAAACTTTCATTGATTATGCCAGACGTGGAGAGGTATCTCTCAAATTCAAGCCAGGCATGGAACCTAAATGTGCCCTTGTTAAGTTTACGCCCGGTTCAGATCCCGAAATCCTTGACTGCTACATCAACGGCGGTTACAGAGGGCTGGTTCTCGAAGGTACAGGCCTCGGGCACGTTTCTACGAAATGGATCCCTATGGTCCGGAAAGCTACGGATGCAAAAATGCCTGTGATAGTGACATCCCAGTGCCTTAGCGGCAGAATCTGCGACCGCGTCTATGATACAGGCCGTGACATGCTGAAAGCCGGTGCAATCGAAGGGGAAGATACCCTGCCCGAAACGGCACTTGTCAAACTTATGTGGGTTCTCGGCCAGACCGATGAATTCGACAAAGCCATCGAAATGCTCAGGGAAGACATTAGTGGGGAAATTACCGAGTGCTGTTTTAAGTAAAAAGGAAAAAAATCAAGATGAGAATGTAAAAAGAGAAATCCATTGGTCATCGGTTAAGGATTTATTTCCTTCTCCTCTTACTTTTTTTGGATCCAATCCTTCATTTCTACCGGGGAATGCGTGTTTGAAGGAATTGGAAACAAGTTCGTTAATAATTGTTCCGGTTGTGGTGCAAAAAATCTAGCTTTGTTACAAAATCGGTGTAAACCTTCACAATTAGGAAATTTAATCAATCTCATCGCAGGGAAAAAGGTACACAAAGGTAAAAATCATAGTATCAAACTGCGGAAATATTATTTTTGCACCACAACCCGAAAATCTGCAGTTATTATCTCAACTGAAGCTTCGGGAAATGGATGCTGGAAGTTTTCAATGAAGGCAAAAGGTCGAAAATTGTAGGATATTTCAAACACATGTTTGAGTAACTAGGGCGGTTTTCAGAAAAAACGATAGCAGGAAAAATTGTGAAAATTGAAAGGACATCTGCGGAAAGTGGGGTCTAAGCCAGCTGTAAAGCTCTAATATATCTGTTTATACATCCCAGATCCATCCAGTTAGCATACTTTCTTTGGTCGTTTTTTCATAAGAAACGGGCTTAGACAGCTATAATGGGGCATTAGAAGGTAAGGTCAATTATTTTAATCACATCCTCTATGATTAGAAGGCCTTTCTCTAACTCACCCTTCTTAATGTTTAGCGCGGGAAATATCCTAATTCCATTACCCTGAGTTTGAGTGACAAATAAGCCTCTTGCCAAACACTCATTTTTGACATTTGTAGCGATGTCTTCGCTCTGGAATTCAACCATAATAAGGAGTCCTTTTCCCCGTATGTCGGCAATCACATTTCCATAAATTTTCGGCCACAAGCTCATTCTTTTCAGGGCAAGACAGCTCATTTCTTCTACATTTCTGGAAATGTTGTTATCTATCAGGTATTTTATCACTGCGTAGGAAACGGCACAACCAAGAGGGTTGCCACAGTATGTACCTCCATGATCGCCTATTTCGAGCTTCTTTGCGACAGTCTCAGATAAGGCGAAAGCACCAAACGGAAAACCACCTGCAATTCCCTTTGCCATTGTCAGAAAGTCTGCTCTCACCCCACAGGAACTTGTAACAAAAGCTGGTCCTGTTCTAAAAAAGCCAGTTTGGATCTCATCCACGATCAGCAGGCTGCCATTCTTCTTACACAGATTATCTACCTCTTTCAGGTATCCTTCAGATGGTACATGAACTCCACCTTCTCCCTGAATAGGTTCAATAATTACTGCCGCAACATTCTCATCCAGAGAATGTTTCATAGCCTCTAGGTCATCATAGGGAACGAACCGATAATTGGGCATCAGAGGACTATACCTATCCCTATGCTTGGCCTGACCTGTGGCCGATGTTGTACTGATCGTACGCCCATGAAAGCTTTGATCTGTAGAAATTATATCGGGTCTGCCTGTTACCTTTCGAGCAAGTTTAATGGCAGCGTCGTTCGCTTCAGCTCCGCTATTTGTGAAGAATACTCTTGTAAGATTGGGAGGCAGAATTCCTACCAGTAAGGACAGTAGACGTGCACGTGCCGGAGAATATGTAAGTCCTGAATTGGGGTTTTGAATTATCTTTCTTCCCTGATCAATCAGGGCATCAATGATGACTTGGTTAGCGTGACCAATACATGTTACACCCCAACCTGATGTGAAATCAATATACATCTTCCCTTCTTCGTCCCACACATAAATTCCCTCTCCTTTTTCAATGGAGATTTTTTGCTTCACAAAGAAAGGTGGAAGACACTTATCTTCTATTTCGAATGTTGTCTTGCTTGACATTATGAATCATTTCCTCTACAGCTAACCGAAAGAAACCTGAGGGTAGCACCTAAGTGTTGCTCGTCTCAGACTCATCGTTCGGTATCACTGAATTTAATTGAATTTATCCCACTTTATCAATCTGTTGATCTCTGAAAAGTCGAATCTATAATAGTGTTCAGTTCCTGAAGACTTTACATAACTTTGATTCCAGACTAAACTTTACTCCAATAATAGGGTTGTGGTGCAAAAAATCTAGCTTTGTTACAAAATCAGTGTAAACCTTCACAATTAGGAAAGTTAATCAATCTCATCGCCGGGAAAAAGGTACACAAAGGTAAAAATCATAGTATCAAACTGCGGAAATATTATTTTTGCACCACAACTCATTTCTCCGGATAAGCCTCAATTTCTAGCCTTTTCATCTGGACATGGACGTATCCTTTGTTATCAGGGGGATAACTCCTCACAAAAAGAGCTACCAATTCTTTTATAAAATCCTCTTTCAACTCTTGGGGTACCTGTTGTGTATAAGGATGCCAGGTTGAAGCAATTGAAGCGAAAAGTCCCTTTTCTCCGTCAAGGGCCATGTCTTTTGAGATCAGTTCCAAACGCTGAATTGAAAAACCTGCATCTTTCAGCCATTTACCGTATTCTTCAGGTCCATAAAAGCCATATGGAAATACAAAATCCCTGAAATAAGAGCTCCATTTTTCATCTTCAAGCATGAAGTCAACAATTTTGAAGACTTCCGCAGCGTTTCCCCTCCCTCCAAACTGGGCCAGAAACACTCCATCGGGTTTGAGACTTTTCCAAAAGCTCTTCAGAGCAGTTTCAGGAGCCTTTATCCAATGAAGAACAGCGTTGGAAAAGACAACATCGAATTCAGAATCAAAAGTAAGTTCACTTGCGTTTATCTGCATAAAAGCAAGGTTTGGGAACTTCTCTTGAGGATAATGATTTCTGGCAAAAGTAATCATTTCTTCTGAGAGATCGATTCCTAGAACAGAGCCTTCAGGTAGGTTTCTTGCTATTTCAGCACTAAGCTTTCCATCACCACAGCCAACGTCCAGAAATCTTTCATTTCCTTTGAAATGCAGTTTTGCAAGAAGTTCAAAACCCCAGTTTTTTTGTGCTAAGGAATTAGAAGAATAAAGTTTTGGATCCCAGGAATACATAAAAACTATTTGTATTTTCTATAAATATTTAACAGTTCCGGCTTCGTCAGGTATCAAATGGTTCTGTGGTAAATGTTATAGAATCTACGCAGCTGAACTGAAAAAATAATTAGCATTAAACCTTTTACGGTCTGGAAAATAAGTTTTAACCATGGTGTTTAAGGGCCATCTATTGAGATAAAATGCAAAATGCAGTAGTTTTAGAGGAAAAAACCACTGTATTTTTAGCTTGATAATATTCACTTTGTAAAAAACCGATTTTCTGCATCCCTCCAACTGAACCAAAACAAATAATATGTAGGAATCTACCTGAAACCTACTTTCCGCAGATGAGATGACCAAAAGAAAACAAAAGCCAGACAGAAAATATTAAATTTCGTTTCTGGCTGAATACTATGAGCTCGAATTAATCTCATCACGGTTTTAGCATTAAAGGGATCTTAAAAGATTCGCGAGTAAGCTCGAGATTAATATCCGCTAAGATAATGATTGAAACTTTTTTGCTGATTTTCACTGCTGCCACTTTGTCGCGGTTGCTTAGCTTCAATTTAAATTTTGAAACTTTTAAAGAGTAAAAAAGATAATATTTGATAAAGTAATATAAGAATAATGGTGCGAGCAGCAGCAAGACTGATATCACGTATTCTAAAGGCGACCATTTATATGGCGGAAAACCCCAATTGAAATGATAAAGGAAAGGTAATCTCAGCAAGTATTGGAATTTAAGAATGGAGTAAGGTGTTTGCATGTCCGAGAACAATCCTACTATAACTATATCGTATGAAGGTGGAATGCAGTTTGTTGCAGAGAATAGTACAGGCTGCAAAACTCCCGTAGAGCCAGCTGTTTCTATGGGTGGAAGCGGTAAAACCCCAAATCCGGTAGATTATCTGGTCACGGCTCTGGGTAGCTGCATAGGTATTATTATGGTCATGGATATTTCCAAGAAAGGCTTTAAACTAGACTCTTTTACAATAAAGATCGATGGTACCAAGAGCAAAATCTGCGAGTGCTTTTTTGAGAAGCTGCATCTTGTAATCACTCTTTCCGGCGACGTGGATGATAACACAGTCGCTGAGGTAATTCAGGATACTATGATGCATACCTGTCCCATTGCGACGATGTTTAGAAAAACGATGGAAATTACCTGGGAACACCATATTATAGAAGATTCGAAAGCAAGATCCACTGAAAAAAGGATTGAAACGTTGGTTTATTGAATACTCGGTTTCATATTCTCTTTTCAAACTGGCAAGTGTATGCTGCAAGCGTACACCAAAACTAAGAGTTAAAACCCAAAAAATGATGACAGGGTCAATTTTACGTTCACGTACTATAAGACCAGTTTCTTTAGCAGTTTGCCTTAACCACTCTTCGGGAAACATTTCCCGAAGAGAGTCTTCAAGAGTAGGTGGGGGACGGGGAGACATAGATACAGAGATATTTAGGTATTATGATAAAAACATGTACAAGAAAGGGAATTTAATGCTTATCCGATGACGCATGAAGAAAAATCAAAAGAAGAAAGAAAAATCAAAAGAAGAAGTCGAAAAACAAGTCAAAAACAACCTGGAGAGATTCCTCAAAAAAGGAGAATGAACCCCCTTAAGGGGTTCACCTGTAATTCCCATCTCCCATGGTAATTTTTCCTTTAACGGGCATCCAGCCCTGTTGTGGGCCGCTGAGATCGGCGTAGATATATTCATAATACTGGTTCCAGTTCCAGCCGTAGATCCACCACTCGTTCCTGCCTGAGAAATGGACTGTCAGAGAAACCTTAGCCTCTGGAGAGGTTTCATAGTCGGCATAAACCAGAGAATCGTAATTATAAACAGTCGGAGGTTCTTTGTTTTCTGGAGAAGGGAGATCATATGTCGAAAGGGTCAGGTTGTACGCGGGGTTCAGTACGGGCTCGTTTCCGAGAGGAAACTTTGTATTAATTTCCGAATCCGAAGCAAGCTCCCCACGGAATTCTAAAGGCATGGCAAACGGCATATTTTCTGAGGAATTTACCAGGCTTCCGGTTTCCGGCAGTCCTACTCCCTGAATCTCATCACCCGGTTCTGGACTTTCAACAGATCCGGTCCTCATTCATTTCTTCGGAAGTATCACTTATATCACTTATCGCTGCCGGAGGAGAACGCATTTCCGGAACGAATCTATCTGTTCTCAATGCAAGCATTTTTCCGTTTTCTGTGTCAACCAGGCTTAAATTCCATCCGTCATCTTCCTGCAGATACCGGCTTACAAGTTCGTTTCCGCTTGCGGACTCATTTTTGTAAACCGGCAGGGGAAGGTAGAATGTAACGTTTGTCAATTCAGAATCTGCCTCAAGAGTTATATCATACTCATAAATACTCTTAAAGTTTTCATTATAAAGCTGGTCTGTGTGATAGTGTAATAGACCAGCTCCCAGAAAGACAAAAAACAGGACAATCAGGCTAATTTTTATTAATTTACCCATAAAAATACCTTCTCGAATCCAGTAATTTTTCGGACCCTATCTGGCATAATAAGAGTATATTATCAGCCTCATATTCTATAAAATGTACGTTGGCTTAGAATCTTCTTTACTCAATATATTTAAATAACAAAAAGCGTTAAATGTACAATGCTAACAGGTATCACGTTAGCTATTATCAGGATATTTTCTAGGAAGGTGTTGTAGATGTTAGGAATAGATGATCCGCAAATCTGGCTTGCATATCTTGCTTGTATATTAAGTGCACTCGGATGCATGGTTTATGGGGCATTGAATTGGAGAGAGGAAAAAGAAGAACAGGCAGTAAAGAGCGGTACTCAGAAACAGGTGACTCAGGACCAGTAAACGGGTCCGGGATTTACTCTAAAGAGTTCGCTTCAGTCAACCTTTTTTGATAATGCCTGAGAAAAAACAGTAGTCGAAACTATTCTGGAGTTATTTTTATGGCAGTCAGTACTTCAACTCTGATCCTTTTTGTCGTTGTTTATTTTGCGGCCACTTTCTACGTTGCCCGGCTGGGGTATAAGAAAAATTCCCAGACAGATGGGTATATGCTTGCAGGCCGACGCGTACACCCGGCAATTATGGCTCTCTCCTACGGAGCTGCGTTTATCAGCACTTCTGCGATTATAGGATTCGGAGGAGTAGCCGCTTCCTTAGGAATGGGGCTTCTGTGGCTTGTCTTCATGAACATCTTTTTCGGGATTTTCATTGCTTTCGTGGTCTTTGGCCCTGGAACCCGGCGCATGGGGCTAAACCTTGGAGCCATTACTTATCCTGAATTTATAGGAAAACGCTTCCAATCCAGGTTTATTCAAGCATTTTCCGGGCTTCTTGTAGCGGTTTTCATGCCACTTTACGCTGCAAGCGTGATCATAGGGGCAGGTAGTTTTCTTGAGACCACGCTTGGGATAAACTATAACCTCGCTCTTCTGCTCTTTACCGTTATCATTGCTTTTTATGTGATTAAAGGCGGCCTCCTATCAGTAATGTACGTGGATGCAATGCAGGCCACTATTATGTTGATAGGAATGACATTTCTGCTGGTATTTACCTACAGCAAACTGGGAGGAGTCGTAGAAGCCCACCAGGCTCTTACTAATATGGCAAACCTTGTTCCTCAGGCTCTTGTTGATCAGGGGCACAGGGGCTGGACTGCAATGCCAGCTTTCAATTCCCCGATCTGGTGGACACTGGTTTCCACAATCATAATGGGAGTAGGGATAGGAGTACTTGCGCAGCCACAGCTTGCAGTCAGGTTCATGACTGTGAAAGACGACCGTTCTTTGAAAAGGGCAGTTGCTGTGGGAGGTCCCTTCCTTCTGATGATGGCAGGAGTCGCATATGTTGTGGGAGCTCTTTCCAATGTATACTTTTACAGGACTACAGGCATGATTTCCCTTCAGGTTGTCCCTGGCGGGAATACTGACCTTATAATGCCTGCATTCCTGAACCATGCAATGCCTGAGATGTTTGTGGCAATCTTCATGCTCAGCCTGCTCTCGGCAGCAATGTCTACTGCAGCTGCCCAGTTCCACACTATGGGTACAGCCATAGGGTACGACTTCTACCAGCAGGGCCTCATGAAAGGCAAGTCCAGTGCAAGTACAGTCCATGTTACAAAGTTAGGGATTGCCTTTACCATCCTGGTTTCAGTTATCCTGGCTTACATTCTCCCTGGAAGTATTATCGCAAGAGCTACTGCCATGTTCATGGGCCTGTGCACATCCGCCTTCCTGCCCCTCTACATTGGAGCTTTGTTCTGGAAGCGTACAACAAAAGCCGGAGCAACTGCAAGCCTTGTTGTGGGCTCGATAAGCAGTCTCTTCTGGCTGGTCTTTATCCATGCAAAAGAAGCAGTGCCTCTCGGGATCTGCCAGGCAATATTCGGAAAAGCGACTTTACTTGCCGGCACCTGGCCTCTTGTAGACCCGATCCTGGTCGCAACCCCTCTCTCTTTCCTTGCCCTTATTGTGGTAAGCCTTATGACACCCAAATTCTCGCCAGAGTTCCTGAAGAAAGTTTACAGGCGAAGGTTTGAAGATGAAAGAAGAAGTATCGGAAACAGCATCACACAAAGCAACGGATTCGGCAGGCATTTGAGCCTGCACCTCCGCGCTTTATTTTTTATTTCTGCTTCCTTTGTTTCCTGCTCTTTTTAAAAAAAAGTCTAATATTTCAGAGTTTTTTAATATTTCAAAGGTTTTAAGTTTGAAACTTCAAAATAGGCAAACTGAAAGCCTGGCAAACTGAAAGCTTATCAGTTATCTTTTCGGACAGGCAGGGTCTGCCCTCCGTGAGGCATAAGGTGAATCTTTGCATCAGGATTTTCTGACAGGACTGCAGATAATGCGTCCTTCAAGCTTGCCATCGGAGTAAAGAATGCAGTTCTTGTTTGCTCTTCCGGGAGTTTTGATACCAGGTAAAGCTTGAATTTTTTTGCAACTTTTGCAACGATTGCAGTCTTGTGTCCCCCGAACTCAAAACAATGTTTGAAACGCTCGATTGCATCGTCAGGGCTCTGGCACTCCCGATTCCAGCATTCATATACCTGGTTTCCGATCCCTTCTGCGCATTCGGCCACAAGGATAATGGAACCTCCTTCTTTTACGGCCTGAGTTGCATTGTCAAGAGCTTTGTTTGCCTGAAAAAGGTTGATATCTTTCGGAAAGCCCCCGCAGGAAACTATAACTGCGTCAGCAGGTTCTACAGGCACCTTGTACATGGAATCCACAACCTCTATTCCTTTCCTGTGTGCCTCGATAAAGTTCCCTGCAACGGCAGAGACTATCTCCTTTTTGCTGTCAAGCACCACATTCAGGATAAAATCAAGGCCGGAAATTTTTGCGGCTTCTTCCATGTCCTGCCTGACAGGGCCGTCGACCCTTCCGGAAACAGCCTTTTCCTCTATCATCATTTTGTGGTTTGTGACCACAGCCTCCTGCGAACTTACACCGGGAAGCACTGATTTTGCCCCTCCGCTATATCCTGCATAGTAATGGAATTCGATGCTCCCTGTCCCTATAATAACATCTGAATCCAGAATACCTTCAAATATTTCAACAGGGGTTCCGCGGGAAGTCACACCAATACACCTGCATCTGCTGGTATCGTGCTGGATGCAGCGGATCTTTTTGTAGACCTCCTCTCCAACCAGTTTTTGGGATTCCTCTTCAGTCTGGTTCCGGTGGAGCCCAAGGGCAAAAACAATAGTTATATTCTCATTTTTTGCCCCTCCAAGATAAAGTTCTTCAAGCAGAGGTGGAAGGATCTTTGCAGTAGGGGTTGGCCTGGTAACATCGCTTACGATAATTACAACGCTTGAACCCGGGTTTACAATCTCAGAAAGCCGTCTGCTTTTCACAGGGTTTTCAAGCGCTTTTTTAATCAAAAAAGCCGCATCTTCCTTTCTTTCAGGTTCTGAAGGCAGAATAATACTGGATACGTTTCTTTCCGGAATATCCAGCTCAAGTGCCATGCTTCCAAAAGCTAATGATATTATTTTTGTGTTTGCAGTCATGTCTGGCATTTCACTTGCCTTTTTTCTATAGTCTTTTATAGTTTTATTATTTTATAGTTATTTTCTTTTATAGTTTTATTATTTTATAGTTATTTTCTTTTATAGTTGTGCTATCTTATAACCGCCTTCTTTTATAGCTGTCTTCTTATTTCATTACGGGTAGGGTCCATCCACCATTGGGCATAACGTGAATTTTAGCGTCAGGATTTTCGGAAAAAATCTTTTCAAGCGCTTCTTCTATGATTTTTACAGGAATAAAGAAGGCGCTTCTGCTCTCAGTCTCTGGAAGCTTTGAAACCAGGTAAAGTTTGAAATCTTTTGCAGCCCTTCCGACAGTGGCAGCTTTATGCCCGCCGAATTCAAAACATTTTCTGAATTTTCGTATTGCCTCATCGGGAGTTTTGCATTCTCTATTCCAGCGCTCATAGACTCTATCCCCGATTCCTTCAGTACATTCGGCCACAAGCACTATTGAGCCTCCTTTTTTTACGGCAAAAATTGCATTTTCAAGGGACTTTGTCGCCTGGAAAAGGTTCATATCCTTTGGAAAGCCCCCACAGGAGACTATTACTGCATCTGCAGGTTCTACAGGCACCTTATACATAGAATCTACAATCTCGGTTCCTTTCCTGTGAGCTTCTATGAAATTCCCGGCAACGGCAGCAACTATCTCTTTTTTGCTGTTAAGCACGACATTAAGGATGAAGTCAAGGCTCGCAATCCTTGCAGCTTCCTCTATATTCTGCCTTGCCGGATTATCGGCTCTGCCTGAGAGAGGGGCCCCTTCAAACAGTTTGCTATAAAAGCTATGATAAGAGAGAATGGATTTCTCAGAACTGACTCCTGGAAGGATGGACTTCCCTCCTCCTCCATACCCTGCATAATAGTGAAATTCCAGAGTGCCTGTGCTTATTATAAGGTCGGAGTCGACTACTTCTTCGAAAACTTCTACAGGCGTTCCGAAACTTGTCTCTCCGAGATACCTGCACTTTTTCCTGTCGTGCTGGACGCACCTTATTTTTTCAAAGATTTCTTCTCCTACAAGCTGGCGGCACTCTTCTTCAGTCTGTAAGCGATGGAGACCGAGTGCAAAAACAATAGTGATATTCTCATTTTTTGCTCCTCCAAGATAAAGTTCTTCAAGCAGAGGCGGAAGAAGCTTTGCAGTAGGAGTTGGCCGCGTAACATCGCTAACTATGATTGCAATTCTTGAATTCGGGTTTACAATCTCAGAAAGCCTTCTGCTTTTTATGGGATTTTCAAGTGACCTTTTGATTAAAAAAGAAGGCTTTTCTTTTATTTCAAATTCCGAAGGCAAAATAATACTGGCGAGATTTCTTTCCGGGATTTCAAACTCAATTCCCGTACTTCCAAAAGCAAGTGGTATTTTTTTTATGTTTGCAGTCATGTTTATGCCGATGTTTTATCTTGATACCATTTTTCTTTATTATTGTAAAATAATAAGGATAAACAAGTATAAAAAGAACTATAAGATAACTTTAAAGGCAGTTCAAACCTTCATTTTTTATCTATAGTACCTTTTATCGCTTTACAGGCAGGGTACACCCTCCATGAGGCATTAAATGAATTTTAGCCCCGGGATTTTCTGAAAAAACCTTTTCAACAGCTTCTTTTATGCTTTTTGCGGGCGTAAAGAAAGCTTTTTCGCTTTCGGCTTCAGGAAGCTTTGAGACAAGGTAAAGTTTGAATTCTTTCGCAGCCCTCCCGACAATAGCAGCTTTATGCCCCCCGAACTCAAAACAATTTTTGAAGCGCTCGACTGCGTCTTCAGGGACCTTGCATTCCCTATTCCAGCACTCGTAAACTTTGTTTCCTATTCCCTCGGCACATTCGGCTACAAGGATGATTGAACCCCCTCTTTTTACGGCAGGGATAGCATGTTCAAGGGATTTTGTTGCCTGGTAAAGGTTGATATCCTTTGGAAAACCCCCACAGGAAACGACTACGGCATCCGCAGGCTCTACGGACACTTTGTACATGGCATCAACATATTCCGTGCCTTTCCTGTGAGCTTCGATAAAGTCGCCTGCAACAGCAGCAACTATCTCTTTTTTGCTGTTGACTACGACATTAAGGATAAAGCCAAGGCCTGCAATCCTTGCAGCTTCCTCAATATTCTGCCTTGCCGGGCTGTCGGCTCTGCCTGAGAGAGGATCCCCTTCAAAGATTTTGCTGTAAAAGCTATGGAATGAGATAATGGATTTTTCAGAACTGACCCCTGGAAGGATGGACTTTCCTCCTCCTCCATATCCCGCATAATAGTGAAATTCCAGTGTCCCTGTGCTTATGATAAGGTCGGAGTCGATTACGTCTTCGAAAACTTCAACAGGGGTTCCGAAACTTGTTTCCCCAAGCAGCCTGCACCTTTTCCTGTCGTGCTGGATGCACCTTATTTTTTCAAAGATTTCTTCCCCTACAAGCTGTCGGCATTCTTCTTCAGTCTGTAAGCGATGGAGCCCGAGGGCAAATACAATAGTGATATTCTCATTTTTTGCTCCTCCGAGATAAAGCTCATCAAGTAGAGGAGGGAGAATTTTTGCAGTAGGAGTTGGTCTCGTAACATCGCTTACGATAATTGCAATTCTTGAATTTGGGTTTACAATCTCAGAAAGCCGTCTGCTTTTTATTGGATTCTCAAGCGCCTTTTTAATAAGGGAAGCCCCTTCTTCCTTTACTTCGGATTCCGAAGGCAGGATGATACTGGAGACATTTTTCTCAGGTATGCTCAGCTCAGAAATCCCGCTTCCAAAAGCGAGTGGAATCGTTTTTATATTGGTAGTCATGCTTATTCCGATGTCTTCGTATTAATGCTATAAAATCGTATAGGTAAACAATAAAGAACTAAGTTCTAAAAAAATTCAAATCTGCAGTTAATATTGACTTCTATATTATACTTAGTTATTTATATTATATTTGGTTTACGCATATTTTTACCTGAAGTTTCGACGAAATTTCCGGCAACAGCTGCAACGATTTATTTCCTGCCCAATTCACATGCTATTTTAAATATTCGCCGAATGAACTACAACTATCAATAGTAGCCCCTATTGTATCCACCAGAATGTGGCGCTTTCTCCCTTTAACTTTCTTGCCGGCATCATAGCCGCGTACTCCTGGTGTTTCCGTGGTTTTAACTGACTGACTATCTAAAATCGCTGCATTTGGCTCTGGTTCTCTACCACATAAAATTCTCAGATATGACCCGAGTTTAAATATAAAGAAATGTATAATAATGTAAAGATTAATCCAACTTTCGCAGATGTACACAAATGCTAGCAATTATCACAATACGGCAGTAGTTTAAAAATTAATTCATCTTTTAATGGATAAATGATGATAAATTCTGGAAAATTAGAGTTCAGCTTATTACATTCGTCTGTGCGAAAGGAACAGTAATGATGTTAAGAGATGAAAATGACCGAGTCGGATAAACGTAGAAAACAAGCAGTGTGCATTGCATCACTACTCTGCCTACTCAGTTTTTTGCTACTGGTGTATGTCGGATATGAGTACAAAAGCAGCAAGACAAATGAAGTAATTATGGAAAAGGCAAAGGAAGATGCGCTCCAAAAAGCTGATTCTGCTATAAAGAGAGTTAACGATAGAGTAAATTCTTCGAACTCCCTTGTCGAAGGAATTGCAAAGGATCTAAGTTCCGGGAAATTGAACGACGATTCCATGCTAAGGGAGCGCATTCTGACTGAAATGGAGAACAATCCCAATATTTATAGCATCACCGTTGCATATTCCCCTGCTGCCCGTGCTGGGAATCTTTATGCCCCTCACTTCATGAGAAACGGTTCGGAAGTCATGTACGCTCCGATCACATATCGCTACACAAAGGACAGTGAACAAACTGCATGGTACAATGATGCCATGAAAAAGGGATCCACAGTATGGAATTCTCCTTATTTCGGGATTGTAGACTCCAAGTATGAGATAGACTGTTCGACTCCTTTTTATCTTCCAGAATACGGCAACGGACACAAAGCTGCAGGAGTAGTAAGTATAGGTCAATCTCTGGAAGGAGTAAGGGCGCAGGTAGCAAGACTTAATCTGGGAAATACGGGTTATGGTTACATCATTTCCGGAAAAGGGGTGATTATTTCTTATCCTGTTCAGGAGTATCTGGCTGGAAATATTCACGACCTTGCAAAAAAAGATCCCAATATTTACTTTATAAGTAAGAACCTGACAGAGAGAGAGTACCGGGCGACAAATTCCTTTACAGGGAAATCCTACTGGGTATTTCAAAGAAATATACCTTCTACGGACTGGACCCTGGGTCTTGTCCTTCCTCAGGAAGAAACTCTGATAAGCAGAAAAACGGAGCAGACCCATTCCATTATTCAGATCGTGTTCGCAACTTTTGCATTTTTATTCTCTCTGTGCCTGCTGTTTGTATCCATCTACAGGTATAACCATAGAGGGCTCTGGGCGCTCTCGTTTATTTTTGCATTCCTTTGTATCCTTGGAATAGGCTTTATCTGGAACCTTGCTATGAATAGCTCCACTCTTGATGACAGAAACGGTGACCTTGTTGTTTTCGACAGGGAAGATGTTGAAACTGTGTTTCAACATGCCAACCTGAGTCCGACAACTCCCAGAATTCCTACTGGATTTTTTCTCCAGTCCATTGAGTTTTTGAATGCTTATGATGTCGAAATAACCGGATATATCTGGCAAAATATTTCAGCTCCTGGAGCGGATAAAGATTCTCCGGACTTTATTTTTCCGGATTCAAAAGAAACAACAATTGAAAAAGCTTATGTGAATGAGGAAAAAGGTGTTGTAGGCTGGCGTTTTAAGACTACTCTACCCCAACAGTTTGATTATTCAAGATACCCTTTTGTCAGGGAAGATGTATCGATCAGAGTATTGAGTAACAATTCTGCAGGGGGCCTCTTGATTCCGGACTTTGATTCCTACCACAGCTTGATTCCTGAAACCCTTCCCGGTTTGGGAAGTTCGTTTGTGCTCGAAGGCTGGAAGCCACAAAAAACCTTTTTCAGTTACAGGGTAAATTCTTATAACACCAATTTCGGGGCAGGGAATTTTACAAATTCCAGTGTGTCCGAATTTCACTTCAACGTCGATATCAAAAGGGACTTTAAAGCCTCCTCTGCTTCTGAACTTCTACTCATAATGGTAGCAGTCATTCTTCTTTATTCAGTACTTACTATAACTACCAAGGGTGAAAACAGAAGTCAGTTCGGATTCAGTTCACAAGGAGTCCTGGGCTACTGCACCTCCATCCTTTTTACTCTTATCATTGCCCACTCTTCCCTCAGGTCTAGAATTCCCATCGGCGGTATCATCTACCTTGAGTATTTCTACTTTATATTGTATCTTGCGATCCTGGTTGTTTCCCTGAATGCAATAGCTTTTGCGTCAAATCGGGATATCCCCTTTATTGATGCAAAAGACAACATTTACGTGAAGGTACTTTACTGGCCTGTCATCACGGGGATTCTGCTGGTCATCACGCTCTTAAGTTTTGGCAGTGTGCCGATTTTTCTGTAAAATCATAAATCTCAAAAAGTTGGTAGTTTGAAAATTCAATATTGAGAGAACGGAATTGTACTCAGTACAAAAAAAAATAAACCTTGAATTTACAGCAAATTCGCGACACTGCCTAAGTTTTTATTGATAGGTTGGGAACTACGTGGGATCACTGTTAAACGGACACCGATTTTTGAGAATTTTAACCTTAGAGTTTATACAATCTAGTTTGCCAGTTAATAGTCAAAACCTCCAAACATAGTATACAACTTTATGTTAGAGATTATACTTAGACCTCTTTCCGACCTTTTTTCGGACTCTTAGTGCGCAAAATAAACTCATAGTATACTAAATTTTAACTGTAGGTGAAATATATATTATACATAAGGGATTTGCGGGTTAAAAACAGACATACATCGTATTGAAAATTAAGGCTCTTCGCTGTTTTTTGTGGGTTGAAAATCAAATTGCGGGCGGCCACCCCACCCTAAACAGGCTGTCTGACAATTACTACCAATAATAATTGAATTCCTTCTTTTTCGATTTAAAGGCTTCAGACACCTTGTTTTTTACGTGTCTTTGCTCTGAAATTGAATTGTCGGACAGCCTCTAAAGGATGGGGTATGCTTCGGGCCGCCCGCCCAGTTACTCGGGGACAGATGATTAAGTATTCTTTAACAAGGTTTCCTTAACATAAGTGATTGAAATTTTGACCTCGGTTTCCTATCCGATTTACCATCTCTTATACAAGGAAGCTATGGTTTAGATATTTAAAGAGAAAAACGAAGAGGCGAGGGTTCACTTCATCCCCGGCCTAAACAGGCTGTCCGACAATTACTACCAGTAATAATTGAATTCCTTCTTTTTCGATTTGAAGGCTTCAGACACCTTGTTTTTTACGTGTCTTTGCTCTGAAATTGAATTGTCGGACAGCCTCTAAAGGACGGGGTATTCGTGACCCTCCGCGCTCCCATTGTAATAATTGCCCAGTTGAAACGTGACCACCCTAAAGAGATAAACATCGATTTTTTGGGATGAGCTCGTAATATACACTTTTTTACTTCTCAAAGCGTTGAGCCCTAAAAAGTAAATATTTCCTGCACTGACTATACATATAGTCGTCTGCAAACATGCTTACTGCTGCGGATCTATTTAATAAATATATTCAGGTGACGTAAGTACTCGAAAGAGCCTTTTCGGTGCTTTATCAGGAAGGCAGGAGAAGGAAATTCTGCCTGGGGGAATTGTAAATGGACAAAGAAAGGATTTCTTATCATGAATCCGTTCAAAAAATGTATGATCGGATAAAAAAAGATGGTATGACAAATGTCTGGGATCGTTACGAGGCTCAGGGCCTTGGAGGAAATCCGGACAAAAGATGTGCATTCTGTATGGGAGGAATGCGCTGCGACCTCTGTTCCAACGGCCCCTGCCGTTCGGATGCAGCAATAGACAAAAGAGGAGTATGTGGAATCACTGCCGATGGTATGGCAATGCGGATGATGCTCCTCAGAAATGTAATGGGAGCTTCGACTTACCACTACCATACGGACCAGACTATAAGGACTTTGAGGGAAACTGCCAGAGGCAACACCCCTTATGCGATAAGGGAACCTGAAAAGTTAAGGACATTTGCAGGCCGGCTGGGGCTCGAAACCGACGGAACAGACTCGGAACTTGCTCTTCGCCTGTGTGAGTTTGTAGAGAAGGACTTTAACAGGCCTGCCTACGAACCGAGCCGGATTGTTGAGCTCCTTGCCCCTCCCGAAAGAAAAGAAAAATGGAGAGCACTGGACATATTTCCAGGCGGAATCTACGGGGAGATGATGCTTTCCACAAGCTCCTGCCTGACAAATGTGGACGGGTACTACGTGAGCCTGGCCTTAAAAGCCATGCGTCTGGGAGTTGCGATGGCATACCAGAGCCAGATTGTAAACGAGTACTGCCAGGACATCCTTTTCGGAATTCCAAGGCCCCATACCATGAGAGTAGACCTTGGGGTACTTGATCCTGAGTACGTAAATGCGCTCCCTAACGGGCACGAACCGTTCCTCGGCTTTGCCATGGTCCAGCTTGCCCGAAAGCCTGAATGGCAGGAAAAAGCAAAAGCTGCAGGAGCAAAGGGCCTGAGGGTTATTGCCAGCATTGAAACAGGGCAGGAAATGATCCAGAGATGGGAGGAAGACGATGCGTTCTACGGGTTTACCGGCAACTGGATTTCCCAGGAAGCGGTGCTTGCAAGCGGAAGCGTGGATCTCTTTGCCGCAGATATGAACTGTTCTCTCCCTGTTGCCCCCCTTTATGCCGAAAAATATAATTTTAAACTTATGCCTGTAAGTGAGCTTGTGGCCTTCGAAGGCATCGGGGAGCGCCTGAACTATAATCCTGTGGAAGCCGAAAAGCAGGCTTCACAACTCCTGGATATGGCGATTGAAAATTTCAAAAAACGAAAAAGCCTTGTTGAGCCAGTCAAGAAGCTCCCTATGAAAGAAGCCATGGTGGGCTTTTCAAACGAGAGCATCCTTGCAGCTCTGGGAGGCAGCCTTGACCCTCTCCTTGATGCCATAAAGAGCGGAGCAATTAAAGGAGTAGTTGGAATGGTTTCCTGTACCACCTTAAGGGACTACGGGCAGGACGTACACAGCGTTGCTGTGGTAAAAGAGCTGATCAAAAGAAATATCCTTGTCCTGTCCCTTGGTTGTGGGAACGGGGCCATGCAGGTGGCAGGTCTCTGTACCCCTGAAGCCAGAGAATTTGCAGGAGACAGTCTGAAAGCCGTGTGTGAAGCCCTGGGCGTCCCTCCTGTGCTCAGCTATGGAACCTGCACTGACACAGGCAGGCTTGCCGACCTCCTCGGAGCTATTTCCGGAGCCCTCGGAGGAGTCCCGGTCCCCGACCTTCCGGTTGCTGCCGCTGCCCCTGAGTACATGGAACAGAAAGCCACAATAGATGCCATCTTTGCCCTGGCTCTCGGGCTCTACACCTATGTGAACCCGGTTCCGACCGTCACAGGCGCTCCGAATCTGGTCAAGCTGCTTACCGAAGACTGTCGGGAAGTTACAGGTGGGGTCATGAATGTGGAAAAGGATGCAGTAAAAGCAGTTGATGGGATAGAACAGCACATCATGGAAAAGAGAAAGAAACTTGGAATATGAAAGTCAGGACATGAATAATTAAATTCCTTTGAAGAGAAGAGTACTGAAAATTAGAGTCCTGAATCGAAGAGATCTGATAGAAGGGGTCTAAAAAAGAAGGGATCTAAAAAATCCGGATTTATCTGACCTCTTTTAATCCGGATTTATCTGACCTCTTTTAATCCGGAGTTATCTGACCTCTTTTAATCCGGAGTTATCTGACCTCTTTTATTTCTTTTTTAAATGAAATGAATCAGAAACTGAGAAATCAAAGTTCAATTAAAGTTCTATAAATTCTCCGGGCTTCATGATAATGACTTTTGTATCGACTTTTGCCTCAACGGCTCTTTTGAACTCTTCAGGATCCTGTTTTATAACATCGAAGGTGCTGTAGTGCATGGGCACTACGATCTCGGGCCGGATGAGCTCTACGGCTTTTACGGCTTCTTTTATGCCCATTGTGAATCTGTCGCCTATGGGCAGAAGGGCTACTTCAGGTTCGTAGAGTTCACCTATAAGCTGCATGTCCCCGAAAACCCCGGTGTCTCCGGCGTGATAAATGGAATGTCCGTTGATTCGTATAATGAAGCCTGCCGGGCAGCCGCCATCGAAACTGAAGCCTGATGCATCGATTGAAGAGGAATGAAGCGCCTCAGTCATGGTTAGTGTTATCCCCTCCACGTGAACTGTACCTCCTTTGTTCATGCCTTCTGCAAAGACTCCTTTTGACTTGATATAGTTTGCAACCTCATGAATGGAAATTATCCGGCAGCCAGCCCGTTTTCCGATTTCTATCGTATCTCCAAGGTGGTCCCGGTGCCCGTGAGTTACGGCTATAATGTCAGGGTCCAGTTCTTCAGGGCTGCACGGAGCTAGTGGGTTTCCTGAAATAAAAGGGTCGATCAAAACTTTTTTTTCGGCTTTGAGCAAAAAAGCAGAATGCCCAAGCCAGGTAATTTTCACGTCAGCCATCTCTTTCCTCGCCGTCACTTGTATTTTTGTCAAATGTAACAATCAGTAATGTAACTTTCTATAACGATCGGCTGATAATTGTTAATGTCCGGCTCCGGAGTTCATTGAAAGTCGCATAAAGGATCATATAAAAGATGAAGAGTCGTACTAAGGGCCACATTAATATGCGTCTTCCGTTAAACGGACTGAAAATGAAGATCAGCCTGGTAATCCACGGACCCGAAGTGATCGATTCAGGAGAGGCTAAAAGAGTCCTTGAAAAGCTTTCCCGCATGGGCACAGTAGAGGCAAGGCTTGGAGGGACCATGGGAAAGACAGCTGTCCTTGATGCCGGACTTGAAAACGCTATAGATATAAGCCGGCACCAGAAGCCGAGTGCCTGTATTGAATCTCTTTTCGAAACCTCAGACCTTGTGTGCCTCCTGAACAGGGGAAAAACAATTGAAACCGGAAGGGCGTTTGGAGAAATGGTTGCTGCCCGGCTTCGGGAGCCAGAGATGAAACCTCTTATCCAGATCGAAAGTCCGGAAAGTAACGATGGAAAAATGATACACCTCAATAAAAAAGCCGGAGACTATCTTGAAAAACTTTCTGAAATCTTAGGACTTCCTGTGGAAAGCCCCCTGCCCCTTCGAAATCCGGTTTTTCAAAATCCAATTGTTCAAAATCCAATTGTTCAAAATCCAATTGTTCAAAATTCAATTGTTCAAAATTCAATTGTTCAAAATTTGGTATTTGTAGAAAAATGCCATGCCACAGGTAAAACCCGGATTACCCGCAAGCTCTCAGGCGTCTTTCCCGGAGAAAATATCCTGGTAAACGGAACCGTAATTGGAAAAGCCCTGTCTTCCGAAATAAGCATAGTTTCCGAAAACGGCTTTATTGTCGCAATCGAAGGGGGAGAAATAAAAGAACATGGGCTCGAAAAGCTTCATAATTATGAAAAAAGAGACCCTGTTGACCTTGCAAAAGCCTGGGTAAAAAGCGGAAACCTGAGAAGAAGCAATTTCTTTCCCCTGCAAGCCCGGAAACAAAACGCGCGTGGCAGGCATTCAGGTTTTTCTTCCAGCCCAGACGCAGGAAGAGTCGTACTTATAGACCATGCTGCAGAATACACCTTCGAACTGGCTGCCGATGCCGAACTTGCAGTTACGGTAGGAGATGACACCACAGCCATAGCAGGCGACATCCTCTACAGGCTCGGGATTCCTATCCTCGGGATCACGGACGGGGACTGCGACAACCTCGCCTGCCGGACAGCTATCTGTCCCGGCTCTGTCGTGCTCAGGCTGGCAGCGGGAAATGACGATATTCTGGGGAAAAAACTGAAACAGGAACTTTTAGGGGGAGAAAATTCTGCGGTTTTAGTGGACATACACGCTTTTAAAGAAGACGTGCTGAAACTTGCAGAGCCTTTAATTGAAGCTGTTTTTGAATACTGATAATAAAAAAGCAGCGCATAGTTCGAAATCCTAAATTCTGACCTGTACAACGTCATTTGTCATACTATGTCGTTCTTGTCACGCTCGACGCAGGAGAGCAGCCTTTCAGACAAAAAAGAAGAGAAAAGACCAAAAAATAAAAGCGACCGAGGAAGCTGATAAGAAACCAACAAGAGGCGAAAAACAAAATCGAAAAGAAACCAATAAGTAAAAGTAACGAAAAACCTTAAAAGGTTAAAACAAAACAGAATTAAATTGTACCTGAAAAATATTCTTTTCCACGTCTGTTTTTATTGCTTTTTACTGCTTTTTCAAGCCTTTTCTTTCTTTTGCCGACCTGTGGGGAAGGAACAGCGAGTACTTCAAGCATTCCCTGCACCTGATAAAAAGTTCCACAGCCTAAATTTATTGAGATAGAAAGGTTCGCAAAACCAATACTTTTGAGTTACAGAAATTGTTTAGAAAACTTGCCAAATTATAAAAGTCCTACGCCAGTCCAAGGCTAAGACTTAGAGGAAAGCTCACCAGGTAATCCAAAGGATAGACTTGGACTCATGTCTGGACTGAAGCAAAATGATCTATGCTCTCTATTCTCGAAAACCAAAAAGGAAAATTTTTAAACACCAACTTGATATGATTTTACGGTGTTTGGTAGTTGGTCGACCAAGAGAAAATTCACAATCAATGTCTAAGCGATGATCCAAAAGAGCGTATACATTCGTTAGAGGAATTAAAGAAATTCTTTTCATCCATGCCAGATAAGCAAAAGGCATGGAACGACTTACATAGATTGACAAATGATGAAGATAGTTCAGTGAAGTATAGTGCTACCTGGGCTCTCTTGGTTCTGCATTTTCTCAAGTGCCAGATAAACAACAGGCATGGAATGACTTAATTAAACTAACTAATGATTAAGATAATTATGTGAGGTAATATTTGATTTAAATAGGACTTACGCAGTTGAACTGAAAAATCAATAGCATTAAACCGTTAACTGTCTAAAATGTAAGTTTAAACCACAGTGCTTATTGTACTATATTTTGATCCTCAAGTGCGTAAGTCCTATTAAATTAAAAGCCCTTTTGCATATTCAAGATTATTTTGAGTGTTTGCATAGTCCAATGGATATTGATCAGCTGTGTAAATTTCTAGAGCTTCTTGGAAGGCATTAATAGCGTTTCGAGCGTTAGCTTCTGTATCTCTGACCTCAGCCAAAGTAGAGTATGCACTTCCAAGATTATTTTGAGTCCATGCATAGTCCAATGGATATTGATCAGCTGTGTAAACTTCTAGAGCTTTTTGATAGGCACTAATAGCGTTTTGAGCGTTAGTTTCTGTATCTCTAAGTCCAGCCAAAGTAAAGTATACATTTCCAAGATTATTTTGAGTGTTTGCATAGTCCAATGGATATTGATCAGCTGTGTAAATTTCTAGAGCTTCTTGGAAAGCATTAATAGCGTTTTGAGCGTTAGCTTCTGTATCTCTGACCTCAGCCAAAGTAGAGTATGCATTTCCAAGATTATTTTGAGTATTTGCATAGTCCCATGGATAGTTTTCAATTGTATAGACTTCTAGAGCTTTTTGAGAGGTACTAATAGCGTTTTGAGCGTTAGCTTCCTTATTCCTAACCTTAGCCAAAGTAAAGTATGCATTTCCAAGATTAGTTTGAGTGTTTGCATAGTCCAATGGATAGTTTTCAATTGTATAGACTTCTAGAGCTTTTTGATAGGTACTAATAGCGTTTTGAGCGTTAGCTTCTGTATCTCTAATTCCAGCCAAAGTAAAGTATGCATTTCCAAGATTATTTTGAGTGTTTGCATAGTCCCATGGATAGTTTTCAATTGTACAGACTTCTAGAGCTTTTTGATAGGCACTAATAGCGTTTTGAGCATTAGTTTCTGTATCTCTAACTCCAGCCAAAGTAAAGTATGCATTTCCAAGATTATTTTGAGTGTTTGCATAGTCCCATGGATAGTTTTCAATTGTATAGACTTCTAGAGCTTTTTGATAGGCACTGATAGCGTTTTGAGCGTTAGCTTCCTTATTCCTAACCTTAGCCAAAGTAAAGTATGCATTTCCAAGATTATTTTGAGTGTTTGCATAGTCCCATGGATAGTTTTCAATTGTATAGACTTCTAGAGCTTTTTGATAGGCACTAATAGCGTTTTGAGCGTTAGCTTCTGTGTCTCTAACTCCAGCCAAAGAAGAATATGTATCTCCGAGATAAAGTTGAGCCTCTGCATATTTATCTGGAAATTTATTGTATGATATTTTTAGAACCTCGTTACATTCATCAATAGCTTTTTCAAACTGACTGTTATTGGAAAAAAAATTTGCTTGATCAAAATGATAATTAATTTCTTCTTTTGTTTCTTGGTTATCATGATATGAACCGATAACAAAGACTGAAATTAATAAAACAATAATTTCGATAATAATAGGTTTAGTATTTTGTTTGAAAACCTCTATTATAGGTTTAATTTTCTGTTTTAAATTTTCTTTCCGCATACAGTTTTACTTTTAAATTCCCTTTTCTTTAAAAGCATTACTAAATAGTTTAATTTTAGAATTCCCATATTTCCTTTCAATATAACTTTAGTAATTATCAAATATTCTGAATAATTCTAAAATTGTAACAAATTTATATTTATGTACGAAAGTTAAACTTTATTTAATGTATAGTATAAAAAATAGAGTAATTTTTGGTTAGGTCAACTTTATAAAAAGGGATCTGTGGGTTTAATTAAGGCATTTATTAAAGATGAATGATGTGTATAAACTTTGCACTAGAGTAAAAAATTTACCGTTTTTTATATAAAAGCTAGTATAAAATAGAATTAGTTTTGTTTATGGCAACTTCTTAAAAAATAGGTTGTGCAAAAAATGCACAAAACAGCGTTGCTTTTTTAACTTATTTATGGATTAAATTATAAAAGTAAATGTTATATTTCTTACTTAACCTCCTAAAAAGAGGTTTTGCATAAAGTTTAACAAAAACTAAAAGTCTGCTCACGGCTCGAAAATATTTAATACATATAAAGATAAATTCTGAAGTTGACCGGGAAAATGGGGGTTCAATTCTGGATCTAATCTCAAAACTTCAGGATGCTGTCAGTGCTCTTAATCAGGGTCATTTTTCTGGGCAGGATAACAAGGAAGAGGAAATCTGCCAGTACAGGATAAAGCAAACGAGAAACCGGAAAACCATTGCTATCAACTGCAGGGAATGTGATTCGGAGTCTTCCCTTAATCACATGCTACATGAAATTGAAGAAAAACTGTCTGATTCTCTTGAAGTTCCTGCCCTTAAAAAATCCGAGGTTCAATATTATTCAGCAAAACCCATAGAAAATTCCGAAAAAAAGATTGGAAAAATAGTAGGAAAAACAGTAGGAAAGATGACAGGAAATCTGATAAAGGATACGTCAGGATGATGATAAGTGTCTCAGTTTAAAAAATTAAAAATTAATGTTTAAATTAGATTATTACAAAAGTTCTCAGAATTCACAAGTGCTTCTGTTACCTCTCAAAATTCAAATTTTTATAGTTGAGTTTCTCCTGGGTACATTTCTATCAATCCATAATATAACAGAATTCACTAATTGAGAGGATATTTTCTTACAAAAAACATATTGCATCGACATAGAATTTTTCGAAAAAAATGAAACTAGCAAAAATAAGAGAATACAGTTTAGAAAATTCAAATTATAAGGAAAATAGTGGTATGGAGCCAATTCATTTATTCCATTTGTATGCTTCTGTCAAATTAGGAATCAATATCTATCAATATCTATCAAATTGATAGATCGAATACACGAAGTAACTATCAATATATATCAAATTGATAGAAAATAATATATGAAATAACTATCAATATCTATCAATATCTATCAAATTGATAGAAAATAACATATGAAGTAACTATCAATATCTATCAATATCTATCAAATTGATAGATCGAATACATGAAATAACTATTAATATCTATCAATATCTATCAAATTGATAGAAAAGAGCTTGAGACAATGGCATGAAACTACCAAAGATACCTGAATATTCAAAAGAAACTCTCGAAGAAGCCGGGAAATTGCTGCATGATGATCAAGTTGCAGATTTAGTCAACCAATACAATGAGAGATATCTTCATTGGGAAGAATTAAAGTACAGAAAAATCCCCTTTGACCCGATTACCATATGGAATATAATGAAAAGATTAAGAGAATTACAAGCTAAATCTCTTAAGTTTGGGAACTGGGTTTTCAAGTACACTTTAATAGACGAATTTCAGGAACAACTCCATATCCTAGACAAATCAGCAGCAGGAAACCTTTTAAGTAGTCTCGAAGCTTTACAGGATAATAGAAAAAAATATATAATCAGTTCGTTGATGGAAGAAGCGATAGCTTCAAGCCTAATTGAAGGAGCAGCAACTACAAGGGAAGTTGCGAAAAGGATGTTGCAGGAAAACAGGAAGCCTATAAACAAAGGCGAAAAAATGATTGTAAATAATTACATTACGATGAAGCATATTTTGGACCTAAAAAACGAACCTCTAACTCCTGACAAAATTCTTAAAATTCACAGGCTGATTACAAACGGAACCCTTGAAAAAACTGAATACGAAGGCAATTTTAGAAAAAATGACGAAATTGCAGTTTATTCCCACGACGGGACCTTACTTCACAAACCTGTGGAACACACAGAAGTTCCTAAATTAATTGATGAGTTATGTAACTTTGCAAATAACGAGGAAGAAGGTTTTATTCATCCTGTGATAAAGGGGATAATCATTCATTTTATGATCGGGTTCATCCATCCCTTCAACGACGGTAATGGTAGAACTGCAAGAGTTCTTTTTTATTGGTATCTTCTCAAAAATGACTACTGGCTCTTTGAGTATATGGCGGTATCAAAAGTAATAAATGATTCAAAAAAGCAATATCGAGATGCCTATCTCTATACCGAATCCGACCGAACATTGAATGACTCTGGAGATCTTACTTACTTTATTAAATATAATCTCAACTGCATTAAAAGAGCCCTATATGAAATTCTCGAATATCTGAAAAGAAAACAATATGAGCAGTCTCAAGCCCTGGAAATCATAGCAGAATCTGGTAATCTTACTTTACGGCAGGTTGAGATACTTAAACAGTATTTAAAGCAACCTGAGAAGCCCATCACAATTAAGGAAATAATGACCACTTACAGCGTGGCATACGCTACAGCTAGAAGTGACCTGCTTAGTCTTGAAAAGTTAGGTTACGTTGAAAAAAGAAAGGTTAGAAAAGAGCTTATTTTTGTTTTCAAGGAAATAGACAAAAAGCACATCAAGCAATTAAATTCAAACTAATGGCGATTCTTTATTTAGGAAGCTCTTTATGAGCTGGGTACAGTCGAAGAACGCATCAGGCGTTCGCTTTACGACATTACCTCAACCATGCGCTCTACCGCTGTGATTTTTCCACTTTCATTGCAGGAACTACCCTTGCCCTTTCCGAAGTTATTTCAAAAATCCTTAACCAGGTAGCTAAAGGGTAAATAGAGTTTCTGACGATCGGTCGAAAATATTTAATACATTAAAACATAAATTCTGAAGTTAGCCGGAAAATGGGGGTTCAATTCTGGATCTAATCTCAAAACTTCAGGATGCTGTCAGTGCCCTTAATCAGGGTCATTTTTCTGGGCAGGATAACAAGGAAGAGGAAATCTGCCAGTACAGGATAAAGCAAACGAAAAACCGGAAAACCATTGCTATCAACTGCAGGGAATGTGATTCGGGGTCTTCCCTTAACGATACGCATTGCAGGAAGAATATCCTGGGGATTCTGCAAAAAGAGGTTCATGCCGACTGTCTGATACTCTCAAGGCTGTATGAGCGGGACTACGAAGGGGAAGCCCTATCTTTGCTTTATACTCTTGCAGGTTTCAATGGGATCATTACAGCGTACGAAAGCGCGGAAAGGGTTCCCAAAGCCTGCGATTTGCCCGAAAAGAAGGGCTGTGACCTGGAAAGAAAAGAGATAATTGCCTCTTTTGCTGAAACCGTAGAAATTGACCCTTTGAAGACCCGGATGGAAATAAACAGATTTATTCAAGGAAAAATGCTCACGAAAGTTCCGGGCACTCTTCCTGCCTGCACTGCATGTTCCGGATGCTTTTACCAAATGCTGCATGAAATCGAAGAAAAACTGTCTTATTCTCCTGAAGTTCCTGCCCTTAAAAAATCCGAGGTTCAATATTTTCCAGCAAAACCCGTAGAAAATCCCGAAAAAAAGATTGGAAAAACAGTAGGAAAAACAGTAGGAAAGATGACAGGAAATCTAATAAAGGATACGTCGGGAGAAGTGACTCTGGCAGCGATATCCAGATATATTCCGTTTCTGGCGTCTGCAAAAAGAAAGGAAAACCTGGAAAACGGAAAAAAATCGGCAGATGAGGTTTTCGACTACGAAAGAGGGATAAAACCTCATGTACGGCCCCCCTTTTCTAGCTCCAGGGTCTATACGGACGCGCCTGAGAATACAGAATTTCTTGAATGTTATGACATAGACGGCAAGGAAGGAAGAAAGCTTGAAGTCTCGATTTACAGCTACACCGACAGGCCTGAAAAACTCTACATGATCAGACCGCCCGAGTACAACCTCCGGCAGGAGGAACTGAGGCTACTTGAGAAAGTGAGGAGGCGGATGATCCGGCACAGGCCAAAGGATCTTGCCTTTACAGACCCTCAAGGAGCAAGAGAGTATTTCAGGCGCATGTCAAAAGAGCTTCTGGAAAAAGAACTGCTCGCAAGTGGGGAAACCTGCAGCCCTGAAGAACTTGAAAGCTATGCCGACCTGCTTGCAAGGTATACGAACGGGCTCGGGATAGTAGAAGACCTGCTTTCCGATGCCAGGATCACTGATGTATACATCAATGCCCCTGCCGACACAAACCCTGTTCACGTTGTGCTGGAGGGCGAGGAATGCGCAAGCAATGTTTTTCTCTCGCAGGATGACCTTGATGCCCTTGTATCGAGGTTCAGGACCATAAGTGGCAGGCCTTTTGGAGAAGCGATTCCTGTGCTGGAACTTAATCTTGAGGCTTTCGGAGTAAGGGTTTCGGTAATAGGAGACCCGCTTAGTGCGAGCGGGCTTGCCTATGCTTTCAGAAAGCATTCTCTCTCTCCCTGGACCCTGCCGAAACTGATCAATGCAGGCTCGATTTCCCCATATGCAGCCGGCCTTTTAAGCTTCCTCATGGACGGGCAGGCTTCAGTCCTGGTCGCAGGAGAAGTCGGAGCCGGAAAAACCTCTCTGCTGTCTGCCATGCTCATAGAAATTCCCCAGAGGTACAGAATTCTAACAATAGAAGACACACACGAGCTGCCGATAGAAAAACTCCAGAATCTGGGCTGGAAGGTTCAGGCAATGAGTTCACAGTCTTCGGTCCTGAAATCAGGGGCGGAAATGAGCCCTGAAACCGCGCTCAGGGCTGCTCTGCGCCTTGGAAATTCCGCCCTGGTATTGGGGGAAGTAAGAGGGTCGGAAGTAAAGGTGCTCTATGAAGCCATGCAGGTAGGAAAAGCCGGAAACTCGGTTATCGGAACCATTCACGGTTCGTCCATCGAAAACGTGTACGAGAGAATTGTTCATACCCTCGGCGTTCCCCCTGCATCTTTTAAAGCTACGGATGCCGTAATTATCTGCTCAGGCATAAGGCTTGAAGGAAGCATGAAAAGGATAAAGCGGGTAAGCCGTATCGCAGAAGTTACAAGCGCTGTAATCGAGAATCCCGAGCCCTCGGATATCTTTACGGATATAATGAATTACGATGCCTCCCAAGACTGCCTGCTTTCAGGAAAGGCGCTGGAACAGGGACAGTCCGAACTTATAGGAAAGATTGCCCAAAAATGGGGAATTTCCATAGACAGGGCCTTAAAAAGTATCGAGCTTCGGACAAGGATAAAGGAAAAAATTGCAATTGAAGGGCTAAAGAAACCTTTCCTGCTCGAGGCAGAAGCAGTCAGCCAGTCGAACAATATGTTCTGGCTGCTCGCAGACTCCATGAAGAAAAATAGGTCATACGAGAAAGGGCATGGAAGTGATTCCGAATTCGGCTGTGGAGATGATCTGGAAACGCTTTACAGGCAATGGGAAACCTGGTTTGGAAACTTTGCCAGAGCAGGGGCAGGAATAAGGAAATAACCATCTGAGGGAAGAGTATGGAAGAAGAAAACGGCTGGTATGTAAGAGCATGCAAAACTACGGCAAGGCAATATGCATGGGTTGTTCCTGACCCTGTTGCCTTTAGCAGGCAATGCGAAAAAAGCGTTACCCAGGAGTACAGGGATGCCCTGCGATTTACCGGTTTTGAACTGGAAGCCTTCGAAACCGTGCTATTTTCTTACGTGGGGACTTTTGCAACTTTAATCCTGCTCCTTGGAATAGATCTCTTCCTGCTATTTTCCAGGAGTTTTGATGCCAGGACTCTTTATATCATGGGAATCCTGACCTTTATTATTCCTCTAATCGTGCTCTGTTACCTTAGCGAGTATGTGAAGATCAGGGCAGGGCTTATGAAAATATCTTCCCTCGGAGACATTCCTGAGATCCTGAGCTACATAGTTATGTCAATGAAACTGGTTCCTAACCTGGAACACGCTGTCCTTTTTGCAGCCCGGAACTCCGAAAGGCCGCTTGCAAAGGACCTGAGAAAATTGGCATGGGACCTGAACCTCAGGATTTACAGCAACATGGACGATGCCCTTCTTTCTTTTGCCGACCTGTGGGGAAGGAACAGCGAATACTTCAAGCGTTCCCTGCACCTGATAAAAAGTTCCACAGCCGAGCCCGACGAAGCCCAGAGGGTTATAACCCTGAACCGCGCCCTGGATATAAGTCTGGAAGGCACGGAAAGCCTTATGGATTCTTTCGCGGCAAAGCTACAGGCCCCAAGCTACATTCTCTACTCAATTTTTATCCTGATCCCGCTTGCCCTTGTAGCTCTCCTGCCTGCGGTCACAGTCGTAGGGATGAAGCCTGAAATCATAGATCTTATCTTCCTCTACGACCTTGTTTTCCCGGCTCTTGCAGCCCTCTACTCCGAATATATTCTTATGCAGAGGCCGGTTGCTTTCATGCCAAAGCAGATTCCGGATACCCATCCTGACCTTGCAGATATCAGGCAGAAGAAACACTTTGCTATGATGCTTTCAATTCTGGTATTTTTACTGTTAGCCCCTCTTGGATATCTCCTGCTGAAGTTAGGAAACCCGGGAGGAATAGTAGCAACCGCGCCCCTTGAAGGATATTTTTCACCGACCCTTCCGCTTATTCTGGGCGGGACTGCCGGGATTTCGATTTACCTGTATTTTTCGTCAGCCCCTTACAAGAAAATAAGGGACAGGATAAAAGAGATGGAACAGGAGTTTGCAGATTCCCTCTTTGTGCTCGGGCGAAGGATTTCGGAAGGAAAAGCCCCTGAAGAAGCTTTTGCCCACACTGCCAGGACTATGGAAGGCTCAAAAATCGGGGAGGCTTTTGAGGAAATTTCAATGAACCTGCTCAGCATGAGGACAAATCTCAAAGATGCGATTTTTGACGAAGACTTCGGAGCCTTCAGGCACGTATATTCTGAAAGAATCCGAAACACAATGCTTCTCTTCACCGAAAGCCTCCACAAGAACCATGAAGCTGCAGGAGCTTCCATTATAAAACTTGCAGACCACTTAAAGGAGCTGGGTACAGTCGAAGAACGCATCAGGCGTTCGCTTTACGACGTCACCTCAACCATGCGTTCTACTGCTGTGATTTTTGCGCCCCTGATTGCAGGGATTACCCTTGCCCTTTCCGAAGTTATTACAAAAATCCTTAACCAGGTCTCTGAAAAGCTAAACAGGGTCCCTGCAGACCTGTCCGGAATGCCTGTCGAGATCGGGCAGGGAGCTTTTTCCCAGTCCATTTCTCCTGACCATTTTTTGCTTGCAATAGGGCTTTATGTTATCCTGATCAGTGCTATCCTTACCCGTTTTGCAGGGTCAGTGGAATATGGAGGAGACCGGACTGAGCTTAAGTACGACCTTTCCTGCATGCTCCCGATTTCAATAACAATATTTGTAGTCTCCACTGCAGCTTCAAGAATTATTTTCCGTGGGCTGGTGTGAAATTTATCTATATAGGACTTACGCGGTTGAAGCATTTTTCTGTAAGTTACATTAAAATATATTCTTCAATATAATAAGATAAATATAATCAAAAAAATCTCTGAGTTGAATGAAATAAATCCGCCTAAATGCACTGAACTTGACTACATCAACTTTCTTATTGCTTCTTCACGAGTATTTAGCTGTACCGAAGCTTCTAAGTGCAGTTATTTTGACTCGAATAGCCCATCTCATGATTCTTTTACTCGTCTGCTTCTAAAGCAGTCCCCTAATACTGATGTTTTATGGGAAGAGGTAAAAGATCTAGTCACTCCTGAAACTGGATTGCTTATCATCGATGATACCACTCTCGATAAACCTTATTCCAAACATATTGATCTTGTCTATAGACAATGGAGTGGTAAACACCATCAGATTGTAAATGGTATTAATCTTGAAACTGTTGTCTGGACAGATAATGAAGCTATAATACCTGTTGACTTCAGAATTTACGATATAGATACTGACGGAAAAACAAAAAATGATCACTTCCTTGACATGTTAAATAAGGCAGGAGAACGTGGTTTTAAACCCGAATTTGTTTTGTTTGATACCTGGTATTCCAGCATAAAGAATCTCAAAGCAATCAGGAAAAAAGGATGGCATTGGTTAACAAGGTTAAAGAAAAACCGATTAGTTAACCCTGATAATACTGGCAATGTATCAATTGAATTGTTAACTATTCCACCAAATGGGATGACGGTTCATCTGAAAGAATATGGCTTCATTAAGGTATTTCGGATAGTTTCCAAGGACGGAGACACGCAATACTGGGCTACAGATGTATTGGATATGCAGGAAGAAAAAGAAAAGAGTTAGCAAAGAAAGCCTGGAAGATTGAAGAGTATCATAGAGGAATAAAACAGTTTTGTGGAGTAGAACGCTGTCAGGCAAGGAGAAATAGTGTGCAGAGAGCGCATATCATGATGTCACTAAGAGCATTTCTCAGATTTGAAATCCAAAGAATAACAACAGGAATTACATGGTTTGAAACAAAATTGAGCATTACAAGAAATGCTGTTAGTCAATTTATAAGAAATCCAATCTATGACTTAGGGTAAAAATTACGGAGATTCAAAAGTTGCCTGCAAAGCAGGCAACTGCGTAAGTCCTATAATTATTAACTGAGTAAACTCTAATTCTTAGCTGAGTAGTTTTAGTTCCGACTTTTAAACCTGAGCAGACATTCCCGGAAATAATAGAGGTACATAAATTAAAATAGGAACAGAAAGTAAGGGTTTGTGACGCTTATGGATTCAGTAGTGCAGGATATATATTTTATGGCAGGATGTGCCTCTGTCCTTCTACTCCTTTTCTTCTTTCTTAATCTTTACAAAAGCAGGCTTAATCTTTACAAAAGCAGGCTTAATCTTTACAAAAGCAGGCTCCTTTCCCATTCTCTGAAACTATGCAGCTGGATCTGCGGGATGGCAATCAGTTCGGACAGCCCCTGGGTTAAGATGTTCGTGCTTCATCTTGTATTCTCCATCAGGCTCCTGATGTACCTTGCTATTATTTCCCTCGAACAGGTTGATAAGCTGACTGCCTGGGGCATTTTGAGGCGTTATGCATCAGGTACCCGATTTGTCCTGTCTGAATACATTTTTGCTTTCCTTCACTCCTCAGAGCAGGTTGAAAGGTTAATTCTCAGCCCCAATTCCGGGCACGTAGACGTAAATGATCAGGGTCCAGGGAAATAAACTCTTTAAATTCAGCCCTGTGATAAATCTTTAATTCAGCTCTTCCATAAATCTTTAATTCAGCTCTTTCATAAATCTTTAATTCAGCTCTTTCATAAATCTTTAATTCAGCTCTTTCATAAATCTTTTAATCTTTTTTAAATCCGTAATCTCGATTTCTCATAAATTCCATTTTTTTGGGACAATTATGCATTTTTGATCTTTCTACATCTGACACATTTTCGGAATTTACAAAATTCGTTCTTATTTTATATGCAAATAGTGACCGCTGGCTGAAAATTCTCGCCCCTGACTGCAATTTTAATTCATAGCTTATAATTATTGATCCTTTCCAGACGAATTCGGAGATTGTACGTTTTATATAGCTAGAGAATATATTTTGTCCAGATAATTTCTAGTTCACAGGTCCTTATGCCGGGGAACTTCAGGCAGCGGGTTCCCTTATCTTTAGAACTGGGAAGAGTGCGGCAATGAATATAACATTAATTGGCATGGCAGGAGTGGGGAAAAGCACTATAGGAAGAGCACTTGCAAAGCGCCTTGGCTATACTTTTATCGATGTTGATAGCTTGATCAAGGAAAAAACCGGAGTGCCCCTTCAGGTCCTGATTGATAAACAGGGAGACTCTGCTTTTATCAGGTTTGAAGAAGAAGCTATTCTCAGGCTTGGGCAGATGGACGGGTGCATTATTTCCCCTGGCGGAAGTGTGATCTATTCCGAAAAAGCCATGGAACATTTAAAAAATATCTCCAAAATTATCTTTCTGAACGCTCCTTTCAGGAGCATCGTGAAAAGGCTTCCCAATGCACGAAAAAGAGGCATAGTAGGGCTCAGGGACAGAAGCCTGAAAGAGCTTTTTGAAGAGAGGATGATCCTGTACCAGAAATATGCCGACTTTTCAATAAAACTTAAAGGTAAAGAGAATATTCAGGGCATCGTTGAAAAAATTATTGAGCTCTGTTTTAAAGAAGATACCTGATATTTGTACAGGACTTAAATTTGTTATTTGAGGTTTCAAGCTGCGTTTTCGAAAATTTGCACTTTTTTATTTAGCTTTTTTCGGCCCATGTTAGTTGAATTTTCTTTAAAAGTGGACTGCTCTATGAATAGTTTACTTTAAATGCAGGTTACTTTAAGGATGGTTT
The DNA here is from genome assembly GCA_963774465.1 of uncultured Methanosarcinaceae archaeon. Lineage (GTDB taxonomy): Archaea > Halobacteriota > Methanosarcinia > Methanosarcinales > Methanosarcinaceae > Methanosarcina. Next base: position 18,325 of record CAVZFI010000030.1, on the reverse strand, counting down.
ACTTTATTAGCTATCAGGTCTTCAATCTGAACAAAACCTCTCAGTCCAGTTTTTAAGCATCGGACTGCAGGAAAAGGTCCGAGCAGCAGGAGATATATAATAATGGCATCAAGTCGTTTCATTATTACCGTTATAGGCAGCGACCGGGTAGGGATTGTTGCCAGGGTCACTACTGTGATGGCGAATTTCAACGTAAATATTGTCGATATTACTCAGACTATTATGCAGGGTATCTTTACCATGATTATGCTTGCAGAAGCTCCACAGGAGAATTTTGACCTTGCGGCTTTCCAGGCGGCCATGGGTGCCGAGGGAAAAAGCCTTGGAGTCGAGGTCAAGGTACAGCACGAAGACGCCTTCCGCTTCATGCACAGGATCTGATCGAAAGAACAAGAGGGATTTTCATGCTTATAAATCCGAATGAAATCCTGGAAACAATCCAGATGGTCAGGATGGAACACCTAGACATAAGGACCGTGACAATGGGAATCAGCCTCAGGGACTGCAGCCATCCTGATATTGAAGTTTTTAATGAAAATATTTATGAAAAAATAACTGCCCGTGCAAAAGAGCTTGTCCGAACAACGAATGAAATCCAGAGCCTCTATGGAATTCCCATAATCAATAAAAGAATATCAGTAACGCCTATAGCCGTAGCAGCCGAAAGCTGCAGGTCTGCTGATTTTGTTTCCGTTGCGAAAACTATGGATGAGGCTGCAAAAGAAGCAGATGTGGATTTTATCGGAGGTTTCAGTGCTCTTGTCCATAAAGGAGCGACTTCAGGAGATCTGAAACTTATAAATTCGATTCCTGAAGCTCTTGCAGGCACGGAAAAGGTCTGCTCGTCGGTAAATGTTGCTACTACAAGAGCCGGAATTAACATGGATGCTGTCTGCCTGATGGGCGAGATCATTAAAAGGACTGCGGAGCAGACTGCTGATAGGGATGGAATAGGCTGTGCCAAACTTGTAGTCTTTGCAAATGCCCCGGAGGACAATCCCTTTATGGCAGGAGCTTTTCATGGAATAGGTGAGCCCGAGTGCGTTATCAATGTGGGTGTTAGCGGGCCGGGCGTTGTGAATGCTGCTATCCGCGAACTTGAGAATCCTGATCTCACTGAAATTTCTGAGACTGTTAAAAAGACAGCTTTCAAAATAACCCGTATGGGAGAAATGGTAGGTCGAGAAGTTTCACGCAGGCTCGGAGTCGAATTCGGGATCCTTGACCTTTCTCTGGCTCCGACTCCGGAAATCGGGGACAGCGTTGCCGCCATTCTGGAAGCAATGGGGCTTGAACGCTGCGGAACCCACGGCACTACTGCAGCCCTTGCCCTCCTGAACGACGCCGTGAAGAAAGGAGGGGCAATGGCTTCATCCTCAGTAGGCGGCCTGAGCGGGGCTTTCATCCCTGTCAGCGAGGACGCAGGCATGATAGAAGCCGTTAGAGCCGGAGCCCTCAGCCTGGAAAAACTCGAAGCTATGACCAGCGTCTGCTCAGTCGGTCTTGATATGATTGCAGTCCCGGGAGATACCCCTGCTGCCACCCTTTCGGCTATTATTGCTGATGAGATGGCAATAGGAGTAATTAATAAAAAGACTACTGCAGTCAGGATTATCCCTGCACCTGGAAAAAGAGTTGGAGATTCAGTAGAGTTCGGCGGCCTGCTTGGAAATGCCCCTATTATGCCTGTAAGCAGTTTCAGCTCAGAGGTTTTCGTAAAAAGGGGAGGGAGAATTCCGGCTCCTATCCAGTCACTTACGAACTGAAATAACGAACTAAAGTAACAAACTAAGTAACAAACTAAAGTAACAAACTAAAGTAACAAACTAAAGTAACGAACTGAAATATCATCCGAAAAACAAGTAATTCCTGCATATTCTAATATTCTCAGGGATATGATACCCTTCCAGAATAGGTGGATCAAGCCGGTAAATCCGGCAACTTATTTTTTCGGAAGTGGCATTTAGAGTTTTCCTTATTTCAGACGCCTTTGGAGAGGCTCTCAAATCAGAATTTTGACTTAAAAATTTATTCTTTATTTCACTAACTCTGGTTTGCATTTGTTTTTTTCAATAGCGGCAAATTTAAATATGCCAAATATGCCGTTCTCATTGTGAAAAACATTATGTTATATAAAGAAGTCCTCTTCGATAAAGAAGTCCTCTTCGAGGACTACCTCGAAAACTATCTGATCAGAAAAAGTACCTCAATTTGTCAATTCCTGTAATAAGACTCTTTGTAGTGAAGTGTTTCAGGAAACTTTCATATGACAAAACCATTTCTTTCTTAACACAGGAAGAAGCTATTCTGTTATCTTTTTTGACGAAAACGGACAGATAAAACTTCCTTCCGGTAGAACTCTTCATCATTTTGTGAAGTATAGACCAGGAGAGGATGGGATCAATGAAATCATGCCGTTGCTGGGTGAAAAAATCCTCAAACTTTCCCAGGTAAAGGAGACTAAGATCGATTCCACTCCACTTGAAGTTTCAAGATATGATAAACATGTGATTGCAATTCTCATTATGAATGCAAAATGGATAAGGCATACATTACAATGGTTGGAACTTACCCTGTTTTTATGACTCATACAAAAGGAGTTGCTGGTGATTCTCCAGAACTTATCAACCATATTGAAGCTCTAAAAAAGATGAACGGTAATCTCGAAATGTATTCTGTAGATGGAGGTTATGATTTATTTGAGAGATACTTTTAAAGAAATGAGCATCAAATTAGATTAGGGATTTTAAGTGCTAATTTGAGATCCTGAAATATAATCCTAGTTTTATAATAACTTTTTTATACTATTCCTACGTTTATTTGTCTTAAGCGTATATTTACCCGACATCCTTCGAATGGCCGACTTCCGGCATACAAACGGCATATTATCACGACTACAAGTATTATGCCGGTGTCTGGAACGGAGACGGAAATATGTGGGTGTCTGGAAAGGAGACGGGACATTCTACATGACCCGTTACAGGATGGGATACCGTATCTGTCTCATCCATGATTTTAACAGGCAAGCTTCTTTTACATCAAAATTGTCATTTTTCGGGGGAATAAGCTGATGAAAGCTGGATTGGTATTACTAATGATCATCTCGGCGGTACTGATGTTTGTAACTACGGGCTATGCCCATGAAGGTGCCACACATAATGCCATAGCTGTCATGAAGGACGCGAAGGGCAATACCGTGGGGCTGGCCACCTTTACCGAGGATGCCAGTGGCATGGTCCACATCAACGTCAACGCGAGCTTCCTGACACCGGGCCTGCACGGGATCCACATCCACGATAGAGGGAACTGCACAGGGCCGTCGTTCACTTCTGCCGGCGGACACTACAACCCTCTGGGCAAAGAACATGGCCTCAACAACCCGAAAGGCCCCCATGCCGGTGATCTGCCCAACCTCGAAGTGGGCGAGGATGGAACGGGACATATGAATGTCACCACCGAGCTTGTGACGCTGTCACCCGGGCCGACCACCCTATTCACAGCCAACGGCACTTCACTGGTCATCCATGCTGGCCCTGACGACCAGATGACAGACCCTGCCGGCAACAGTGGCGCGCGGATTATCTGTGGGGTCATCGAGAAAAAATAAGTTTTTCTTTGGCATGAAAGTGCTTTCAAGTATTTTCATATTTTTGTGCATGTTATTCAAAGAATATCATATTCGTTTTTTATTATCCTTGCAGGAATATGAACCTGGCCAGTAGCAGAGAAAAGACGATGCCCAGAACTATGAACCCTGTGCTGTTCGTCTGCACGAAGTTGCCGGGAATCGCTTGCCACGTGAGCAAACAGACTGCTGACGAGTCGATAGGTGCCGAGGCCACCGGCTGGGCAATGAATGATTTAAAGAAACGAGTATCAAATTAGATCAGGGATTTCAAGAGCTAATTTGAGATCCTATTGGATCGGTATGGCGTTTAGAATTTTTTATTTCGAATCTATCCAGAGTGTTCGCATCGTTTCCCTGATTCCTCTCTACTTTTTTTATGTTAGCTTCATCATTTATTATATCAAGCTCATTGAAGGACTCAAGGGCGACCTTAGCTGCAATTGAGGCGTCGTTCAGGTATCGGCTTCTTGCATTGCTCATGATTGTCTGGAGGGCAGAAGCTGCCTGGAGAACTGCGTTTTCCATATTTTCTTCTTCAGCATTTTTTCCTATTTCTTCAATAGAAGTCGCAATGCTTCTTACTGAACTCTGGAGGCTCTCCTGCATGGCTGCCACAGCCATCTCTTCGAGCATAAGTTCGACTCCTATTGCAGCTTCTTCGAGACTTTTCTGAGCCGTAAGTTTTCCCATATCCCCAAGACATGAGATACATATCGCAGCATTTTCAGAAATATCGGGAAATTTCATCCTGACAACCGCTTTTCCAATTTCTCCAAGCCCTATTATAACTGCGATTGTTTCTCTTTCCCTATTAAGGAGGGCTGCCGTATTTCCGCTTTTCCCGAGCACAGATGCTGCAAGTTTGGCTACCGTCTCAAGCTGCTGTTCGGCAGCCGTTTTTCCTATAGCTCCAAATGAAAGTAACACTCTGACAGTAGTGCCCTGCATATTTTGCTCTATGGAACACTGCAGCAGCTTTTCAAGGGCGCGGATAGCATTGACCGCAGCGTTCTCCATTCCCTGTAGGGCAGCAGCCTTTCCGATTTCCTTTATGGAAACCACCATTTTTTCAGCTTCTGGCTCCTTTCTGTCATTGAGGTAGGCTGTGCCGGTTTCAGTCAGATAATTAAGGGCCTTGCTAACTCCTTCGTCAAACCTCTCATTAATAGAATTAAACCCTAAATTTACCATTTTGTCTTCTTCCTTTGAAAACACGGCATGAGACTCCTTTTCAACGGCTACTCCTTTTTAGAAGAGGCTCGCGAGAAGAGCTTTAAAATTTATTTTCCCAAAGATTCCTTTATTCTCGTCAATCCCCGCCTTATTTTTCATATACTTATTTTTCAGATACTTTTAAATTATAGTTTCCCTGGTTCAAATATTTTCAGGTAATCAGGTGAGCTTTCAGACGGATTAATAAGCCATTAAATTGATAAACTTGTTAGAAAAAGACCTTAGCTTTGCCCTGTTAAGTATCCCTCTAATTTAATTCTTATTAAATAATACATGCCCTTAAATCCAGGCTAATATTTTTGAGAAATATCAGTAAGTGGTTCTTCAGGGCATTAAGGTAAATTATTAATTCGCATTATCAGCAGGCTACAAAATAAGCAGGTGAAGGCGGTTTATCTGACGCAAGAACGGAACATACAGTCTCAGAAATCCCGGTGTTCTCAGGCAGAAAAGGACTCATTCAGGTGTGAACTTATAGGTTTTAATGATATTTTGCGGCTTTCCAGAATTCTTGCCCGAAAAATCAAAGCTTCTGGCTATACTCCTGACCTGATTGTCGCCATAGGGAGGGGAGGCTATGTTCCTGGAAGGCTGGTTTGCGATTTTTTGCTCTTCAATGACCTTACCTCAATGAAGATTGAGCATTATACAAGAGCTGCAGATATGCAAGAAGAGGCAAGGATAAAATTTCCCATTCCTGTGGATATAACCGGAAAAAAAGTACTGATTGTCGACGATGTGACCGATACAGGTGAGACCCTCAGTCTTGCAGTGGACTACGCCCGGAGCCTGAAGCCCGCAGATATCAGGACTGCAGTGCTCCAGCACAAGACCTGCTCTATTTTTGTGCCCGACTTTTACGCGCAAAAAGTCATCAAATGGCGCTGGATAATCTATCCCTGGGCCCGGTATGAGGACCTGGCCGGATTTGCAGAAAAAATTATTCTGGATAGGGCCCTTGATCTCTCCCAGATTATAGCCGAATTTAAGCACAGGTATGGGCTTGATCTCAGGGAACCTGAACTTTTAGAAATTCTGGCTGATCTGACTGAAAGGAAAGAGCTTGAAAGCACAGAACAGGATAAAAAAAAGCTATGGAGCATCAAGCGATAAACACTTACCAAGATTCTTAAATAAATGATCAGAGGACCCTGTTACTCCTATATCATCGATCTATAAATTCATGCTCCAAAAACGATCGAAAAATATCTTTGTTCGGTTTTTCCTTAATATAAATGGTTGAAACTTTGCTTTTGATATCCCTGCAATTCGTTATATAGTACTTGATTGTGTCAGCGGTCAAATTTTCAAGAGATCGATAGATTGACAGACCGATAGAATTAACGGACTTATAGAACTGAAGGGACAAAAAGGCAGCGAGGGTTAGCTTTATCCCGAACCTGAAGGACGGAATTCCGCGACCCTTTACACTCCCTAAGTAATAAGAGTACGAAATTCTCTATTAATTAGGGTACAATGAATATATGTTTCATTTTTAAAGCTTTAAAATCCCCAGATCAAGGCTCAAGGATGCCATTATTGCAACAATTGAAAGTACTGAGATGATCAGGTAATTTGCACGTTCTTTTGATACTGAAAGACTCCATAGCAGATACTCAAGTCCTTCAAGGTCTTTATCTGAAAGTTTCTGCCGATTCGTTACTTTTTCCAGGAGGTCCAGGTCTTTGACAACACCAAACCTTCTCTTTGCAATGTGGTATCTGTGTGTGAAGAACCAGAGGTAACCTGCGACTCCACTATACCAGATTACTTTTCCCCAGAAAACGCTGTAGTAATCAGCTATAATTATACTTCTTAGCAGGATGGCAGAAATCAACCCTATGCAAAAGTACAAATTGATTACAGGCATTCCGTATCTGTGAGGGATTTCACAAGTCGGGGTTTCAGATTTAAACTCGGTCATAGTTTCTTCTACCTGATTCCATGAGTCATTTTTCAGATACAATGTAATGAAAGAGATGCGATTAGAGAGCATCTCCATTTCTTTCTCCAGTTCTTATTCTGACTACAGTTTCAATCGGGGTGACAAAGATTTTTCCGTCTCCAATTTCTCCAGTATACGCTGCATTCTGAATAATTTTTATAATCTCTTCAATTTTGTCTTCAGAGGCTACGATCTCGACTTTAGTTTTTGGAAGAAAATCCACACAATATTTTTTACCTCTCCATTGCTGCACGATTCCTTTCTGCTGTCCACGCCTTTTGACATCAGTTACTGTCAGGCTAGGATACCCGGCTTCTTCAAGGGCATCTTTTACCTGATGCAGTTTCAGGGGCTTTATTATTTGTTTCTATTTTATACATTTTAGTCATGTTATTCCTCCCTCATCCGGATGTTGGCAGTATTTTTGCTTCTCGTAAGCCCTGTTTCCACGAGTGAGAAACCTGCATGCATAAAGAACACCAGTCCACTTGCCAGTAACAACCACATAAACGTTAGTGTAGTCTTACTTCTTCAATCGCCGCTGCATTTTCATCAGGCGTTACTGCAAAGGCTGGTGAAACCAGTGTTATAAATATAATAAACGTGACTATCAGTAATTTTTTCAGTTTTTCCATATTTTTCAACATATTATTCTTCTGCCTCCATTTTTCAGCCGGAAACAGGTAACTTGTTACCTATCTTTGTATATATATAGTTTTTCATTAGCACGGTAAAGATTATAATACATTTTACACAAAGATTTGAGTAAGTTACCTGTTACGTATATCCAGAAATCGGGTAGAAGACGTAGTTTCTATGATGAAAACTAATTTTTTGGTTTTGCAGAAAACCTCTCCAAATCAGCTGTAAGCGGCTGAAAAGTAAAAAATCAAATTGCGTGCGGCTGCACCGGCTTGAAAAATTGGGCACGCTGCCGGAACTCCTGCTCGGTTTCTCAGAGATAGTCAAATCTTCTTTGGCCAGATTTCCTTAATCTAGACGATTCAAATTCTAATTTAGAGACCCTTTTCGGCGATTCCTTAATATATTGCCGATATATTGCCTGGAAGTGTCAGTGATAACGTTTCCAGAGAGTCGATAGTACAAAGGAACAAAAAAGCCGGTGAAAGTTCGTTTCACTTCCGGTCTTAAGGACGAGATTTCATAACCCTCCGTACTCCCGAAATTGTAAAAAGGAAAAAAAGAGACAAAAGTTTAGGGGCGTTTAAATGCCCTCACATCACGGTTTCAGTAACCAGTTCCATGTTTCCCTGTGAAAAAACTCTGGACACCCGGACATTCCAGTTTCCGCCTGACGTTTCGTTGTCTGCCTGGATCAGGTTGTAACACTGTGTGGTCTTGCCCCTGGTTTTGGAAGAACAGAAGGTGCCTGCATTTACCACAAGCATATTGTTGAGGTTCCATACCCAGGGAATATGGCAGTGCCCGCAAAGGACAAGGTTAACCTTGCAGCGGTTCAGAAGTTCGAGGACATCTCCTGCATCTACAAGCACGTTATTTTCCCTGCCAGCGAGAGGGATAGGGACAAGGTGGTGGTGCAGGGCAAAAACCTTGAAATTTTTCCCGGAAAAGGCTTCTTTGATCCAGCCGTAGTTTTCCCTGCCCACGTGGCCTTCGTTAAGGTCCGGCTGTGAAGAGTCAGCTCCGACAACTGTGACATCCGTGAAACTCTGAGACGAAAACCGGTTCTCGAAAAGGTCTTCAAAATGGAGATAGCCGGCATTTTTCGAATCATGGTTGCCCGGGACAAGGACTTTGTTTTTGCATTCAATCCTGTCAATAAACAGTTTTACCCCATTATATTCGGCTGAAAACCCATTTTCTGTCAGGTCGCCTGTAATTACCACGAGATCCGGTTCCAGCCGGTTTATGCTGTCAACCATGGAATCTGCAATTTCTGGAACAAAATACGCATCTGAATAATGGATATCTGAAAGATGTACAATCTGTATAATTTCTACTTCCTCTTTTCTATCAATTTTTAATATAAATCTTGTTAGTTATGTTCAGGGCATAGGAGTTCTGTCCCATTATATATAGGTATCTTCCAAATTTACATACTTTCAAATATCTAATTATAATTCGTTAAAAAAGAAGGTTTATATTTCAAAACCCTTTTAACCGCTATAACTATTTATCTAATATTTATTCATGGACAATATCCACAAAAATTACATATTATGGTTTATCCGGTACTTATCCGGTATATTTCAGTCGATTTTTCAGGAGTAACCACCGAATGGGCGGCGAAATTTTGTCTCTATAAATACAGAAATTAGAGCGATTATTCCGATCGAAAAAACATTACTTGCCCTCAATATCTTACTCTTTGAAAAGTTCAAAAGAAATTAGGAACCTGGTGAAGTAAAAACAAAGTAACTTACCCATAAATTAATCCTCTCGAGCGCAGCGAGAAGGACAGCGCACTGCAGAGCCGCAACTCTGCTGGCGCAACTCTGCTGTGCAACAAATACATTAATAATGAGTTATGACTATTCACCTACGTTTCAGCTTCATCCTTACATTTTCATTTAATTTACCCCCAATTAAGGTGAATTTATGTCTTTAGCAAATCTCAGAACACATTATACAGCCGATGTCAAGCCTGAAAAAGTTGATAACGGTCAGAAAATCACCCTTGCAGGCTGGGTCCATGAGGTCAGGGACCTCGGTGGTATCTGTTTCGTGGTGATCCGGGACCGGGAAGGAAAAGCCCAGGTCACACTTGTAAAGAAAAAAATTGATAAAGACCTTTTCGATGTCGCAAGAAAGCTTGTCCGCGAGTCTGTGGTCACAGTAACGGGCACTGTCAAATTCGAAGAGAAAGCTCCAAATGGATACGAGCTGCTTCCTGAGGAAATCAGTACTCTGAATGTTTCGGGCTCACCACTGCCAATGGACACTACAGGAAAGGTGGAAGCCGAACTGGACACCAGGCTTGATTCCCGCTTTATCGACCTCAGGCGCGCAGAGACAACTGCGGTTTTCAAAATAAGGCATCAGGCTCTCCAGGCCATCAGGGAGTATTTTGTAAAACATGGATTTATCGAAACCGCAACCCCGAAGGTCGTGGCAACAGCAACCGAAGGCGGAACCGCACTTTTCCCTATCACCTATTTTGACAGGGAAGCTTTTTTGAACCAGAGTCCTCAGCTCTTCAAACAGATCCTTATGAGCGGCGGTTTTGACAGGGTATTTGAAATCGGCCCGATCTTCAGGGCAGAAGAACATGATACCCGTAGGCACCTGAACGAAGCCACTTCTATCGACGTTGAGGTCAGCTTTGCCGACCATTTCGATGTAATGGAAATTCTTGAAAACCTTGTGGCTTATGCCTACACCCAGGTTATCGAAAACTGTAAGACTTCTCTTGAGGTTCTCGGCGTTGAACTGAAGGTCCCGAAAACTCCTTTCCTTAAGCTCACCTATAATGAAGTAATAGAAATCATAAACGCCCGCTCGGAAGAAAAAATGCACTGGGGAGACGATCTTGGTACTCTCGGAGAGCACACTGTGGGCGATTATGTCTACGAGACCACAGGCGAGTCCCATTACTTTATTATTGACTGGCCGACTGAGATTAAACCTTTCTATGCCATGCCTTATGAAGACAGGCCTGAATTCAGCAAGTCTTTCGACATGATGCACCGTACAATGGAACTTTCCTCAGGAGCCCAGCGTATTCATATCCCTCATCTACTCAAGAGCAGAATAGAATCGCAGGGCCTGGATCCTGACGGTTTTGAGTTCTATCTGAAGGCTTTCGAATATGGGATGCCTCCACATGCCGGCTGGGGAATGGGCTGTGAACGTTTTGTCATGACCATGCTCGGGACTGACAATATCAGGGATACTGTGCTCTTCCCCAGGGACAGGAGAAGACTTTCTCCCTGATATCTTTATTTTTTAAATTTTGAACGTTTTTTCCAATTTCAGACCTTATGATTCTTTTTTCAGGATTCGAACCGGGAGGGAAGATAGCATGACAGAAAGAAATACATCCGCTGATTCCGCGGAAAAACGCGCAGCCGGCATTGCTGCATCAGGCACTGTAGAGTCAGGAATGGTAGTAGGGCTTGGAACGGGCTCAACAGTTGCATACACGATAAAAGAACTGGGCAGGCGGGTCAGGGAAGAAGGGCTCGAAATCCTGGGTGTTGTCACCTCATACCAGTCCGAAATGCTTGCCATAGAAGCAGGTATCCCGCTAACCACTCTTGCCCAGCATCCTGAACTGGACCTTGCAATTGACGGAGCCGACCAGATAGATTCAAATCTGTACGCAATAAAAGGCGGGGGAGCTGCCCATACCCGGGAAAAGATAGTATCGGTGTCAGCAAAACGTTTTCTGGTTGTAGCTGACGAGTCAAAAACGAGTGTGCAGCTTGATAAGGTCGTACCTGTAGAGGTTCTTCCGTTCGCAAAAGAACTTGTGATGAAAAAAATACGGAGCCTTGGAGGGAAGCCGGAACTGAGGCTTGCTCTCAGAAAAGACGGGCCTGTGATAACCGATAACGGAAACTTCGTACTTGATTCGAGCTTCGGTGTAATAAATGACCCTGAAAGTCTTGCTCTCCAGCTTTCTGCAATCCCCGGGGTTGTTGAGCATGGAATTTTTTCAAATTTGGATGAACTCTATATCGGGAAAAAAGACGGATCAGTGAAGATCGTCAGGAAATAAAGTTCAAAAATGTTACTGAGCTGAGTATATACATTCGGGTCAGTCATTCTATAACCCTTGAGGAGAAAAGCACTCAAAAGGAAAGTATAGCAGATAACTGTCTTTTGGGTTTTATCTCTGAATCTGATGCGGAAACGGAATTTCGTCCTCAAGAATCGACATGTACCCGGTATGTTTTTATAGAAGTATTATCAGTAATTTCCTGATCAAATACTGCTTTAGATAAGGCAATTAATGAAAATCACATTTTCAGGCTGATCTCGGGCTAAAAGTGACTGTAAGCCAAAAACAACTTCAAATTATCCAGTAAAAGTTCTTCAATACATATATTATATTTTAAGGAGGCTTTGGTTTAGATGGAAAAAGGTGGCCAGCCAATCATAATAGTAGATCCTAGAAAAGAGGAGACAAAGGGAAGAGAAGCGCTCAGTATGAATATTGCAGCCGCAAAAGCAGTGGCCAGCATAGTCAAAAGTACGCTCGGACCGAGAGGAATGGACAAGATGCTTGTCAATCCTATTGGGGATATCACAATCACAAACGATGGTGCTACCATCTTACATGATATGTCCATCGAGCACCCCGCAGCCAAGATGATAGTTGAGGTTGCACAGTCGCTTGAAAGCTCGGCAGGTGACGGTACTACAAGTGTTGTTGTGTTCACAGGCGCTCTGCTGGAAAAGGCAGAAAACATTATTGACAGCGGAGTCCACCCTGCAGTTGTTGTCAAAGGATACAGGCTTGCAGCAAATAAGGCTGTTGAGATTCTCGATAACCTGGCAGTCTCAACTGGCGAAGACGAAAAGAAGATGCTCGTAGAAGTTGCCAGAACCTCTATTACGGGCAAAGCTTCGGAAAAATACAACCGTTTGATTTCCGAACTCTGCGTGGATGCTGTTCTTGCTATCCGCGAGAGGGGAATAGCTGATCTTAAAAACATCATCATTACAAAAGATATCGGCGGCAAGATTGAAGAGACAGAGTTCGTTGAGGGAATTGTTATAGATAAGGTTGCCCTGGATAGAGAATTTCCTCTCAGGATTCAGAACCCTAATATCGCTCTTGTCGATACTCCTATGGAAGTCGCCAAGACTGCAAACAAAGCAAAACTTCAGCTCAGCACAGTAGGCGATATTGAGAGTTTTGTAAAGCAAGAGGAAACAGCCCTTTTCGAAATGGCTGACTATATCATCAGGGCAGGTGCAAATGCTGTCTTCTGTTCCAAGGGTATGGATGACAAGATCGCAGCCTACCTGCAGAGCAGGGGAATTTATGCCACCCGCAGGGTCAAGAATGAGGACATGCAGCACCTTGCAGACGCGACAGGCGGCAGACCTGTCCGGAATATCAAGGAACTGACTGATAAAGAACTCGGACATGCAGGTCTCCTTGAGCAGGACAGGGACGGCGACCAGGGCAAGACCTACCTCAGAGACTGCAAGGGTGCAAAATCAGTATCAATTGTCATTCGCGGTGGAACCGAACATGTGGTTGACAATGTGGAACGTGCAATTGACGATGCCCTCAAAGTAGTAAAATGTGTAGTAGAAGATGGCAAGGTTGTTGCAGGCGGCGGGGCTTCCGAGATAGAAGTTGCAATGGCACTTCGCTCATATGCCTCCAGCATAGGCGGGCGTGAGCAGATGGCAATCAGGGCTTTCGCAGACGCCCTTGAAGAAATCCCGAGGACAATTGCCAGAAATGCAGGCCTTGACACTATTAACTCAATAGTTAATCTCAGGGCAAAGCATGCAGAAAACAAAAACGCAGGCTTAAACATCATTACAGGCGCTGCAGAAGATATGCTTGAGAAGGGAGTAGTCGATCCTCTCAGGGTTAAGGTCAACTCCATCAAGGCCGGTTCCGAAGCTGCAGTAATGGTGCTCCGTGTGGACGATATGCTCCGTGCACAGCGTTCCGATATGCCGAATGTCAAACCCGAGCATATGGCAAGTACCTATGATGGCATGGCAGCTCCTGCGCTTAACATGCGCAGGTAAGCCGATTTATAACCAAAACAGATAAGTAAACACACAGATAGGAAAAGCTGCAGCCCGAGTTGCGCCTCGCCCCAGTTGTGCCTCCCGAGTTCCGCTTCGGGATCACAGGAAATCGGAGATTTTCTGGGAGTTGCGATGTAATCGCAACAGCACGGGGTCCGTTTCGCTTCGCTCAAGCAGACTAATTTACGGAAAGGTAAAGTTGTCTTTGTTTCGCTCAAGCGGACTAATTTATAAATACAGATACTGAGCTGCACTCGATAGGACTAATTTTCAAAGTCTCAGCTTTTCCGTACTTTCTATTTTTTCCGTGGTCGAGGAAATTTGGGTGAATTTTCCGTGCCATCTGCGTTTCTACGACTCGAGAATCCTGAACAGGTTATAATTACTCCCAGTGTGGAAAACCTGAACTAAGCAGATATCGTCGACTTTCACTATCACGGACTATGAAAGCAAGCGTTTGGATTATAATCAGTATATAGAAGTATATATTAACGCAAATTATCCTAAACGGGCTGCCACCAGATGTAAAGTGGGAACTGCTGGAGATAGGCTTCGAGAAGAAGATCAGGTGTTCCTGAAAATGGGTTCCGAACTGATGGCTTGTGGAATACGGATAAAAGCTTACTTCAGATTTCGGGCTCGTATCAGATTTCTCCGTAAAACCGCCGGTAATCTTCGATTGCCTTTTTAGCCTGGGCAGGAAATTCTTTTTTCATATATTCGATGAATTCGTCTCTTGTTTGAGTTTCCTTGAGGATTTCAAGCATGCGGGCGGTAAATTTTCTTGATTTCACATTTCCTTTCTGAAGTTCAAAAGAGAGACAGAGGGCTTCTTTAGGAAAATACCTTTTCCGGACCCAGGGAGAAACCGAGCCAAGCAGCACTCCTTCTTTCAGGATACTATATGCAGGCACTCCTACGAGTTCGAGCCTGTTCTTTCCTGCGAGTTTTTCAAAGTTTTCGCTGGAATAGGAGTGAAGCTCAATGTAGATTTCAGGTTTTAGCTCTTCAATAGCCTTGAGGATCTTTTTTCCGGTTCCGGAATAGTAGTCTGGGTTCAGGGTTGAGATGTACTTTCCGGTGGTCTACGAGTGGAATTAAGGCCAGAGTACCGGTTTCCGGAGGTTTTATGTTTTTCAGGAGTCCAGTCGTATCTTTCCACTCATCCCCGTGGAGGCCTGCAACAAAGAGCCGGACTGGCCTTCCGCTTCCGTAAATTTTCATCCCGGGATCCAAGCACGAATCTGAACGCGTTTCTGTGTATTCATGCCTGCTGGGAAGGGAATCCTCGGAACTCTCTATTCCGTCAGTATTCATACTTTTTGAGACCTCAGAACTCCTTTTCTCCGGGCTGATCTTCTTCGAGCGGCTCTTCTTCTTCGGGCAGGGGTTTTCTTGCGACCACATAAATTTCCTGTTTTTTGGGACTGATGACCTGCTGAATTTCAAGCCCAAGGTTCTCAATTTTACTCAGGATGGGTTTTGGGTTCTTCTTTTTTGGAATTTTGATAACCTGAAGCAGCTTTCCCCCGACTTTTAGCAGAGGCAGCACTCTTGAAAGAGCCTTAATGGAGTCCTCAGGTTCCAGGGTCATGTCCGAAAGAATAACATCTACGGGCTCTTCTGAAAGTGAACTCAGGGATACGGTGAAGACGTCTCCGAACATTACCTCAATATTCTCCTTCTCATATGCAATTTTTCCAAGCTCACTCCTGAAATCCCTGCTGAATTCTATGCCTTTAACATGGCCTGCAATTTCCGAGGCAAAAAGGAGAAAACCGCCTGCGCTGGATCCAAGGTCAAGCACTCTATCCCCAGGTTTAAGAATTCCGCTTTCTTCCTGAATAAGCTTTAGTTTGAAATAACCCTGAGGCTGGTCCAGACCCTCGGTAACTTCAATTACATCGTCAGTAGACACGTCCCTTGAGGCTTTTATTACCGCCGTGCCATTGACCTTAACATTTCCGGCAACGATGGCAGTCTTGGCTCGCCCTCTCGATTTGAAATACCCCATATCTACAAGGTATGCATCCAGTCTCATGGGGCATTGTATCGGCACAGCCTGTATATATAGGTAGCAAGTCGATTGCAAGAACGGAAATGAAAGGGAAAAACGAAAACCCAGGTGCGAAAGTCATATGAGGAAGTAAAACTCCTTTTAATGCCAGTAAACAGATGTAATTTATATATTGTGTACAATTTCCAAATTAATTACAGTTTTATTATTTATCGGAAAGAAATAGATATACTTTTTAATGACAATTTCATCTATCTGTAATTAGGTCGTGCACCCAGTTCTTTATTCAGGTTCTTTAATGATATTTTGAGCCGATTTATTACTGTTTAGTCGTTACTTGATTTTGTGCAAGTTTACTTACTAATCTCCTGCCAATGCTTCAGGCATGATGCTTCATCCTGCAAATCTGGTGAGACAGTGTATCAAGAAATACTTAAAAAGTTCACATCGTTTTTTCCACTCTGGGCAGTGCTTTTGTCTGCAGTCGCATATATTTGTCCTGAATACTTTGCCCCCCATCAGGGACTTATCGTACCTTTTCTAAGCCTGATTATGCTCGGGATGGGAGTTACTCTCTCGGTAGACAGCTTCCTTGCAGTATTCAAAAGGCCTTCAGTGGTTCTCCTGGGGACTTTAATGCAGTACACCATTATGCCGCTTGCAGCCATGGATAGTCTGCCTGGTTCTGAAACTTCCTGCCGACCTGGCGGCGGGCGTGATCCTGCTGGGCTGCTGTCCGGGCGGCACGGCTTCCAATGTGATCTCTTATCTTAGCAAAAGCAGACGTGGCT
Organism: uncultured Methanosarcinaceae archaeon; assembly: GCA_963774465.1. Taxonomy (GTDB): domain Archaea; phylum Halobacteriota; class Methanosarcinia; order Methanosarcinales; family Methanosarcinaceae; genus Methanosarcina. Next base: position 2,006 of record CAVZFI010000030.1, on the reverse strand, counting down.
CTTTCAATAGTCCTTACCTCAGTCTCCACCCTGCTGGCTTTTCTCGCAACGCCTTTCCTTACCTGGCTCTTTATCGGGCAGACCGTTGACGTCGATATCACGGGCATGCTCGTGAGTGTTGTAAATGATCGTAATCGTGCCTGTGGCGTCTCGGGCTCTTCAATCAACTATTTCTTTGAAAAACGGATAAAGCAGTCCGAGAGGTCTTTCCGGCAATCTCAGCCGCAGCTATAGTAATCATCATTGCCGTAATTATAGGGACAAACAGCGAGAACCTTGAACAGAGCGGCCCGCTGGTCCTGCTTGCAGTGATCCTGCACAACGGGCTTGGCCTTGCAGGCGGCTACTGGGTTTCAAAGGCCCTGAAGCTCAGCGAAATCGAAGCGAGGACTATTGCAATAGAGGTCGGGATGCAGAACTCCGGCCTGAGTGTCGCCCTTGCGATAAAACATTTCACGGCTGCAGCAGCGCTTCCAGGTGCGATTTTCAGCATCTGGCACAACCTGTCCGGAGCTTTCCTTGCAGGACACTGGTCAAAACAAAGTGTATCCGATCCCGATAAAAGTGAGATGCCCAAAAAAGTAGGGCATCTACAGTAAGAAATTGGGGTGAAATCAGGGAGGTTTCACAAAAGAATAAAAAAGAAGTAAAAAAAGAAACGAGGTTGGGAAGCAGGATAAATCTGGAAATATAACAAAAAGTTCCCGGATTTTCCTGTATTCATCTAATTTTCTCATCATTCTCTCTTTTTCATATTTTCACTGTTTTCTCCGCCAATCTTTCATATTTTCGGTTAACACACTTCCAGAGTTGATCCCAAAACTCAAAATTTATTTTCCCAAGCTTCAGGATATGATTAAAGGCTTTGAGTGTATAACGAGGCAGAATTTCTGCTGTGTATCTTGGGAAATAATTTCCATCAACTGTCAAGCTTCAGCAGTATTGCTTTTCTGGAATGTTATTGATCATTTCCGAAAACGCTAGTACATCCTCCGCATTTGAGGAAAATGTCGGAGAGATTCTCATGCTTATGGTTTTCAAGAACTCACACCCATTACCCAACAATTGTTGGCACTTCTTTAAAGAACCTTTTTAATCTTGTTTGCCGCTTGTTCGACTTTCGGGACATCATCCATCCAGATGTTCGAGGTAGCCTGCAATGTCCCCTTCATTAAAGATATCAAGAGGACTTCTTTGAGTCACTTTGAAATCCCGCAGTAGTGGATGATAATCTCATAGGTTTTATTTTCTGTGCTAGGGATGGTTAACCCTCGCAACAGCCTGCATGAGGCTGTATTCTCTGAGCGGCTTGCTCGCTTGCGAGATCTTAAATATAATTTCAACCATTTTATTATTGGGGATCTCATTCTAAAACTCAACATTTGATTATTTGAATCTCGTATTTTGAGTGACCAATCGAGTTTCTGATCGTGAAAGCAATCTGAAAACTTATGGTGGTTAGAATAAACTGGTTTTTAGGAGATTCTAAGTATAAATAAAAGAAGATAGTTATAATGCATCATGAACAATCTTTGGAACACTCCGAAATGTGCTGTTGCTCAGAACATGGGTTCTTGGAACACCTATAGTCACCATTTTAAATAATGCGACAATTTATGCGTAACTGCATGTTTCCTAAAATTCATCCAGTTCTTACTTCTAAATTTTTAATAATTTGTCTCATTCCCGTTTCGGAATAAGATATTTTAAATCTCTCTTTAACAAATTGAATTGCATCTTTTGTTTGCCATGCACGAGAATATCCATCTTTAGTTGGTATCGGCTTTGATATTGCTTTCTTTAATTCAGAAAGTTGTTCTGCTGTTAAAAAAGACTTTACTCCCGACCAGGTTTACATTTAAGGCTAGACAAACCTTCTTTTTCAGCTCGTTTTATCCAACGATGGACTGTTGAACGGTTAACTGAAAAATCTTTTGCAATTTTACCAGGATTTAAACCATTTTTGTACAATAATAAAGCTTGAAGTCTCTTCTGCTCATTTTTGT
>CAVZFI010000029.1:0-8002 GCA_963774465.1 uncultured Methanosarcinaceae archaeon | reverse complement strand
TCGCCTTTTCTGGAGAACACGAATACGGCGGAGTGAAAGTTACCGAAGCCTCGCTTAATGGCTTCCCGTCAAGTAAGATCGAAGATAAGATTAAAGAAGATCCGTACAGGTTCCTCATCTGCGCCGACAAGTTCCAGACCGGCTACGACGAGCCGCTCCTGCATACTATGTATGTTGACAAGGTGCTGACTGGCATCAAAGCAGTGCAGACGCTCTCAAGGCTGAACCGGGCGCACCCGCAGAAGCACGACGTTTTTGTGCTCGATTTCATGAATGATACTGTTACTATCCAGGCTGCTTTCTCGGATTACTATCGCACGACAATCCTGAGCGATGAGACCGACCCCAACAAGCTCCACGACCTGAAGTCCGACCTTGACAGCTACCAGGTCTATACACCGGAAGATATAGAGCAGTTAGTTGACCTTTACCTCGGCGGTGCCGACAGGGATAAACTCGATCCGATACTTGACACCTGCGTAGCCGTATATAAAAACCAGCTTGATGAAGACGGACAGGTTGGCTTTAAAGGCAAGGCCAAATCCTTCAACCGTACCTATGGTTTCCTCGCTTCTGTCCTGCCGTACACGGATGCCGGGTGGGAAAAGCTCTCCATCTTCCTCAACTTCCTGGTACCCAAACTGCCTGCTCCTATAGAAGAAGACCTCTCAAAAGGCATCCTTGAAGCCATTGACATGGATAGCTACCGGGTCGAAAAGCAGGCTGTGGTAAAGATTCAGCTACCTGATTCGGATGCCGAAATCGAGCCTGTACCGGCAAGCTGCGGTGGATTCAAGCCTGAACCAGAACTCGAACGGCTTAGCACCATCCTCAAGGGTTTCAACGATCAATTTGGGACACTATTTACAGATGCCGATCGGGTTATCCGCCTGATAACAGAAGAACTCCCGGCAGCGGTGTTGGCAGACGTCGCCTACCAGAACGCCAGAAAAAATTCAGACAAGCAAAACGCCCGCATTGAGCACGACAAAGCTGCTCGACGTGCAGCAATTGCACGAATGAGCGTTGAGACTGAGTTCTTCAAGCAATTTAGTGACAACGAATCCTTCCGGCGTGCCGTGCTGGACACATTGTTCTCACTCACTTATTCGTAATGACAATACACCTGCCCTTTTCGTGAACTACCAAATTGACGTCTAACTCTGAACGGCCCAGCGAAAAGTTATAGGTCCAAATTTCTGCGCTGTGTATGTTTTAATTTTTATACACGGCTAAAATTAAAAAACAGGTTCAGATGAGATGAATGAGCTTATTCTACAGTAATCTCTCTTACATCCATTTCCTCAAAAAAACCCTGAAATCAGGATCTTTTAAACTGCAAATCCCGGCATTCTCTATAATCTCAAAGCCCTCATTCACGCTCTGATGCACCTGTTTTCCAAGGGAGCAGCTCATAAGCTGGTTTTCGAGAAGCCCTTTTGCCATCGGGTACTTGCGCCGGATTTCAAAGACGTATTTTCCATTTTCGATATAGCCTCCGAAAACGTTCTCTGCCCCCTGATATTTTTCCTTGAACTTTTCGGCGTGTACTTTGACCCAGACAGGGGGGCCGACGTGCTTTTTCACGTTGGGAAGGGTGCCTGAGATAAGTTCCAGCATAACTGCGGTTTCGTTTATCCCTGACCAAACCCCGGTTTTTATCACTGTAAAATCATATTCTTTCAGAAGGGCAGCTACCGCCTGCTCCATTTTATAGAGCTGCGGGTAGAGTACATCCTCTACCACGTCCGGGGTTTTGAACACGATTGCAAACTGTGTGCTCTTCCTGCTTTCAAGCTTTTCCAGGATTTCACTGTCCTGAAGGGGCAAGAGGGGGGCCGGGAAGAAGAATTTGAGTTCCGGGCTTTTCAGAAATTCCCGGCAGTGGTCTATAAACATGCAGAATTTGTCAAGGGAAAGGGCTGCTGCAACGTTCCGCCTGGGGTCGGTCGGGTCGACCACTACAAGGGGTTCTTCGTGCTCGATTTCCGAATGTTGCATAATGTCGATTTTCTCTCCCGGCTTCCAGGAGCAGGCTGCACGGACTGTGTTTTCGAAGGAGCCGTAGTGAATTACCAGAAGTTCGGTCAGGTATCCTGAAAAGCCCTGCGTCTTCAGTTCCGAGCCATAGACTCCGCCTCCGCGCATAAACTGCTTCAGAAGCAGCACCTCGTCTTCGCACCCTTTTATGCGGGGCTTGACAAAGTCGTTATGAAAAGGCGTCCTGTCAACTGCAGACTTAATCATGGAAGCTGAGGCTACCCTGAAACACGGGACAAGGTCCACGTCAAAGCCTTTGTATATAATATTCAGGTAAGGATGTTCGGCATGGCGGTCTTCGGCATGCTCAGCGTGTTTTGCAACTTCCCTTGCAATTGCCATGCCCAGAATCTCCAGTTCCTTTCTGGGCGTCTCTTCAGGAAAGCTTATAAAGACATCAATATCGTGAGTGCCTGAAAGCCAGGTGCCTCTGGCAGCAGAACCTACCATTTTTACAAGCACGCCTGATACGCCAAGTTTTTCTGCTGCTGCTTTTACCTCTGAGGCAAGCTCTCCCTGGATCGCCAGGAGCTTTTCTCTCTCAGGTTCAGTGGGTTTTATTCTCTCAAGGACTGAGAGCTTTAATTCTTCGGGAATGCCTGTATACGTTTCCATGCCAGGGACTGCTCCATATTTTTACTATGCAAAATGAATCTTAATGAATCTTATTATGCTGGTTTCTGCTTATAACTGTCAGAAATCGCCTCTTCAAACTTATAACTTGTGGATACCACATCTGACTATCAAGGAAAAGAGAGTTTTTCAGTGAATTTACTTCCCGAACGTATCCCAAACCTGCATGAAATCCGGCTGTAATAAAAATACTTTTCTGGCAATACTTTTCTGACAATACTTTTCTGGCTGTACTGGATTGTCATCCTGGTAATTGCTACCTGTTCATTTGTTATGTTCTCAATAAATCGCCTGAAAACGATTTTACCATTTTTAAGGCGTATTGTTCCTTCTTTTGTTGTTTTTGATTTCCCTATTCCCGAATTTGCTCTAAAATTTTTTATTCAATACCCAAAAATTTTTTATTTGATGTCAGAGATATTAGAAAATGCATATAGTTGAATACCTTTAATATATCTACAGGTAAACGGGGGTATTCGGGTTCAGGACATATTCCGGAGGTTCAGGAAACTATTTTTGTTTCTATTTTTTCCTTTCTGAAGCCTGAAAGTTGCGCTCCCGCTTCATAAAATATAGAGGAGGCTTAATTTGGGGATTAAGAGCTACATGAAGATTTTATGCTTATTTTTGGCGCTCGGGCTGCTGTGTACAAACGCGGCTGCCCAGGTTTCAGATTCGACAGGCAACCGCATCTGGGATGAAAATGCAAACCAGAGCCTTACTTACACATGGACGCCTCAGACCTATTCTGGCTTTTATTATGACCTGGATACCGGAGAAGGTTCCGAGAATCTGACAGTCCAGCTTACTCAGGGCAGCCGGACAATTGAAGAGAGAAATCTGCAGTATGAAACAAAGCCCATACAGACCAATTTTGAGCACACCGATTGGGGTTCTTATCAGGTTATAGGGTTTATGGCAGAGCGCTACTTTGCAGGGTACACCGCAAACTCAAGCTTTGCAAATGACGAGATTAGTGTTATCTCTGACGGACAGCTTTCAAAGGTCCTGACAGATACCGATGATAGGAAATCCCTGTACACGGGTTCTTCTCTCATTCTTGAAGAAGGATATTCCCTGAATATCGTTGAAGTTAATGTTAACGGAAACACCGTCTGGGTACAGCTTGTAAAGGACGGCAATATAATCGACGACGCTTTCCTATCCTCCAATAAGGACTATGTATACACAGCCGACCTCGGGGATGCAGAGGATGTGCCCATAGTCGCAGTCCATTTCGCCCAGATCTTCAGCGGCAGAGAGACCAACGCGGTTTTTGTGGAAGGGATTTTCCAGATATCGGACCAGTACCTGCAAATCCGGAACGGTGATGATTTCGGAGAAATGGAGGTAAGTTCCACCTCAAGTTCAGGCATAAGAATGAGAAACAGCGACTCTATTTCTCTTGGCAGTGGCGACACTATCGATATCATGGGTAAACTTAGCTTTGTTGTGGCTGATGCCAGTGAACTTCGTTTTGCCCCAATCGTCGAAACTTCCGAGCCCGGAAACTATGAATTAAGGGGAACCGTCCATGATGACAAATTTGATACTTCTGTCTGGACACCTTTTAACTTCGAAGGTTTCTATTATAACATCGATGAAAACATCTCCACTGAAAGCCTTGTCATTGAAGAGCTCGATGGCAGGACAATTGATGATGAAGCACTCGTTTATTCCACAAAACCTGCACGCGTTGAATTTGAGCACGAGGGCTGGGGAAATTATGAAGTTCTCGGCTTCATGGCAGAGAAGTATTTTGCAGGATATCCTGAGAACACTCTTGGCAACTCAAAAGGCGTAAGTGTACTTTCGGACAGTGTCCTTTCAAAAGTCCTTATTGATGATGATGACAAAAAGTCCCTGTTCACAGGTTCTTCTTTAGCTCTGGAGAATGGCTACTCCCTTAAGGCAGCCGAAGTCGATGTTAACGGGGAAAGGATACTTTTCGAGCTTTACAAGAACGGACAGCTGCTGGATTCGGGAATAATTCCCCAGAACGGGGACTATATCTACGAAGCGGATATCGGAGGGGCTGAGGATGTCCCGGTGATTGCAGTCCATGTAAGTACTGTCTTCCGTTCCCGCGAAACGGACGCCGTATTTGTAGAGGGAATTTTCCAGGTTTCGGACGATTATATTGAAGTTTCTGAGGGAGAGTCTTTCGGTGAAATGGAAATAAGTTCGATTTCCGGCTCAGGCATCACAATGAGAAACGAGGATTCAATCTCCCTTACAAGGGGTGATGTCGTTGACCTGATGGGCAATGTCAAATTCAGGGTTGCTGATGCTTCAGTCCTGCGCTTTTATCCCTTTGTTGAAATCGAGACCGGTACAGGAGATCAGCTGAATATCGAAATGCCCGATGTTCTTGTAGTCGGGAACCAGACCGAAATTCTGGTTACGGCGAGAAATGTTTCAGTCGGGGGCGTTAATGTCTCATTTGGAAATGAGAGCATAGGAACTACCGGAGACGGCGGGAACCTTACCTACACACCTCGCAGGGAAGGCAGTTTCACTGTAACGGCAAGCCGGGCAGGGTATGTTTCCGGGAGTAAGGATGTGGACGTTCTCGGTAAAGGTATTCTGAAACTTCTGCTTTCGGTGTCACCCGAAACTGTCCGGGAAGGAGACCAGATTAACATAAAGGTCACGGACTCTGTAGAAAAACAGCCTGTTGTCGGGGCGGACGTCTTTTTCGGCGGACAAAAAATTGACGCACAAACAGACGCAAACGGTGTCACATCTTACTGGGTTACTGCTCCGGGAACGTATATGATAAATGCTACAAAGGCCGGTTATGAAGAAGGAAGAACCCGTATCGAGGTGGCTGAAATAGTAGCACAGTTCACGTTCTCAAACCTCACGATACAGCCGGCTTCAGTTGAGGCAGGAACTGCAGTAAATGTCAGGGTAAATGCTACGAACAGCGGAAATGTTGCAGGAGAATCCGCGGTAGAACTGCGGGTAAATAATGAATCGGTTGGTTCAGAAAACATAACTCTGAACCCGGGTGAGAGCACGGCAGTCGAATTCTCACATGTTGAGAATGAGCCAGGGACATACACAGTTGAGGTAGGAGGCCTGAGCGAAAGTTATGAAGTGACGAAAAAAGCTCCTTTCTTCAGCGGAATGGCAACTCTTGGAATACTTGCCACAGCGTTTGTCATTCTCCGAAAAAGGAGGAACTAACCGAAATTTCTGGCTTTCGTACTGAAAGCTGTATAATATTTGTACTAAAAAATGAACTGTATTTATACTAAAACATTAATCCGGTTTTAGTATTTCTGCCGCGGCAGAAGCCGGAAATCCAAATCCTGATTTCCGGCTTTCAATTTTTTACTCCAAGTCTTTTACTCCAAGTCTTTTTCTCTTATGATCTTAATCGGGTTTTTATTGCTTTAATTACACATTTGTAGACAGGTTCATCCTTATCTCTAGAAACACCCCTGTCTTATTCTTCAAAAACATTTTACGGAAACGACATGGTTATGCGTAAAATTTTACATTTTTCATGCACATTTTTACCCAGGAATAAAACAATATAAATACAATATAAATACAATAGGGGGCAGGAATGTAAAAAGAGTTAATTACACTAAAGCTGACATGAATGTAAGAAAACGAATTAAGCGTAAATTCCGGGCAATTAACGCCTGAGATGCAGCTTGAAAAACTGAATTACAATGGTATGAGCAAAATGCTTGAATTTTTGAGTTCCTTTATCATTAATTACGGTTACCTTAACCTCTTTGTCCTGAGTTTTCTGGCTTCCACGGTCTTGCCTTTCGGGTCTGAAGCGCTGGTAGTCGCTCTTATCTACCAGGGTTTTAATCCTTTTGCCGTCGTTATGGTTGCGACCTCAGGTAATTATCTCGGGTCCTGCACAACTTATTATCTTGGACTGAAAGGGCGTCATGTGCTTGAGAAATACCTGTCTCCTTCCCGTGAAAAGCTTGAAAAAAGTGAAAGGCTTTTTAAAAAATACGGCATTTACATCCTTCTTTTTACCTGGGTGCCAGGCATAGGAGATGCAATTACCATGGTTGCAGGACTTATGCAGCTTCCGTTCAGATCTTTTTCTATCCTGGTTTTTCTTGGGAAATTCGGGCGTTATTTTGCTCTCGCTTATCTTACAGCCTTTTTCAATAATTGATCCGGTCTTTTTATATTCGATTTTGAGTTTTCCAGATAATTGAGTAAATTTTACTTTTCAGTTTCCTTCTATATCTATTATGATATCTTTCAAAAATCGAAATCTAAACTCATATTTTTAACATTTCGATATTGATCTGCGTAAAAAAGTATGGGAATTACGCGGTTGAAGTTAATTGGATTTATGCAGTCAAGATTTACTATTGTTATTTTTCAGTTCAACCACGTAGTCCTAAATCATTAATCTGTAACTAATCTGCTACGTTTTAACTGATTATATAGTTAATGTATCCGTAGCTTCGGTGTTATCACTACTATCAATTACTGTTAAAGTGATAGTGTGATCTGTACAATCTTTGTATTTGTGAGTAAAACTTTGACTAACCTCAGTTGCACTAGTTCCATCTCCAAAGTCCCATTTATATGTATATGATGGGTTATTGATAGCGTCAAGCCTTACTGTGTAAGTAGTACACTGATCATTATCATCCTTAGTAGTAGACTTAATGAAACCATTAAATGCAGCGTTTGCTTCTGCGCTTACCGATGCAGCTGTCAATGACATTACAAACAAGACTAACAGGGAAATGGCCAGTGTCTTTTTCGTTCTGTTAAATATTTGTTTTCCCATCGTTTATCCTCCCAATTTCGGTTCTACTTGATGCAATTTTTGCTTTGTTTTTTGTCCACTTTTAATCAGCATGTACCTATGAAATACAGGTTTACCAAAACTCCTCGGTTTTTATATACTGAAGAATATATTATTGGCAAGATTACACTCCATATGTGTGTCAATTATTACATTTGATTGAAGCTGTTTTTAAGTGGATCGCTATAGGTTTTGTATCTATCATAGATAATAACCAGCGAAATATAATTACGAATCTAATATTAATGGATAGCCAAGATTGTTTTGTCAAGTTTCAGCAAGAATATTTATAGAAATGTAATTTTTATAATTACTTCCCATTCAAAAGAAGATTGTGGTGCAAAAAATCTAGCTTTGTTACAAAATCAGTGAAAATCTTCAGAATTAGGAAAGTTAATCATTCTCATCACCGAGGAATGGTATAAAAAGGTGAGAATTCTAATATCAAACTGTGGAAATATCATTTTTGTACCACAACCGATAAAACCTTTATGCGAATGAGATGAATTTTAAGACAAGCTCTTA
>CAVZFI010000028.1:0-29799 GCA_963774465.1 uncultured Methanosarcinaceae archaeon | reverse complement strand
CAAGTCCGGCTATATAAACTGCAAGCATTACAAGGAAAATACTGTAACCATCCATATGCAATACCTTCAAAAAAAATTAAATAATATTTATGAGTCTACTTCTTTTATCGAAACTATGGGTATTATTGCTCGTTTCTGAAATATATTACCGTTTATATATTGCCATTGTATCGATATACAAATAAATAAACTTTTACTTCGATTTATACTGTTTATCTCTCGTTTTGCTGGGGGAAGGGCTCTTTTCTTCCTCTCCACGCAAGTTAACTTGAATTCAAATGACCTTTTACTTCTATATTTATGAGCGAGAAATATTTACACTGTAGCCATTACAGAAAAGATTTGCACTTTAATTCTGCGTTGACTATAGAGTACCAAACCAAGAATTTAATAAGTAGAAGGGTATATACCAGATAGTTCAAACCATCAAAAACCCTGATTTTCTTGTATTTATAAAGGATTTGATAATTTCCCAACAAGAATTTTAGTCTCGAAAAAGGACTCATTTCAGACCTTTATTGACCAAAAAACGGAAAAATTTACCCTATTCGCGAGCAAGATCCACTAAAACAAGGATTGAAACTAAGTGTTGCAGTCCATTATTCACTGTATATCTAAATTCGCGAGCAAGATCCACTAAAACAAGGATTGAAACATTCTATGTCCGATCTTGCACTAGCTATTGTACACTATTCGCGAGCAAGATCCACTAAAACAAGGATTGAAACTGTAGTTGAAGCATTGATGTGATTGTCAATATGAATTCGCGAGCAAGATCCACTAAAACAAGGATTGAAACTACAACATTGCTTAAGATTTCTGAATTATAATTCGCGAGCAAGATCCACTAAAACAAGGATTGAAACTATTCATCGATGTCTGTATGGTAATTGCACTGTTCAATTCGCGAGCAAGATCCACTAAAACAAGGATTGAAACGATACTGTATACGATAAGTTCCAGACATTCTCAGATATATTCGCGAGCAAGATCCACTAAAACAAGGATTGAAACACTACTATTAAGGAGTCCTGAATTGCATAGTCAATATTCGCGAGCAAGATCCACTAAAACAAGGATTGAAACTTATGTTCATACATTTGATCTGTGACACTATCAGTAATTCGCGAGCAAGATCCACTAAAACAAGGATTGAAACCATATTTAGATTATCGACCTGTGATTTCACTGAATATATTCGCGAGCAAGATCCACTAAAACAAGGATTGAAACCTTAGTAAATTGTTCAAGTCATGAAGTATCTAGTACCAATTCGCGAGCAAGATCCACTAAAACAAGGATTGAAACATCTGCATAAATTACCGTTAACAGCTATCGCTACATATTATTCGCGAGCAAGATCCACTAAAACAAGGATTGAAACTAATCGGATTTGACGAGGTCAGGTATTCCATGAATAATTCGCGAGCAAGATCCACTAAAACAAGGATTGAAACTATTATTCGCTTATACGGTAGGAAACTCATATTGTTTATTCGCGAGCAAGATCCACTAAAACAAGGATTGAAACAACATCTAGACCACATCAACTCATACGAGTACTGACGATTCGCGAGCAAGATCCACTAAAACAAGGATTGAAACCATATATAGATCTCAAACATGGTAATGGATCAGAATTCGCGAGCAAGATCCACTAAAACAAGGATTGAAACTCTTCCCGTGAACTGGAAGGTATTCATACTAGAGTCATTCGCGAGCAAGATCCACTAAAACAAGGATTGAAACCTCAGTGAGTAGAACTTACTGAATGACTTTATACATATTCGCGAGCAAGATCCACTAAAACAAGGATTGAAACTATTCGGAAGTCATAGAACACTCGATAGCTCCAAGGATATTCGCGAGCAAGATCCACTAAAACAAGGATTGAAACAATGTTCCTTGATATACATGAAGATCTTCCAATTAAATTCGCGAGCAAGATCCACTAAAACAAGGATTGAAACTATGCAACATATGTCCTGTAGACTAGCTCATGTTCGATTCGCGAGCAAGATCCACTAAAACAAGGATTGAAACTGGATAGTTCATGTGCTAGACTCTGGTGAATGACCAGTATATTCGCGAGCAAGATCCACTAAAACAAGGATTGAAACATATCTGTAGACTATTCGATAGTCACTGTATGCAATAATTCGCGAGCAAGATCCACTAAAACAAGGATTGAAACCTATGACAGAGTTGTGAATTAAACTTATTGAATAGTATTCGCGAGCAAGATCCACTAAAACAAGGATTGAAACTTCTAATGTTGCTCGTACATTTATTATCAATTTCAGATTCGCGAGCAAGATCCACTAAAACAAGGATTGAAACAACGTCGAAAAGTAGCTTAGATTAACTAACGTACACGAACATATCTGTTTTATCGAAATTTCTCTCAAATATTATTGCATTCTCTTAAATTTTATCTTTTATATATTCTCATTGTATTAATATGAGTAAATGAATTTTTATTGTGATCCTATCTTTTATTTATCTCTTTGCTGCTGGATGGGCTTTTTTCTTTTTTCCGCGCAAGTTAACTTGTATTCAAACCACCTTTGACTTCTATATTCATGAGTGGTAAATATTTACACTATAGTCATTACAGGTTTGTGTGCAAGATCCATTAAAACAGGGATTGAAACGTAATTATTTTTTTAAAAATAACTTCAGGTTACTTTTTTCAGTTTTTCTTATTTTTACAGCTTATAATAGTGAAAAAAGCGTTATTATGCCTTTAATGTCTCTTTCTTCTCAAATATTACTTTTTTAATGTAAAAAAGCAGTTATTTCCCCTCAAAAAGCTTATATCTGTTATGTTCAAGAACACATATCCATGAATGTTAAAACCAGATTTTTTAAGTTAATTTCAGTTCTCTTAATCCTGGTTGTATTTGCCGGTCTCGGTTGTGTTGACAACAGGGCAGAGAACGAAAGCGACGGAACAATGGAAAACGGCTCTGAAAGTACCTCTGGAAATGTCTCTGCAGGCGAAGGAACAGTCCTGAAGGTTTTCCATGCAGGAAGTCTGAGCATACCTTTTGAAGAGCTTGAAGCCGAGTTCGAAGCCCGGCACCCGGGAGTCGATGTCCAGCGGGAAGCTGCAGGCAGCGCACAGAGTGTAAGAAAGATCACCGAGCTCGGGAAAGAGGCTGATGTTCTTGCATCTGCAGACTATGCCCTGATTCCTTCCCTGATGATGCCTGAATATGCGGACTGGTACGCGGCTTTTGCAAGAAACCAGATGGTAATTGCTTACACGAATGAAAGTAAATACAGTGACGAAGTCAATGCAAACAACTGGTATGAAATCCTCAGGCGGCCTGATGTTCGCTATGGTTTTTCCAACCCTAACGATGACCCTGCAGGTTACAGGTCACAGATAGTAACCCAGTTAGCTGAATTCTATTATAATGACAGCCAGATCTATGACGACCTGATGCTGAAATAATACGGGGATGACTGTTACTACGCAGGAAAACGGGACAGTCCTTATACATGCTCCTGCATCCGAAGAAATTTCCCCAAATACCAGTAAAATTATGCTCCGGAGCATGGAAGTCGAACTTACTTCTGCCCTTGAAACCGGGGAAATCGATTACTTCTATATCTACCGGAGTGTTGCTGAGCAGCACGGATTTAAATACGTGGAACTTCCACCTGAAATTGATTTGAGTTCACTGGATTATACTGGCAATTACTCAAAGGTTCAGGTCGAAATGGCTAATGGAGAAGTGGTCACAGGCTCTCCTATCGTGTACGGCGTAACTATCCCCAAAAATGCCGAAAATCCTGAGCTTGCTTCTGCATTTGTAAAACTCCTCCTCGAAGAGCCCGGCCAGCAAATCTTCATTAAGAACGGTCAGCCTCCGATTGTCCCTGCCCTTGCGGAAGGAAAAGATAAAATGCCTGAAGAATTGCAGCCTTTTGTGACGCAAAAATAAACTGTCTTCCTTCCTGGTTCCTAAAAGTTGTCTTAGATACCCCTGACATAAGGTGAAAATCAGAGCATAGAGATCCAGGGAATACTTAAAAGCAAAAGCGCAGTAAAAAGGTATGAGATGAAAGCCATAATCCGAAAAGCCCGAAAAATTGAGCCTATGACTTTCGTTTTTTCCCTTTTACTGCTTGTTCTCTTTCTTTTTATTTTTATAACTCTCTCAAACATGATTTTCGGGCAGATTTTCGATGATTTCCAGGGACTGGTAGACGCTGCAAGAAATCGGGCTATACTCAGCTCTATTTTTCTCTCTCTTTATGCAGGTTTTCTTGCGACCCTTCTTGCTCTTTTTCTCGGAGCGCCTTCAGGCTATATTCTTGCAAGGTTCGATTTTCCCGGGAAAAGGCTGGTTGAGAGCATCATTGACGTGCCTGTGGTAGTTCCGCACACCGTTGCCGGGATTGCCCTTCTTACGGTTTTTGGGTCCCGAGGGATTATAGGAGGCCCTCTTGAAGACTATATCCAATTTCGCGATGCACTTCCCGGAATCGTGGTTGCAATGCTCTTTGTTTCTCTGCCTTATCTGGCCAATTCCGCAAGGGAGGGCTTCAAAAGTGTTGATCCGAGGCTTGAAAATGCAGCTCGTTCTCTGGGAGCTCCTCTCTGGAAAGCATTTTTCCTCGTAACCCTCCCTCTTTCTGCAAGGCATCTTTTGATAGGATCTATTATGACGTGGGCAAGGGCTATCAGTGAGTTCGGAGCAGTTGTGATGATTGCCTACTACCCCATGATAGGGCCCACCCTTATCTATGACCGTTTTCTTTCCTACGGGCTGTCTGCGTCAAGGCCCATAGCCGTTCTACTTATACTGGTCACGCTTTCGATATTCATAGTTATAAGAGTCCTTTCTGCGGGATGGAGCATATATGATAGAGATTGATTCCCTCTCCAGGAAATGGAAAAATTTTGCCCTTGATAATCTCAGCCTTAAAATCAACTCGGGGGAATATTTTGTGATCCTTGGGCCGACAGGGGCAGGAAAAACCCTGCTTCTGGAGCTTATAGCAGGTTTTCATTCCCCTGATTCCGGAAGAATCCTGATCGACGGAAAAGAAGTAACCCACCTGCCTCCGGAAAAACATGACCTTGTCTTTGTCTATCAGGACTACTCGCTTTTTCCTCACATGAACGTAAAAAAGAATATTGAATTTGGAATGCGGATGAAAAAAATGAAGTCCGAGGAAAAGCTTCTTGAAATTGCCAACTTCCTGAAAATAGCTCACCTTCTTGATCGTCATCCACTCACACTTTCAGGAGGAGAACAGCAGAGGGTTGCTCTTGCGAGAGCACTTGTGACGGATCCTAAAATTCTGCTTCTGGACGAGCCCCTGAGCGCACTCGATCCCAGAACGCAGGAAAGTGCCAGAGAACTGCTTTCAGATCTCCACAAAAAGAAAAAACTAACTGTACTTCATATTACTCACGATCAGACTGAAGCCCGGATAATGGCTGACAGGATTGCAATAATAATGGATGGAAAACTTATGCAGGTTGGGGTTCCCGAAGAGATTTTCGAAAAACCTGTTGACAGCCGGGTAGCTAACTTTGTAGGGTTTGAGAATGTACTGAAAGGTAAAGTTATCTCTGCTGACCGCGGTCTTCTCAGGATTGAAGCCGGAGAGATAGATATTGATGCTTCAGGGGATCTGGAGGTAGGAAGCCAGGCATATGCCTTCCTGAGGCCTGAAAACATAGTTTTAAGTAAGGTCTCCGCACAATCCAGCATCAGAAACTCTCTGCAGGGCAGAGTTATTGAAGTCTGGACGCTTGGAGCTCTTGTTCGGGTGAAGGTTGACTGCGGCGTTATCCTCAATGCCCTGATAACCCGGCAATCGGCAGAGGAAATGGGTATTCTCCCTGGAGTTCAGGTCTATGCCCAGTTCAAAGCAACTTCTGTCCACGTGCTCCGCTAAAAGGTGAAGATTGTGAAAGCAAAAACAAAGCTCTGGTTTACGGAAGACGGAAAAACTGTCATGGGTGCTGGAAGGGCTGAGTTACTGAGAACTATTGACAAAGAACGCTCCCTTCGGAAAGCCTGCAAAAAGCTCAACATCTCATACAAACACGCCTGGATGATGCTTAAAAAAATGAATGAAGCTCTCGGCGAACCCGCAGTGGTCACAGTACGCGGAGGAAAGGATCAGGGCACTTTCCTGACCGACCTCGGAAGAAAACTCCTTGCTGAGTATGAGACAAATAAGCTGATCATCAATGAAACATTGGGGGATGAAACTGCCTGGGAAAACGTAGGCTTCAAGTTATCAGCCCGAAATCAGCTACCCGGTAAAGTGCTCGAAGTGGAAAAAAGCGGACTAGTTTGTAAGATCACAATTGAAATGGAACCCTCAATTATAACCTCGGTAGTTACTGAAGAAGCCGTAGAAAAGCTGGACATAAAGCCCGGAGACAGGATTTATGCGGTCATCAAATCGACTGAGGTAATGGTTGCAAAAGCTGTCAGCGAAAAAGGACAGATAAAAGCCGATTCTGAAGAATAACTCTTTCAGGCTGATATTTTTCATAATCCCTTAGTTTAAGCATCTCTTAAATTCAAGAATTCAGGATCAATTTGATTCAGAGCCAATTTATCTACTCTTGTCATATAATTCTAATAAGTTCTCCATGAGAACTATAGTTCCCGACGTAATATATTACACACATTAACGACGTAATATATTAGACACATTAATGCTTGATCTTTTCAATGAATATGTTTTTTGGCATGCAATTTACACCTTTGAGTCCTTTGAACTCTGATTTCTTTCTTTTCCCAAAAGGCTTCCAGTTAACAGAAAGTTTCAGCTTTACTCTCCCCCCGGACGACCATTACCGGGACTTTTGAGCCTCTCACTACTTTTTCTGCAACGCTTCCCAGTAGAAACCTTTCGAGTCCGGTTTTTCCAAGGGTACCCATTACTATCAAGTCAATGTTATTATTTTCTGCGAAACCTATAATTTCATTACTCGGGTACCCGTCTAAAACAACCTCTCTTACCTCTACCCCTGAGGCCTCTCCAATCTTCTTAATTTTAGATACTACTTTCTCTCCGTCATTTCTCATAATTTTGTAGATTGTTTCTTTGCCAGCAGTCCAATTTTCAGAAATTGTAGAGGGTGTATCTACCACGTAAAGAGCGTGAACCGTGGCTCCGCTGAGTTTTGCAATCTCAATACCGTAAGAAATGGCTCTCTGGCTATTCTCGGATCCGTCTGTTGCAATCACTATATTTCGGTAAAATTCTCTTTTCATGTTTTGTTCTCCATTTGCTTTACGCATAAAGTACCGATATGACAAAAAAGATTAATTCAGTTATACTCATACAGGTTCGATTTTCAGAATTATTCGGGTTATTGCTTTGTAATTTGAGGTAAAAATTCAAAATTATAAAGCTGGATGAGTACATTTCCAAAAATAAAGGGTTGTAGCCTTTTTAAAAGGCTACCTGGATATTTCCTTAGATGTGCTGCTAGCTCAAACCTTTTCTTTGCTTTTTGACTTCTTCAATCCTGCTTCTTCTTTTTTAACATGATGAAAAAGGCTGCGAGAGCCATTGTAATACCGGTCCCAATCTGATAGCCCGGAAGTGACTCTTTTGCTTCCTGAACTTGAGTGTTTATCTTGACACTGTCTGAGACCTGGTCATGTCCTTCAGTGTCTTCATAGAGTATCTCGCTGGTGAGAGAATAAGGTTTGGGAGTTGCGGTGTCATCTACAGTTAATTTAAAAGCAGCAACAGCGCTTTCTCCGGGGTTCAGAGTTCCGAGATAAGCCTGGTCGTCGGTGGTACTGAAAGGATCAGCTGCACTGATTCTAACGGTTGCATCTTTTGCAGGTTCTTCTCCGGTGTTTTTGTATGTGACGTAAAGCATCCCGCTTTCGTCAGGGTAAAGGTCACCTGTTACATTTGTGGCCTCAAAGTAAGGTTCGTTTTTGACTTCTACCTCTATGGTTTGGGTCTGAGTCTTGTTTTCGTACCAGATGCCTACCTCCTTGTTTGTCACAAGACCTGTAGTGCTATCAAACTCGTCCCCTCCTACCTGAACATTGTTCTGGTACTGGTACGAAAGTTCAAGGGTTAAGGGATATGTACCTGCAGAAGCATTTTTGTTAATCTCTATCGTAAACTTTGTGGGACTTGAACTCTGCTTTCCCTGTTTGAGAGTGCCTGCTTCCTGGGGACCTGATTTTACTTTAATATTCGGATTGTCGGATTTAAGGGTTGCAAGGATGCCTACTGCTGTTATAGCCTGAGCTTCATACTGCATTTCAGCCTGCTGGAGCATCTCATCCACATAATTCCCCATATCTACCTCATTTTCAGACTCAAAGCCGGAAATTGCGCCCTTATTCATCATCTCTATATTAAGGGTTACAGTATCTCCTCTGGAATACTCATTGTCTCCAATGAGTGTTGCATTAAGGTCAGGCCCTCCGTATACTGTATAGTAGTTTTCACTAATATCGAAATTCTCGGGTAAAGCTGCCTGCGCTGGCAGGACTACAGAGCAAAGGATTAGAAGGGTTGTGAAAGTAGTAAAAAATCCATTTTTATTCATTCTCATCACCTGATGCGTTCTCATGATTCTGGTTTCTTTTCCGGTGTACATTTACTATCTGGTAAAGGGCGATAAGGATAATCAGTATGATTGCTATGCCGGTTGTACTGAATTTCTTCTCTGTGGCCTCAAGGGGGACATTCACTTTCATGCTTTCCGAAAAGGAAGTTTCCCCATTTTCATCGATATATTTTATTTCGCTGTTAATGCCGTAGGTCTTCACAAGGGCTTCCTGGTCTGCCAAAATTTCGAATCTGGCAGTCTTTTCTTCCCCGGGTTTTATGTCTCCGAGCCTTACTATAGACTTCTCAGTGCTCAGAGGACTCATGACAATTATCCGGGCTAAGGCATCTTTTGCCACGTTTTCTCTGGTGTTTTTATAGGTAACTTCAACGACTTTACTTTCTCCCTGCACAAGGCTTCCGGATACATTGGTCACTTCGAATTTAGGTTCGCTTTTTATGGAAACAGGTATTCTGAGAGTTTCATTTTTCGTTTTGTACTCTCTTGTATAATCCATATCCGTGATCCCCAGGTTTATTACATCCGCAGTTACAGTTCGGACGTTTGCCTGGTATTGATAGTTCACAGGCAGGAGGAGTTCATAATTCCCAGCAGGTGTGTCGCTGTCGATTTTTACCGTGTAGCTTAGGGTTGCCGTATGTCCGGTTTCAAGTTCCTCCACACTCTGGACACTGGTTGTGGGCTCGACTTCAATGTACTTCGTTCCCGATTGAAGGGTAGCTTCGATGTCTTTTGCTGTTGTACATTCTTTTTCTTCTTCCATCTCTTCCAGTGCAATCGTTTCCTCAATGGAATCGTTAATTTTTTTCTGGTTTGCATTCACCCTCTGAAAACCATCTATAACTCCGGCATTCGCAATTTTTACCTTCAGGTCTGCAGTTTCTCCCCTGCTGAGCTCGGGATCTCCTGTGATTGACGCCTGCATGGTCGGCTCCCCGTAGCTCCTGTAGTAGTCTACGGTGTACCCATGGTCTGGAATGAGGAAGTTTGTTTCTTCATCGTCACCGTTATCGCTTCCGAGGGCTGGAAATGCAGTCACTGATACTATTAACAGAATTAACGCAAATGTAGCAACTTTTTTAATCATCTTTTGCCTTAATTTTTTTATGGGCACTTGTATCATATCTCGGCCCCCTGAATTTGTTTTTTTGTCTCGGTCTCTGCCGTCCTGACTCCTTTTCTTCTATCTCGCCAGGTATCAAGGATAATAATAAGCGGCGGGAAGACCACAAAGGTTGCCAGGAGAGCCAGTACGACATCGATAACCGTAACCATACCGAAGTCAGTTATCATCGGGAAAGGAGAAGCCAGCAGAGCCATGAACCCGAATACTGTAGTCGCTCCTGAAGCAACGATTGCGCTTCCTATTTTGGCACTGGTCATATGGATTGCTTCCATAGGGCTTTGCCCTTTATCCTTTTCTTCAAAGTAACGTTCCATCATCAGAATCGCATACTCGGACCCGACTCCTAGAATCAGAGCTCCCAGAGTTGCTGTTAGAGGAGTATAGCTGATGTTAAGGTAGCTCATGACCCCTCCTGACCAGCCGATAACTATAACCATTGGGATCACCGGGACCAGTGCTTTCACCCAGTCTCTGTAAACAATATAAAGCCCTGCGAGCACGAGGACAAGGCCGAGGAAAGTCATTGCTACTCTTCCGCTGGTAAGAGCGGTAATGACCTCTATAAAGACGACTGAGCTTCCTGTAATCGTAACTGCAGTGCCTGGAGGGGCTGGCATCCACTGCATATCCTGCTTGACAATATTTGTAAGTTCTTTAATCCCTGTTACCTTGATGTCTGCAACCGCATTTCCTATATTGAAGTTCAGGAGAAGCATGTTCTTCCCGTACATATAGCGGTCCTTCTGTGCCTCAGGAATTTCGGAATAAATATCCTCTATCTCCTGGCTGGTGTCAGGGATCACGCCCCCATTCCTTTCCTTTACGAGAGATACAATGCTCGAAGCGCTGTGAATATGGCTACTGGTTGCCACTTCATGTTCGGAAAATTTGTCAATCCATTTCAGGACATCCGGGTTGGCTGTATCCTCAACCTTGATGATAAGGTTTAATTCGTCGCTTCCACCCATGATATCCCCCATATGTTTGAGATCCACAAGGGAAGGCATATCCTGAGGTACAAAGGTTTGAACATCAGTCTGAATAGGTACGGACTGATCGAGGTAGAGGCCGCCAAAACAGAGTAAGCATGCTATTCCCAGCACGACAACATCGTATTTTATCGTCAGATCTGTCGTTTTCTGGAGAATTCTTCCTATTAGACGGTCGCTTTCACTCTCTTCCTCAGGCTTTTTCCGGTTTCCCGAACCTTCAGGCTTAATCTTTTTTGCTACCTTCCTCAAGGGATTTTTATCTGAGTAGCTATCAAATAGTGAAAGCGTTACGACCCCTACGAATATTGAAGAAAGATAACACATAATAATGCCTATCAGGAGCAGTTTTCCAAAATCCTGAATCATTGGCACCGTGGATGTGAAAAGGGAGAAAAAGCCAAGGGCTGTCATTGCCAGAGCGATGAGGACTGCAGGTCCTGTGTGTTTTATGGTTTCTATAACTGCTCTTGTTTTGTTCCCTTTATCCTGCAGTTCTTCTTCAAGTCTGTTATGGAACTGGATGGCATAGTCGATCCCTACTCCTATGAGAATCGGGAACGCTGACATGGAAACCATAGACATGGGAATCCCGATATAGCCCATAGCTCCGAAAGTGTAAACAATGCCAAGAAGAACTACTGGCAGGGGAAGAAGACACCAGCGGACATGCCTGAAAACAAGGAGCAGTACTATAACCATGAAAACAGCGGAAAGTCCCAGAAGTATACCCATACTGGAATTCATTTCTTTGTTCATGGAGATCTGGAATGCCGGATCTCCTGTAACGATAATATTGTAAGAAGGTGGAAAATTCGCAAACGAGACTGCATCTTCAGTAGCAGTAAGGAGATCTTGCTGAGTTTTTTCACTGGCTGAGCCGGCCATGACCACCGAAATCAACATATGAGTATTGTCAGGGATAATCTGGCTGAAAACAGCAGGATTTCCATCTACAATGGCTTTTATTTCTTCATCGGTTTCGGGAAGTTCAGACCTCCCTGTCGTCTTATAGTCGACCGTTTTGATCAGTGAAGCAGGGCTTGTAGTCTCAATCACTCCATCCGTTGCCTGGAGCTGGTGTTCTAACCTGTCCACAGCTTTCATCAGGTCAGCATTCTTCACATCGTTGCCCTCTACCATTACAACAATAGATTGTGTCTGAAAAATATTTTGATAAAGGTGATCAAAGTCCTGGTAGAGAGGAGAGCTTTTTCCGACAAAGGTTTCCGTTCCTGCTTTCATCTCAATTAACTGTGCTCCCTGCGTTGCTATGATTATGCACAGGAAAGCTATCAGGAGTACGGAAAAACGGTTATTTTGAATAAAAAACCCCAGTTTTTCAAAAGATTTTTTAATAGTTGATTCCTCTCATAGTTTTTAGTGTGAAGTGAAATTTGGGAACCCTGATTCAAAACTTCAACCTGCCGAATTTTCCTTAGGGCTGGAGGTTTCCCATTCAAGTTTTGTCAATTTACATATTTATCTTTTTTCTACTGTTTACTTATCTCTTTAGTGTCGTAGATCTGGCGACGTATTATAGATAGAAAAGATTTAAATCTATTGTTACTTTAGGGGTAACAAATGTTTTCACAAATTAATCCTCAATTAATTCGCAACCTTGAAAAGCTCGGGCTAACTGAAAATGAGGCCAAAGCCTATGTGGGGCTTGTCAGTTTGAGAGAGGCTACAGCCCGCGAGATTCATGAACTTACAAATGTGCCGAGAGCCAAAATCTATGAAATCCTTAAGGTGCTTGCAAAAAAAGGTTTTTTGGAAGTAAGGGAAGGGTCTCCGACTTATTTTCGGGCAGTTGATCCAAAGCAGGTAATCGGGAAGATAAAAGATGAATTTATCAACTGCGCAATCGAAACCCTTGACCAGCTTAATGAACTGAGTTATGAGCTTCCGAAGACTTCTCCGGTATGGTGCATCCAGAGTGATTGGGGAATAAAGAACCGGATCCGTGAAATTATGGCTGGGGTAAGAGAAGAATTGATTATTTTCTCGTCCAACCCTGAGTTTCTGCAGGAGTTTGAACCAGAATTACAAAAACTGGAGAAAACCTGCAATCTAACTCTTATTGTTAATGAACTGGACAGGTTCAGATCACTGCCTTTTGAATTCAGGGAAACAACAAAAGAGTTTACGGAGTTCCTGGATAACATTGTAATTGAGGGAGTCCGGTATAATGAAGAATTCTTCATGATTGCCGATGGAAAGGAATCAATAGGGGTTCACAGTGCAGGGAACAAAAGAGAAGCAGTGGTAATCAAACTGCCGATTGTCTCTTATATGCAGAAAATGATCTATGAAAGGGTGCTTGAACCAAGTTTTGTCAAAAAAGACAGGTAACCGGCCTACAGGTTAGAGTTCTACAGTTGTTCTTAAACTTCAGGAAACTTATTTCTGAACATTTTAGAATTATGAGCTTGCGGAATTTAAGGGTTTTTTTTTATAGAATAGAGTCAACGCTGTCGGATACTATTAATATAATCCCGGAACAATCCTTCTATAAGGTTTTCTCATAAGCTCAGTTACGGAATCCGCAGGTGTATGAAATGAACAGTGCCAAGATTGGAAATGTTATTATTCGCTGGCTGGGTCACTCTGGCTTTTTACTTGAAGGGGATGGCAAAAAGATTTATATCGATCCTTATGACCTCAGTGAAGAGCCGGCTTTCGAAGATAAGGCCGACATCCTTTTGATCACCCATGAACACTTTGACCACTGCAGTCCTGATGACATCCGAAAGGTCCGGCGGTCTGACTCAACCACATTGATCCCTGAAAACTTACCCCTTCAATTCAAGGGGGACGCAAGGCGGATTGCTGAGGGAGATGTGCTGGCCGATGGGCTTGAAATCAAAGGAGTCCGGATTGAGGTGGTTCCTGCCTATAACCTCGACAAACCTTATCATCCCCGCGGGTCTGGAGTGGGGTATATAGTGGAACTCGGAGGAATCCGGATCTATCATGCAGGAGACTGCGATTTCTTCCCTGAAATGAAAAGTATAAATGCCGATGTCGCACTTTTGCCTATCGGGGGCACGTATACGATGGATGAGGAAGAGGCAGCCAGCGCAGCTTCAGTCATCTCCCCGAAGACCGTAATTCCGATGCATTACGGGAAATCAGACCTGACGGATGGAGATCCCGAAAAGTTTAAAGCCCTTGTACACGGCAAGAATCCGGATATTAATGTGATTGTTCTTGACTCCTGATTTCTCTTTTCAACGAAAACAGAAATCGGATTCTAATACTAGAAAAACCGCAGGATCGGTCTACCCATGTCTAAAATGGCAAGAAAACAACAGAAAAACCTGATTCAGGTTATCGCAACCCAGCGCATGTGGCGGCTTTTTGAGCTTGCGAAAAGGGAATACGCAGAACATCCTGACCGCAGCGAGCGTTACGTACAGCTTATCAGGAATATTTCGATGAGGAACAGGATGAGCATCCCACGGGAAATCAAAAGCAGGATCTGCAAACACTGTTATGCTTTCCTCATGCCCGGAAATAATGCCCGCTACAGGCTGAAGGAAGGATATATTGTAATTTCCTGCCAGCGCTGCGGAAAAGAGATGAGGTATCCTTATAAAAAATTGAAATAAAGGCTAACTTTAAGTTCTGACTTTTAAGTTCTGACTTTTAAGTTCTGACTTTTAAGTTCTGACTTTTAAGTTTTGACAGAACTCTCCTGGCCTCGCATTTTCTTTATGGATGAGGCTATCTGTTTTGCTATTATGGATTTAGGGCCCTTGTCGTCTATGAGCACTCTCCCGCTCACTTCCCACCAGGACTTTGGATAAGCTTTTCCCGGCTCGACTTCAGGGTTCAGGCCAAGTTGCCTGGCTGCTTCTTTTATCTCATTGAGATGCGGCTCCTTTATCGCATTTTTTCGGGAGATTATTCTGCCGTTACTCCTTGACTTTGTCTGGTCGATGTATACTGGCCAGATTACAAGTTTTCCCTTATCTCTCATCATCATGTTATCTTCGTTCTAAATTGCTTTCATGCGATTTAAAACTGCCCAGAAGTCTTCTACATGGTCAGGAGCTTTTTATCCTGCTTATAAGAATTTTCGCTATTTTCATGAATTTGCAACCTGTAATTATTTATCTTCCCCGGACAACTCTGCATGGTGTTAATATGATTCCGTCGTTTGCAATTGATGAAAAGGTAAGAGCTTACATAAGAAAGAGCGGTCAGGATTTCAGGCTCTCCACATCCCCTGAAGGTCCGGTGATTCTTCCTCTAGTTACAACCTCTCCCAAACCTTCAGACATTAAAATACTCATCGGTAGTAATGTTCTTTATATTTCCAAGCTTCAGGCAAAATACATAAAAAAAGTTGACTGGCCTATGGTGGAAAGGTTCCTTAATTCTTCCGGAGAGTTTAAAACCTGAATTTTGCTATCTGCCGGGCTTCCTCCTTTTATTGAGAAACCGGGCTTTTTGTCATATTTCTTATAGATGTCTATCCGTGTTGTTTATTAAGAAGAGAGAGCATAGGATAAATGTTGACCTGTTCCAGATCCTGCACCGACTTCATCCCGGAAGAGAGGGAAATTGCCGCAGGCTGAAAAAAGATCGCTTCAAGCTCAAGGGAGAATTTGTCTGTGAAAATGAGAACGAAAACCGTGTTTATGCTCCTTGCCCTGCTGGTGGTCTTCGTATCTGGCTGTATGGGTGAAAAAAAGGAAATTGCCCTGAATAAGTCTGGTAATATCTCTAATTACGAATTTGAGGTTTTTCTGAATGAATCGGGCAATCAGACGCCTGCAAATACCACCACGTACTACCTGCTGGAAAACAACAAAAGCATACAGGTTGTAAAGATTGTAATAAACACCAGCAAGCTTGAGATCTATCCACCCGATACCCTTGGCGGCGGTTCAGAGGAAAATCCTATTAAAAATTTTGTACTGCTTGCGGACCCTGCAAACGAGACCACAGCGAGCCTGCAGACTTTTAAAGAGCTTTCCACCAGAAATGAAAGCTCGGCTATTAACTATACCCTGACTCAGGAAATTAGCCGGAACATGAAAGTTCTAAACCTGGAGTTCAAAGAGCCTGTAACGGGTTTTATTGCTTTTACTCTTGAGATGCCGGCAACCCAGAGCTTTACATTCCTTAAACCTGATTCCGAATTTATTCGCGTGGTTCTTCCCGAGGGATATGTAACTGGAAACAGGGTTTTCGGGATCGCAAGGCCGGAGCCTTCGGATATAACTTTTGATGAAAAAGGAAGGCAGACTCTCCTGTGGGTCTCTTCGAAGTTGGGAGATCGGGAAGAGGTTATCCAGGTGAAATATTATGCCAGCTCGGCGCCTCTATTTTTCTCAG
This sequence comes from uncultured Methanosarcinaceae archaeon, assembly GCA_963774465.1. Lineage (GTDB taxonomy): Archaea > Halobacteriota > Methanosarcinia > Methanosarcinales > Methanosarcinaceae > Methanosarcina. Next base: position 13,745 of record CAVZFI010000028.1, on the reverse strand, counting down.
CCGCAATTATAGCCCTGCTCTGTGGAGTTGGTCTTGTGCTTTTGCATTATGCCAGGAGTAAAAAAGAACTCGAGGCTGTTCAAGGAATTTTCGAGCTCGAAAAGGAATATGAGGAGAAACGGCGAAAAAGAAAATAATCCTGCGAGGATATTTTTTCCTCCAGATTTTATCTCCGAATAATAACTCTTTTTTGAAGTTCATAAACTATTTATTACAGTTTTGCCATATTTCCTCATTGATGAAAGCCTGGGGAAAGATCCGATCTAAACGTTTCTTTTCATCTAAACCAACATCAGAAGCCGTAACTCCTATTATCGGTTCCCTTCTTATGTTGCTGATTTTGTTTGCACTCGCAGGTGTGGCTGCAAGCAGTTTCTTTAATAGTGCTGGGGATGGTTCAAGCTCTCAACCGTTGATGGCAAAGATTTCTCTTGAATCCTGTGAAGGAGGACTTTATGATGTAGATTCGAAGAAGGAGAAAGAAATTCAGCTTGAAGAAAATAAGATTGTGCTTGTGCATGAAGGAGGCGATTCACTTCCTTTTGATACCATTTCAATAAGAATTTCAGGATATGGTAATTCTCACAAGCCTACTTTTGAACCGGGTAAAAAGGGTCGTCTCAAAGGAAATATCTCCGTCCTGTATCTTGATTTGAGTCCCGGAGGAAAAAATTCCACGTGCTATGTTGATAATAACAAAGCCACTCTTGAAGACGGCTTCTGGGATGTCGGGGAAAGACTTGTTCTCTGCGGGCAGGATAGTGCAGTAGGGACCGTTAAATCCAGCGTAAAAGTTAGTGTTGACGGGGACGATACCACTTCTGACAATTACGGTTTTAAAGCAGGCTCTGAGATCATTGTAAAAGTTATTGACATTAAAAGCAGGAATGTCATTGCTCAACAGAGAGCTATTGTAAAAAATGCAGAAGGCTAAAATTAAAAGAGAGGAGGTCTCTTTTTTAGGAGATCTCTTTTTAATTTCAAGTAATTTCCCTCCCCGAATTATTTTTCTTCAGTAGATCAAATGGTACTGGTAGTTGAAAGCTATCCGTTTTCTGAAAGACATCGTCTTCTTCTGGATTTCGATTATTTCTTTCAGGTCCAGATCTTTTACATTTTTTAACCCTGCAGCCTTGAGGTATTAAGTGTCTTTTCCGAGAGGGGCTCCGTATGGGGTAGGGAGTTAGCTATTGATTTCTCTGGAGTAATACCCTTTTCCGGGTTCCCCCTCTCAACAACAAAGGGCATAAATTACCTGCAAGTTTTCTTGTCTTCAGTTTCGAGGGAGCCGTCATTCCAGACTCCATGTCTAACAATAAGTGCTCTAAGAGCTTTTTCTTACACTCAAAATTTATCTTTTCTAATCTTGTATTTTTTGTTCTTTTTAAATTTTATGGCTTTTAAATATTCTGTTATGGGTTAAACTCTCTGTTAAAGGTTATATCTAAAATTAGATGTTCTATAAAGCTTCTTTTATAAATTCAATTCTTATCATCTCTCAATATATGTAAGTATTTTTATCTTTTTGTCAGCCAATTTCAGACATGTCAACCGGCGATGGTTGGCAAGACAATTAAAAGACAACAGGACTTATGCTATTGAACTGAGAAAACAGTAGCAAGAATCTTCAACCATTTAAATCAGAGTATGACAGATTCATTCGTGCTTTATTTTGAACCTCATATGCATGAGTCCTTTGTAGATACAAAAACAAAATTGTATCAAATTATATTAAATGTATTAAATTAAACAAAAATAGGATTAGTAAGTACTATGGGAAAACAAACATTTGATAGAGTAAAAAAGGTCATGTGTATGTTTACACTGGTCTTTTTTGTAATGTCGTTGACAGCTGCGTCAGTAAGCGCAGGGCCAAATGATACATATAAAATAGAAAAGGCAAAGTTGGATACAGAGAAGGCTAAGTTATAAAAAGAAAAAATAGTACTATTAAAAGAGAAGGTTCAGTGCGAAAATGAAAAACAGAAGTTGGAAGCACAGAAGAAGAAATTGAGCAAGAAAAATAAAGCTGATAAAGAGTATAAGAGCTGGCTCAATAATTATAACAAATGTCTAAGCAAATATAACAAATGTCTAAGTAAATATAAAACATGGGAAACCAAGTACAATAAATGTTTAAACAAACACAATGTCCTGGAACAAAAATATAAGAGATAAAGAGATGAGAACTGGCTGTAAAATAAAATGTAAACCGTGGCTATAAATAGAAGACAGTGTGCCGATTTTCTGTAAAATCATAAATTTCTAGAAGTTATTGGGAATTTCTAGAAGTTATTGGATTAGTGTACAAAAACTTAACTTTGAATTTACAGCAAACTTGCGACACTGCCAGGTAATTTCCCGATAGGATTTACGCGCTTGAGGAGCAAATAAAAGCACGAATTGATCCGTCATGAATATTGTTATTCAGACATTTTCATTCTTCATGCTATTGATTTCTCAGTTCAAGTTCGTAATTCCTATCTATCTATACTCCTTTTGTTATAAATATATTTCACAGTTTTCAGTAATTCCAAATAACCCAGGTTCCGGATGCTCAATTTAATTCCGGTTAAGGTGTTACTGGACTGTTGAAGTTTAAGTTTTGATCAATAATATAGTCTATTTTGAAAATCAGTGGGTGTAAGATCAATATTTTTTGTCGTTCGGAAGTAAGTCTGATCGGAACTACTGAAGGATCTGAGCCAGTTGGTGAAGTACTGGACTGAGGTAACTGTTTAATCTGACAAAGTCACAGTCCAGCTCTTTCAACCATTATATCTGCCACATGTTTTGCATCTTTGAACGGGAAATCCTTTTCAGTAATCAGGCTTTCTGCCTCTCTTGCACTAACTTCAACGTCACCTATCATGCATGTGGTGTCCAGCCCCTCGGGTAAGGCAGCAATCAGCTCATCCATCGTGTTTATGGGAAATTTTGCGTCTTTAAGTATTGCAAGGATCTGTTCGTAAACTTCTTCCTTTACGTTCATCTTTTCCCTCCGATTCCAGTCTTTTTCACGCCTTAACTCGGATGAATAGGGTATAAGCATTAAATCAGGACTTACGCAGTTGAACTGAGAAACCAGTAATAGTCAGCCTTCAACTCCCTAAATAAACACTTTAAAACAACATCTGTCGTACTTGATTTTGCGCCTCAACTGTGTAAGTCCTATCGTAAGTCCCATCTTTCATCAAGACTGGGGAACAAAACCATATTCTTTCAGTATTTCCTGTCCTTCTTTCCCGGTTACGAAATCAAGGAACTTCTGAGCTTTTTCTTTATTTTCGGAAGAAGAAACTACAGCTATCGGATATGTAACAGGAGTACTAACAGACACGTTTGTAACGATTTTGATAGTTCCTGGTTTTGCAGTTTTTGCATCGGTTATGTATACAAACCCTGCATCCACTTCTTCCCTTTCCACGTATGTAAGTACTTGTTTGACGTCTTCAGCAAGTACCATCTTATTTTCGAGCTGACTCCACAAGCCCGTTTCAGTCAGTGCAAGGCGTGCATATTTTCCGACAGGTACTGTATCAGGATTTCCAATACTGATTTTCTGAACTTTAGGGTCAGTCAGATCTTTTATGTCAGTTATATTAAGAGTACTGTCTTCAGGGACAATAAGCACAAGTGAATTGTGAGCAAAGTCTTTTCTTGAATTGTTTGCGATAAGTGATTCATTGGCAAGTATGTCCATTTGAGTCTCGTCCGCTGAAGCAAAGACATCGACAGGCGCTCCTCCTTCTATTTGCATACGCAGGTTACCTGAGCTTCCAAAATTCAGGCTTACATTCGTTCCAGGATTTTCCTTCTCAAACTGGGAAGCAATGTCCGTAAAAGCTTCAGTAAGGCTGGCAGCCGCAGAAACTGTTATAACTTCAGGCCCTGCTGTAACTGGAGTCATCGTTGCATTTGGAGCTTCACCTTTATTACCAGCGCATCCTATTGCAAGGGATACACTTAACAATACTAACAGAATTATCAGTTCTTTCTCATTATTTCACCCCAATGATACAAATTAGTGTACTATAGTGTATTATACAGAACTTAAGTGGATAGAACTTAAGTGGATAGAACTTACGTGGTTGAACTGAGAAATCAATAGCATTAAACCCTAGCTGTTTGAAACACTAAACCAGTCAAAACGCCGATTGTGCTCGATTTTGTACTTAAAGTGCAAAAGTCCTAAACATATAAAATTGGAGGATTTGCTTCCTTTTCATCAAAATTTAGATCAGAATATGGCGTCCGTGCTACCGCGAATACCCTGATGTTCTTTTTTATCCGTTTTGCTTGAGAATAACCATTCTCTATCGACAATTTTATAAAATACATGTTTATATAAATTTGAGCGCAATAGTCTTATCTTACTTTTACATGGATATGTTACGTCTGACATATCTATGGAAACTATGAGAATCAGATTTCGGACTATACGTTGCTCTGCAGTTTTTGTCGCAAACTTTGGTTCGAAAGCTGAGTTTATCAATCCAGCTCCTGTGAAATTGGCTGATTTCCTGTCAAAAAGTAATTTAAAATTAAGTATATTTCCTTCAGTTATGTTTATCTCTACATAATGTGATATTTCGGATTCCCACTGCTTCCTGATATCTTACATCCGGGCTTTTCCGTATTTTCCTGCGTTATGTTAGATAACACATAACGATGAAATCCATGGTGGTGCATACATTGCGTAAAAATTCAGATGAAGAAAAATACCAGATGGAGACAATCCTGAAGCAGGTAAAGGATCCCGAGCTGCTTTCACAGATTGAAAAGGTCGTCCCCTTTCACGGCTTCCTTACTTCCGGAGCATTAATCGGCATCCAGATGCTCAATATTGCGAGGAGGGTGCTTGATGTCCAGAATGGGGAGCGCATATATGTGACCTGCGAAACGAAAAGCTGCATGCCTGACCCATTCCAGATCCTTGCCGGAGCAACCATCGGAAACAACGGGTTGAAGATCATGAATCTTGGGAAAATGGCGGTCACGGTAAACAAACAGGCGCCTGAAGGAGGGAACAGCACAAAAGGCGTCCGAATCCTCCTCGACCCTGAAAAAACGAAGGACTATCCCAAACTCCACGCCTGGTTCCTGAACACTGAAAAGCTTCCTCATGTGGAGATTGTTCCCATCCTCCTGGCTGCAGGAGAAAAAGTGTATTCCTGGAAACTTGTAGACATTGAAGTTCCGGTTCGAAAGAAAAAGCGGATACAGTGCTGTAAAAAATGTGGTGAAATGTTCATTCAGCATGATAATGAGCTGCTGTGCGGCGGATGCACAGAATAATGTCGAGAGGTAACAAAATGCAAGATGATATGCGATTGTCTGTCTTTTCCGAAAAAAAAGACAAACAACTGGTCTATTTGCCTGAAAAATGCATCGGCTGTGGGACCTGTGTACAGGCATGCCCTAAAGGTAACCTGGCTGTGGGGGCCGTGGGAGCCATAACAAGAGGACTCCTTGATGCTGATTTCCTGGAAATGAAGGAGAGTGAAGAGTGCATCGTCTGTGGGATTTGTGCGAAAGTTTGTCCCACAGGCGCTCTTGAATTAAAGCAGGAAGGAAAAACCCTCAATGATATGTCCTACCTTTTCAGGGCCATGAGACCGACGTCAGTAAATGATAGCTGCGTCCACTGCGGGCTTTGTGAGGATATCTGTCCCAGAGGCTGTATTGAGGTAACCCGTGAGATCTCAAAGGACGGGCGCCTGAAGCTGGTCGGAAAGACCCATATTGATTCGGAGTGCTGTGTCCACTGTGGCTGGTGTGCTGCGGTGTGTCCGGTACATGCGATTTCTGTGGAAAAGCCCTTTGAAGGGCGCTGGACCCGGGGCGAAGATGTCTGCCAGACCTGCCACACCTGTGTGGAAGTCTGTCCTGCAAATGCTCTTTTTAACAAAAAGGCTAAGCCCGGAGAAAGAGTCGAAAAGATCACTCACCGCCCGGATGCCTGTATTTACTGCGGAGCCTGTGCGGTTGCCTGCCCTGTTGATGCCATTGATGTCAGAAAAACTGCAATTCTACCGGATGTGGAGAAAAAGGGCGTTCTTGAGAAAAAGTTGCTTGAAGCCCCTGTTCCGGAAGCTCTGCTCCGTACCTGCCTGGAAACGGATGAAGTCGCATGCCTGGGCTGTGGGAATTGTGTGATTGTCTGTCCGGTAAATGCTCTCAATAGCCGTGAACTTGCTGCAGGGTACCTGAACGACATGGACAAAAAAACTCTCCTTGAGGTTAAGAACGGGAGAATTTCGGTAGTAGACCAGGACTGCTGTGGAGCAGACGGAGCCTGCGCCATGATCTGCCCTGTTGATGCGATCTGGCTTGTGAAAAGAGAGGTGAAATAAATGGCAGGAACAATTGCAATCAAGAATGGATACGTCTTTGATCCCCTGAATGAAATAAATGGGGAAATTATGGATATCTTCATCAGGGACGGAAAAGTCGTAAAAGAGCTTTCGGCGGCCGAACTGAAAAACGCAAAGGTTATTGATGCCTCTGGTATGACGGTAATGCCCGGAGGAGTCGACTCCCACTCTCACGTTGCAGGTGCAAAGACTGCTTGAAGCCCCTGTTCCGGAAGCTCTGCTCCGTACCTGCCTGGAAACGGATGAAGCTGCATGCCTGGGCTGCGGGAACTGTGTAATTGTCTGTCCTGTAAATGCTCTCAATAGCCGTGAACTTGCTGCAGGGTACCTGAACGACATGGACGAAAAAACTCTCCTTGAGGTTAAGAACGGGAGAATTTCGGTAGTAGACCAGGACTGCTGCGGAGCAGACGGAGCCTGCGCCATGATCTGCCCTGTTGATGCGATCTGGCTTGTGAAAAGAGAGGTGAAATAAATGGCAGGAACAATTGCAATCAAGAACGGATACGTCTTTGATCCCCTTAATGAAATAAATGGGGAAATTATGGATATCTTCATCAGGGACGGAAAAGTCGTAAAAGAGCTTTCTGCGGCCGAACTGAAAACTGCAAAGGTTATTGATGCCTCAGGTATGACCGTCATGCCTGGAGGAGTCGACTCCCATTCTCACGTTGCAGGTGCAAAGTTAACGCCGGCAGGTCGATGCGTCCGGAGGATCACTATAAAGCAACTCTCCAGAAGACTTCACTCACCCATTCAGGTTCAGGATACACTGTCCCCTCGGTCTACAAACAGGGGTATGATTACGCAGCAATGGGCTATACAACTGTATTTGAAGCTGCAATTCCTCCTCTTGAAGCTCGCCACACCCATGAAGAGATGCGGGCAACTCCGCTCCTTGATATGGGCGGGTATCTGGTGCTCGGAAATAACTTCTTTTTGATGCGCTACCTTCGAGACGGGGAAATGGAAAAGGCTGCTGCTTATGTAGCCTGGATGATGAAAACTCACAAGGCTTATGGAATTAAATGTGTCAACCCTGCAGGAGTCGAAAACTGGGGTTGGGGTAAAAACATAAACTCTCTTGATGAAGCCAACATCCATTTCGAAATTACCCCCAGAGAGATTATAAAAGGGCTTACCGAAATCAATGAACGTCTTGGCATGCCAATGCCTGTCCACTTACATGCAAACAACCTGGGGCACCCTGGCTGCTATGCAATTACTAAGGATTCCCTTAAAATCCCCGACGGAGTAAAGCCCAGGCAGAACATGGACGTGGAATGGGCTGAAACCAAAATAGATCCTGCAAGGGACCGTTCCGTATACCTCACCCACCTGATGTTCAACAGTTTTGCAGGTACCACATGGGCAGACTGCGAATCCGGAGTAAAAGACATTGCAGACTACGTCAACAACAAGGACCACGTAGTAATCGACAGTGGATGCACTCCCTTCGGAGAAGCCACGGTCATGACCGGAGACGGGCCTGCCATTCACGATCTTTACACGCTTACAGGAAACAAGTGGTCGAATACTGACGTTGAAATGGAGTGTGGGTCAGGTGTCATCCCCTTCACTTACCTCAAGTCCAACCCGGTACACAGTTTGCAGTGGGCGATGGGGCTTGAATGTCTCCTGCTTATCAACGACCCCTGGAAAACCATCATGACCACGGACAGTCCCAACGGTGGGCCGTTTACGAAATATCCGGAGGTTATGACCTGGCTCATGTCCGAAGCTTTCAGGAAACAGACCTTCAGTGAGTGCCACAAGTGGGCAAATGACAGGAGTGAACTCGGAGGCGTAAACCGGGAACTTTCCCTTTATGACCTTGCGATCCTGACCAGAGCCAACCCTGCCAAGACAATTGGTATGGTCCATAGAAAAGGCTCTCTTGGAGTGGGTGCAGACGGGGATGTTACCGTCTATAACATAAACCCGCAGCAGCTCGACTCAAACAACTACGAAGATCTCCTCAGGACTTTCAGGAAGGCAGAATATACCGTGAAAGAAGGAGAAATCGTGGCTGTTAAAGGAGAGATCGTTTCCTTGCCTGAGAAGCGGACTTACTATTCCGAAGTACACGTAGAAGACGAGAGGGAAAAGGAAATGCTGGCCGACGTGAAGGAGTGGTTCAGGTATTACACTCTGGGTTTTGCAAATTATCCGACTCCTGAGAAATATCTCGAAAACCCGACTCCTATACAGGTTAACGGTGAGAGGTGAAGTCATGACAGAGGGAATGCTTATTCATAAAAAAAGTATCGATAGTAAACTCGAGACAGTTCTAAAACCTGACTCATTTACTGGAAAAAGTGCTGGAAAAATGGAAGAAGTAATGCTTATTCCTAAGAGAACAATTGGCATTAAACTGGAGGCAGATGTAATAACTCCTGACTCCTTTGCAGGCAAAAATGCCGGGGAAATAGGAAACCTTTCCGTCTGGCAGGGGCCAAAGACCTATCCTCTTTCCGATTTTTTTGAAGTAAAAGGCAACGGAGGCAATTCTGCAGCTGAGACTCTTATCCGCATAAAAGGCGACGCAATGAGGGTCAAAAGGATCGGAGAAGGCATGAGTGCAGGAAAAATCGAAATTGAGGGTTCTGCAGGCATGCATGTCGGGACCGGGATGAAAGGAGGCAAGATCCTCGTTTTCGGAGATGTGGATTCCTGGGCAGGTATGGAAATGACAGGCGGACTCCTGCACATTAAAGGCAATGCCGGAGACCATGTGGGCTGTGCTTACAGAGGCAAATGGCACGGCATGAAAGGCGGACGCATCGTTATCGAAGGCTCGGCGCGGCACCAGCTCGGAGGCGGCATGGACGGAGGGGAAATTCTTGTGGATGGCAATGTTGAAGGCTTCTGCGGGATCCGCCAGAACGGTGGGCTCATCGTTGTAAAAGGCAGAGCTCTTCGTGGAGTAGGCGCTGAAATGGCAGGAGGCACCATAGTCATAGGGGGCAAAATAGAGCGCTTCTCTCCGGGTTTCGAATATGTATCTATGGAAAATAGAGTCACTTCGGGAGAGGTTGAGTTAATAGGCGAATTCAAGAAGTTCACAGGGGACTATGCGATCAGCAAGCGGGCAAAAGGAGTGCTTTACGTGGTTGCAGACGCAAACCCGGAGCTCTGAGGTGAGATGTATGGAAGTATTACTCCTTACCGGAAGTACGATTGAAGAAGGCAGGCTTGCCAAAGGCGGGGACAAGTTCACGGACGAGTACACTATGGAGTGTGCATCCTGCTGGATTTCTCCTGTGGATTTCGTGTCACTTTGTTCCCCTGATAAAGTAAAAGTAACAAGCAGGAACGGGAAACATTCGATCGTAGTTTATACGAAATGTACGGATTCAGTCCAGACAGGGCATGTGTTTATGCCGAGGGCCATCTGGTCGAATGTTGTCATCGATTCTGATACCCTTTCTACGGGTTCCCCTCTCTATAAAGGCTCCCCTGTAAAAGTTGAGCCCGCTGAAGAAGAGGTTCTTAGCGCCGAAGATGTAGTGTTGAAAGTTTATGTCGGAGGGCAGTGAGTATGATTTTCAAAAACATAGTCTGTCCGGTCTGCGGGGCAGCCTGTGATGACATCCAGGTTGAATTCGGAGACGGAAAGATTGAAGCTAAAAATGCATGTAAGATGGGAAATGCCAAATTCCAGGAAGTTGTAAGTTCCCATAGGCTCAGGCAGCCCCTTATAAAGGAAGGGGGAAAACTGACGCCTGCCGCCTGGGATGAAGCTCTTGAAAAAGCTGCCGATATCCTGATTTCGGCAAAGCGTCCCCTGCTTTTCATAGGCAGTGAGACCTCTTGTGAAGCGCATGAAGTCGGGCTCAAGATAGGGGAATACCTGGGTGCGATTGTTGACTCCAATGCTACTATCTGCCACGGGCCAACAGCCATGGGAATTCAGGAATCCGGGAAAGTCGGTGCAACCGAAGGACAGAAGAAAAACAGGGGCGACCTCATAGTCTACTGGGGAACCAATCCTCTTGAATCCATGCCGAGGCAGATGTCCAGGTACGGAGTTTTCCCCAGAGGCTACTGGACCAAACGCGGGCGTTTTGACCGGACCAGTCATAACCGTGGACCCGAGAAAGACTCCGACTTCCGAAGCTTCCGACCTGCACGTGCAGCTCAAACCGAACTCCGATTATGAACTGATAAGTGCACTTCTTACCCTGCTCCACGGAAAAACTCCTCATCCGTCAGTAGAAGAGATCACAGGAGTTCCTATCTCTGTGATGGAAGAGATGCTCGATATGATGAAGAACTGCAACTTCGGAGCCATCTCAGTAGGTCTTGGCCTTTCGTCATCCATCGGAAAGCACAGGAACGCCGAAATTGCCATGAACCTTGTAAAGGAACTGAACAATTACGCCAAGTTCACCCTTGGAGCTCTCCGCGGCCACTGCAACGTGGCAGGCTTTAACCAGGTCGCTTCCTACATGTACGGCTACCCCTTCGGGCTTGATTTCACACGCGGATGTCCGCGTTACAACCCTGGAGAATTTACAACCGTGGACGTGCTTCGAGAAAAAGACGTGGATGCAGCCCTTGTGATGTGCGCTGACCTTGTCTGCCACATTCCTGCAGACTGCGCCTCTTACCTCGCCGAAATCCCCCTGGTCTGCCTGGACATCGCTCCCTGCCCGACCACAGCTGCTTCGGATATTGTACTTCCGGGAGTCATTGACGCCATGGAATGTGACGGGACTTTCTACAGGCTTGACGATGTGGCAGTGCACTTTGAACCTTTCACGAGTTCGCCTTTTGAGTTCACGAAGAGCAACGAGGATACCCTGAAGCAGCTCTTTGAGAAGATAAAAGCAAGGAAGTAAATCCTTTACAGTTTTTCCTTTCTGCATATAAACTGAAGGGAACAAACAATATCCAAGGGAGGGAATAGTTTCTCTCCTACTCTATTTCTTGGAAAACTTAAGGTGGCGATTTAGCTATTCTAATCCTTTTTTAAGACTTTGATCTTGAGGCTCCCGGCCCTTTAAGTCTGAGATATTATTGCATGATACTTGTATTCGTAGTACATTGATTTTACAAAAGTAGTTTCAAAACCATATTTATCTGCTATTTTTCTAATTGTATTGGGATCATGGGCAAACCCTAGAATATCCCTTGGTCGATTATTCAAGCTTGCCGATAATATAACCTTAAACTCAAAACCGATTTTGCGTAAAATTTTCCAGAGGTCTGCATCTTGTGAGAACAACCCTATTTTCCACAATGGGTACAGGCGGGGGTCCAATATGTCGAACAACACTATTTTACCCCCTTTATTGAGATAATTTGATGCATTAAAGATAAAGCTGTCAATTTCTTGCAATGTCAAATACTGAATTACTCCAGCTGCGGTTATTCGATCAAAGGAGCATTCCAGTTTGTTCCAGACAGTTTTGTCATCAGCCTGGATTAATGATATATTCCCACATTTTCTTTCTTTGATTCTTTTGCTTGCTTCGTCAAGCATGGATGCGGAAAAATCAACTCCTACCATCCTTTCATATTCCGGCGCGTAGTAAACCAGGAGTTCGCCTGCACCGCATCCAAAGTCAAGCAGTGTTTTGCCTCCATCCAGATGGAATAGTTTTTCCTTAGCTTCCATGGAAATAAATTCCTCAGCTGAAGATCTGTGGCCACCGTCTCTCCTACCTGCGAAAAACTCTATCCAGAAATCTTTTTTTTTAGACAGGTTTGTTCCATTTTCCCCAAACATATTATTTATACTCCCAAATCTTCCTTTTTATAAATCTCCCAATATATTATCCCCAAAATGATTATTAATTAAAGGCTTATAAAGTTTATTCCGCTGCTTAAATAGAATCTTATTGCTTTCCTAATAAAAACAGTATTTTAATTATTCAGCCCTTATTTAAACGCTTAATAAACTTTAATTTTTATTTTTAATACTTCATATTTATTATTTTTCGTATTCAATGGTGCTCACTAATTAATCAGTTGATGTTTTGAGATACCTGTAATTTAACAACTCTGCTAATTTCCATTTCTCTTTAATAATTCCACATTCTTCTGCAGGTGTTTTCTTTTCCAAAACTCCCTTTTCCTTTTCTTTTGTTAATCCTCTATGAACTCTACAAAAGTTAAAATGAGTACAGTAAAGCCTCATTTGATTGTATAGACATTTAACTTTCTTTGAAAATCTGATTGTTTTTCTTGAAATTCCATTATTGTCCTGTCTAAAAGTTAGATTTTGTCTTTCAAGTAAACTCGTTGATATTTCATTTTGATCTATATTTTGACCAAATATAATTCGTTTTTCAACATTTTGGAGCTTACGTCCCTGCTTATTTTTGACAACCTGAGCATATTTCAAATCTATATCGGCCATTATTGCTGGTTTCTTAGGTCTTCCTCTCTTTCCGGTTTTAGGAAACTCTATCCATTTTCCATATTTTTTCAAAAGAGCTTCAGCATAGAATTTTAATCCATCTGTAACGAAAAGAGGTTTTGAATCTGAAAGATGTTTATCTGTAGCTTCTATCAATTCATCTGCTACATACTGTTTTCTTGGTCCTATTATAAAGTCAATAATTAACCTGGATTCAGGTGCAAAGCTTATCCACATCCAGGTTCCGTCATCTTCAGTTTCTATTCTTGGCGCAACTTTTTTTTGACTATTACCCACAATTCATCCATCTCAACTTTAGAAATGTTTAGATCTTTCATCAAACCTTCGTTTACCTTCTCACATTGTTTCGCTGCGCGAAACAACCAGTTACTAACTGTAGCTGGTCGAACTTCCAGTACGTCAGCAATGGCTTCTATTGACATTCCTTTGATAGCCATCTTTAAGGCTAATTTGATGACAGATTCATCTTTTCTCAGATTATCAAAGAAGGTATTTGTACGATCATTGAATACTCTGCCGCATTCGCGGCAGATATATTTTCGAACTCTCTTGTTCTTGATTTGATAGGTACCGTTGCCAATTATATTTCCTTTTCCAGAAATACCGTAGAATTTACAATCTTGATTAGGACAAAAAACGTCATTAAACTGTGGTTTTGTTCCTCGTTTCCCCATTAGATATATTATATTATCTTTTAATATATAATACCAACTAAATACAATAGGAGCACCGTAGCTCTTGCAACTCCACGAATACTTCCTTTCTCAGGAATCATAGCCAAAGGTTCTTAGAACTTCTTCCTCAGGAGTATCAAGTCCGAAAAATACTGTGCCTCTAGTTTCACTAAAGCGGTGATTACAGGTTTTACATTTAAGGAGTGCATGATTATTTTTACCGTATCTCTCTTTAAGGACTATATTCCCTTGATATTTGATTCCATAATCAGGACAATCTTTGTTCCAGCAAAAAAATTGTGAAAA
>CAVZFI010000027.1:0-100400 GCA_963774465.1 uncultured Methanosarcinaceae archaeon | reverse complement strand
CCGGAGTGTGCCCTGAAACCATATATTTGAAAGAAATGAAATTCTACATGATAATCTGAAAAATAAAATCTGGAACCACCGGGTTTGGAAGTGAAATCCGGAATAATGATGCAAAAATGGTAAATTTAAAAAAGAATCGTCCGTTTTTTTCAACTTTCAGGTCCTGGCCTTTGTCCCAACATCATCCGGGGATTCTTCCCGCAGTACTTCTATGGCGTATACAGGGTCTCCTTTCAAGGCAGCAAAGGGGTTCATCGCGCTTTTCTCGTCCCCTATCCAGATTGAGTTCGCGCAGTAAATACAGCAGCAGCGAGTTATATAGAGGTTGTTTGCAGGCCTGTAACCGCTGCAGCAGTTACTTCCTCGCAGGACTCCGTATTTGCAGAGGACAAGCTGCCTGGTAAGGTGCAGGTCCTATTCCAGACTGTCCTGGTTGTATTTCCGGTTGTTCTGTTCATTGAAATCCAGAATTTCACCCTATTTATAATTACGTTTTATATACTTTTAAAACTTTCTAGATTTGCACATTTTTTATAATAGTAAATTTTTATAAATCACGGGTACAGGTAGCATAACAGAGAAAACAGAGAATGCGATGTGCAGCTAATTATGAAGACAGCGATGGCTGTTATTGAGGAAACTTTTTATCCGTGCTCTCCAATATACGCAACGTTTTTAAGCATCTTATAATTATTATGGTGCTGACTGATTATTATTTACCTTTAGATCTCATTTGATCCCGCATTAGGGCAACCGAAAAGCGTGGATATCCGGTTAATTTGAAAATTTAAAATTGAGGCATATAAAGATGCAGTACCAGGCAACAGTTAGAATCGAACAGAAAGCAGGTATGCTTGACCCTGAAGGCACTACCGCAAAAAGGGCTCTCGGACACCTTGGCTACCAGGTCAGCAGCGTAAAGACCGCAAAGCTGTATGAAATCGTGCTCGAAGCCGAATCTGAAGAGGTTGCAGAGCAGAAGGTTGACGAGATGTGCCAGAAACTTATCGCAAACCCAATCGTCCATAACTACACAATCGAGCTCAAAGGACTTAATTGAGCTATCCGGCGGATAAGGGATTCAAACGTTAGAAAAGCTAAAAAGCTTTGAAAATGCGAAGATTGAGGGAAAAAGATGAAAATTGCCATTATTCAGTTCGGAGGCACAAACTGCGACCTGGACGTCCTTCATGTCCTTAAAGATGTCGTGGGTGTGGACGCAGAGACTGTCTGGTACAAACAGGAAGACCTGACGGGTTTTGACGGAGTTGTTGTCCCTGGCGGCTTTTCCTACGGAGACTATCTTAGAGCAGGGGCAATTGCAGCCCGTACTCCAATCATGGATTCAGTGAAAAAACTTGCAGCCGAAGGAAAGCCTGTCCTCGGGATTTGCAACGGCTTCCAGGTCCTTACCGAAGCCCGGGTTCTTGAAGGGGCCCTGACAACCAACGAGTACCCGAAATTCAGGTGCCACTGGACCAACCTCAGGGTAGAGACAGTTGATACGCCTTTTACCTCGAAGTTCAGGAAAGGCGAGGTTATCAGGATGCCTATCGCCCATATGGAAGGGAAATTCTATGCCGAAGAGAAAACCCTGGCAGAACTCGACGAGAACGACCAGGTTGTTTTCCGTTATGTGGACGAAAACGGAAAAGTAACGGATGAAGCTAACCCTAACGGTTCTCTCGAAAATATTGCAGGAATAGTAAACACTTCAAGAAATATCTTCGGCCTCATGCCCCATCCTGAAAGAGCTTCCGAATCAATCCTCGGCTCGGATGATGGCCTGCGGGTTTTCGAGTCCATGGCGGATTATATCACTGAGAATTTCTGATTAATCCGTTTTTATTTCTTTATAGGACTTACGCAGTTGAACTGAGAAATCAATAGCATTAAACCTCCAACTGTATAAAACACTGAACCCGTCACAACGCCGAATGTGCTTGATTTTGTACATCAAGTGCGTAAGTCCTATATTTGCAAACATTTACGGTAAATTTGGAAATGTCTTGTGATAAGGCTTATCACCCATATACTTTTTCCATTCCTCTGGTGTAAGATTCCGGGTTAAACGATTGCTGGCTTCGTTTATAAGATCTTCTGTATTGCTAAATATCCACAACCTTGCTGTATTGTCAGCACTCGCCGTTGCGATGTATTTTCCATCAGGACTGAACACAACATCATTTACCGGACCATCATGTTTCAGAACAGAAATTTGTTTACCTGTAGATGCATCCCATAAACGTGCTGTATTGTCATCACTCGCCGTTGCGACGTATTTTCCATCAGGACTGAATACAACATCATTCACCCAACCATCATGGTTCAGAACAAAAATTTGTTTACCTGTAGATGCATCCCATAAACGTGCTGTTTTGTCATCACTCGCCGTAGCAACGTATTTTCCATCAGGACTGAAAACAACATTATTCACCCAATCATCATGGTTCAGAGATCAAAAATTTGTTTACCTGTAGATGCATCCCATAAACGTGCTGTTTTGTCACTACTCGCCGTTGCAACGTATTTTCCATCAGGACTGAATACAACATTATTCACCCAACCATTATGGTTCAGAACAAAAATTTGTTTACCTGTAGCTGCATCCCATAAACGTGCTGTATTGTCACCACTCGCCGTTGCGACGTATTTTCCATCAGGACTGAACACAACATTATTCACCGAACCATCATGGTTCAGAACAAAAATTTGTTTACCTGTAGCTGCATTCCATACACGTGCTGTATTGTCACAACTCGCCGTAGCAACGTATTTTCCATCAGGACTGAACACAACATTATTCACCAAACCATTATGGTTCAGAACAAAAATTTGTTTACCTGTAGATGCATTCCATACGCGTGCTGTATTGTCATAACTCGCCGTAGCAACGTATTTTCCATCAGGACTGAATACAACATTATTCACCTAACCATCATGGTTCAGAACAAAAATTTGTTTACCTGTAGATGCATCCCATACACGTGCTGTATTGTCATTACTCGCCGTAGCAACATATTTTCCATCAGGACTGAATACAACATTATTCACCGAATCATCATGGTTCAGAACATCTGATTCTGTAGATGCATCCCATACACGTGCTGTATTGTCATCACTCGCCGTTGCGACGTATTTTCCATCAGGACTGAACACAACATTATTCACCTTATCATCATGGTTTAGAACAAAAATTTGTTTACCTGTAGCTACATCCCATAAACGTGATGTATTGTCATCACTCGCCGTAGCGATGTATTTTCCATCAGGACTGAACACAACATTATTCACCTAATCATCATGGTTCAGAACAAAAATTTGTTTACCTGTAGCTGCATCCCATAAACGTGCTGTATTGTCATTACTCGCCGTTGCGACGTATTTTCCATCAGGACTGAACACAACATTATTCACCCAATCATCATGGTTCAGAACAAAAATTTGTTTACCTGTAGATGCATTCCATACGCGTGCTGTATTGTCATCACTCGCCGTTGCGACGTATTTTCCATCAGGACTGAACACAACATTATTCACCAAACCATCATGGTTCAGAACAAAAATTTGTTTACCTGTAGCTGCATCCCATACGCGTGCTGTGTTGTCACCACTCGCCGTAGCAACGTATTTTCCATCAGGACTGAAAACAACATTATTTACCGAACCATTATGGTTCAGAACAAAAATTTGTTTACCTGTAGCTGCATCCCATACACGTGCTGTATTGTCATAACTCGCCGTTGCAATGTATTTTCCATCAGGACTGAACACAACATCATTCACCGAACCATCATGGTTCAGAACAAAAATTTGTTTACCTGTAGCTGCATCCCATAAACGTGATGTATTGTCATAACTCGCCGTTGCGACGTATTTTCCATCAGGACTGAACACAACATTATTCACCGCACCATTATGGTTCAGAACAAAAATTTGTTTACCTGTAGCTGCATTCCATACACGTGATGTATTGTCATTACTCGCCGTAGCAATGTATTTTCCATCAGGACTGAACACAACATTATTTACCGGACCATCATGGTTCAGAACCACAACACTATGAGGTATGAATAATAATCCCTGACGTATTAACTGATCAGCATCCAATGTTCTACTAATTCTAAATGATTCGATAGCAAGAAGAACACTTTTATCTAGACTTGGCATCTCCTTGGAGATTGTTGGATTGTAAATTTAAATACGAAACACGAGCTTCTTTCGTCTTTTCTTCCGCAATCTGTTTCTGCTGTTCGCTTCTTTTCTGCTTATCTGCCTGATGCCATTGAGAGGTTGCAAATCCAGCTAGAATTAAAATAATAATAGAAAAGACTGCAAGTCCTTTAATAATGCGGCTTCTGTTCCTTTCTTTTTCTGCCCGTTCTTTCTCTGCCCATTCTTTCTCTAGCCGTTCTTTCTCTGCCCTTTCTTTCTCTGCCCATTCTTTCTCTAGCCGTTCTTTCTCTACCCGTTCTTTCTCTGCCCGTTTTTTCTCTGCCAGTTTATCATTAAAAACCTTGTTAGAAGATAGTATCGGTTTGATAAACCTGTCGTGTGTCAGCTCATACCAGCGCGCACCTGCCCGCCACTCTGCTCTAATAAGGTGCATGTTTTCAAGCACATCAATGGCTGCATTGGGAACACCACCAGTGGACTCTTGAGCCCGGTACACCATCCCTCGCGTCCCCATCGCCGTTATCAACACTTCACCGCACAATCTGCGCAGGCCCTCCTCATCAATGCCTGCCTTCTCTGCCGCTGCCCTTATAGCCTCATCGTAAAATTTGGAAAGTTCCTGTTCTACATTGCCATAGGTTTTCAGGTGCTGAAACGTGATTTGCTTTTCATCTGGCGGTAACTCCTGCCAGAGGTTCTGGCATACTACCTGAAGTTGCACAGCCTCTATGAACTCTCCTGTTACCTCAGCGGTCTTGCCTGGTGTTGTCTCAACTCGAATCGTCAGCAAATCATCGACAAGTTTTTCTGCCACGCCTTCTGCAAAAGAGCGACCAGTATCTCTCAACGGCTCTTTGATTGCCAGCAGTGCAGCCTCACGGCGCAGGCGCTCCATGTGAAAACGCGTCCGCAATCTTTCGGGCAGAAGATCTGCATAAGGGTCTAGCTGAGCTATGAAATCCTCCCGCATGACAAAAACCACCCTTAAAAGGGGATCTGCTTCCAGAGCAGTGCTTACTTGCTCAAAGAATCCCTCTCTATCTTTCCAGCGGTCCTGATACAAAGAGAATATTTCCTCAAACTGATCGAAGATGACGACACGGGGTAAAGGCATACCATCTTCATCCTGCATATGCTCTCTGTCCATTCAAAAAATCAACAAGTTTCATTTTAGCCAGGCGCTCAACATCATACTCATCTTCAGCCCAGCTTGTGAGAGTATTAAAGACAAATATGTTCGATATCTCTTCAGATTTTATATTTTTAAAAAGTGTGCCTTTAACTCGCGCCACCGGGAGAACTTCAAACTGTTTTTCCTTCAGGAGAGGAATAAGCCCGGCATTGATAAGTGAAGTCTTACCTGCACCCGACTGGGCATAGACGAGAACCAGATTATGTGCAATGACTAAGGACAGGAGATCTCGAGCTTCACGGTCTCTTCCGAAAAAAATGGCTTTATCTTTCTGTTCAAAAGGTTGAGGGCCCACATAAGCCTGGAATTCAGGTACCACCATTGAAAGCCTCCCATCGTGTTCTCAATTCTGCGGCAAATTCGCGGCAATCCTGCCAGTATACTTTGATATCAAGCTCTTCAAAAGAGCGATCCAGATATTTCTGAGCTTTTTCTTTTTGGGCCTCAGAAACATCCCCTGGCACGAGCTGCACGGATAGGTGCTTTCTTCTACGTACTTATTTCTAAGTATCCAGCAAGAATCCGGAAAAGAACATGGAAATCCCAATCAGCTATCCTGTAGCCTAGAAAAAGAAGAGATGAGTCTGTAAATGCCTCCTGAATACGCGGCGGAAGCAGGTTTTGTTCCATTGAAATGGCAGCAAGGAAGTCCAGATAGTCATACTCTGTTAGAACCAGCGACTCTGGTATTTCATAGAAGCCATGAAGGTGAAATACTAAAGGTTTTTCTGGAGTAGGAACGAAGTCTGATGACGTTAGTTTGAATCGCTTGAGGTATTTATTCCACCGACATATTTCCTGGTTTGGTGTTTTGCCACGGCTTTTAAGAGCTCGCACCATAAGGTCATCGTAATTTGTGGTAATATAAACTGGCAGTGGGAGATCGGCTAGCACTCCGTGAGGTTCATCAGGAATTTCAAAGTATTTTGGTGTGACTTCTTTTAACTGTTCTTTGATTTTTTTACACATCTCTTCCTTTGGAGTCATAGCGTCTTCGGTCACAGCCACAAACTGAGCCACCCGTATCAAGTCATAAGAATCTTCCATTGGGTAGTCGTACTTTTTTGCCCATTCACTTGCAATCTGGGAACCAACAGGAATCTTTCCAGCACTAACTCCAGCTCCAAGAAAGGGAGTACACTTCCCATCCTTGATTCTCCGAAGAAGGAGTTCCCAATCCTTCTCTTCCAGCTTATTTGGCATTACTAACATCCTCCACCAGGTTGAATTCCCTTCTCAATTTTTCTCGTGTTTATCCTCCTCACTCACCTGCGGTTTTGACATTACTACCAGTAATTGTTGGACAGCCTCTTCAGGGCGGGGAGGAAGTCCCCGGCTAAAAAAATATCCGGGCAGTCTCTCCCTGCCGAAAGAGAAGATAGCTCCCTGTGCTCTTATTTCACCAGGGCAATGCGATCCCTGGGTCCGGGAGCCACCGGAGAGAAAGCCTTGAAGTAATTGACGAGGGCATCTATATCTAGAGACCCTCCCGTCCTATCGACCCCTGCCTTCAGGACAGAGAAATTATCGCCTCCGTCGGCCAGGAAGCTGTTCACTGTTACGCGGTAAAGGCTGGTCGGATCGATAGAAGTGCCGTTGATCTTTATGCTGGATATCTCGACCTTCTCGCCCGTGGGGGCGCTTTCGTTCCAGGCATAACCGAAGCCCTTTGAGACCTGCAGTATGCGCTTACTGCCAGAGGATGGATTGTCGAACTGCTGCTCCAGCAAAGCGTCGATCTGAGTGCCGTTCAAGGTCATTGTGACCAGGCTGTTTCCAAAGGGCTGGACGCTGAAGGCCTCGCCATAGGTGACCTGACCGGGCAGTTCACCGCCGCTCAGTTGATCATATACCAGGTCAGCGCGAATGCCTCCCGGGTTCATGAAAGCTACCACAGCACCGCCATCGCTTGGGTTAGAGGTAGCATAGAGCTGAGCATCGGCTATGACATCGCCAAGAGCGGATTCACCTGAATCATTAGCTGCTTTTGTAATATTGCCCGTGATGTTTCCGATCACCCGGTTGGCACAGGGTGCAGCCAGACATTTGTATTCCTTGACCAGCTCGGCTACCTCGGGATCTTTAGGAACATCTCTGGACACTATGATGTTTCTGGACCTTCCCTCGATCACATCATGAGTCTCGTTGCTTATCACCAGATCGATATCTGTGAGCACACTATCTGCAGTGCTAGCTTCTGTCACTATGCGGCCGTCAATAACTGCGTTGTAGGCCTGGTGGGTGTGGCCGGTAACGAAGACGTCTACTTCATCGTCGGTGGCTTTGATCACATTTACAATGGGGCCACTCATATCCAGGCTCTCGTTATATAGTCCCTTCTGGTAGCCGCCATCGTGGATGATCACCACTATGGCTTTTACGCCCATACTCTTCAGCTTTCCGACGTATTCGTTAATAGTCTCAGCTTCATCCAGGAACTTGAGCCCCTTCACTCCGGAAGGAGTCACTATGGACGGCGTATCTTTCAGGGCTACTCCAATGAACCCTATGGGCACTCCCTGGACGCAGGTGATATTGTAGGCTGGGAATACTGTGGTGTTAGTGCTCTCATTGACTATGTTCGCAGCCAGAAACTGGAACTGTGCTCCTTCAAAGGAGGAGTTACCCAGGCAGCCATCCTTCGGGTGGCAGCCACCATTCTGAATGCGCATGAGCTCGTCTACCCCTTCATCCAGCTCGTGGTTGCCCACGGCCGAAAAGTCAAATCCCATCATGTTGAGGGCCTTTATTGTTGGCTCATCGTGGAATAGGGCTGAAACAGGTGGACTAGCACCTATAGAGTCTCCGGCCGAGACCACGAATGTATTGGGGTTCTCAGAGCTTAATCTCCTTATGTGGGTGGCCAGGTACTCCGCGCCCCCGACGTCAATACTTATGGGAGCACCTGTCTCATTATAACCTATAACCATCTTGCTTGTGGGCGGTTCAAGCTGGCCGTGGAGATCATTGATGGCCAGGATCTGGACTTCTATCGTACCCTTTTCAGGCTCTGAGGCCCCCAGGCTGCCCAGTGAAGCCAGAGAGACAAGTATCACCAGAAATAGCCGAAGGGCAAAGTGTCTACTTGGCTCTGTTTATTGCAGAATTACGGTTTTTTGACAATATCCATCCCCTCTTTAAGCGCTTGATAAGAGCATCTAAAAGCTCGCAAACCATTCCTTTAAGGAATCGCTAAGTATAGGTTTAAGAAATTCCCAAATAATCTCTAGTGAGAATGGAATTAAACATTCAGAGTTCACCATAATTGACTTTTCAATTTTTATTCCATGTCTATGTAGAGCCTTATACTCTTAATGAGCTCATCCAAAAACCAATTTTATTCTCAAATCATTAAAGGTTCAGGACTATTTTTCATGATCGGAAACTCGATTGATTATTCAGAGTTTAGAATTCAGAGACGCATTTTTGAGTTTTGGGATCAGCTCTTAATTTGATCCAAATTTAAGCTATTTTTTCGATCTACTTTCCATCGGCAGATGCACTGCGTAAATATTATTTTATTATATTTTCCCAGATAATCGTCTATAATTATCTCTGGAAGAGTCTAGTGTCAATAAATTCTACCCTTTGTTATGCCAATGAACGTGCTTAAAATAAATTATATATTATAAAATCTCTTAGATATTATATATCTTAGAGAACTATTGTTAAGAAACAAATTTTCCAGTTGAAAAGTTACCACACCAAAGAGATAACCATCGACTCTGAATTTCAAATTCCGAACGATCAATCAAATTTTTAATTATGAAAATCGTCCTGAAACTCTCATTGATGTGAAAATAAAATTGCGGGCGGCTTCCTCACCCTAAAGAAGCTGTCCGATAATTCAATTTCAGGACAAAAACATGTAAAAAATAAAGTATCTAAACTCTTTAAATCGAAAAAGAAGAGAATTCTGATATTACTAGCAGTAATTATTGAACAGTTTCTGAAGGGCGAGGTATTCGTGCCCCTCCGCACTCCCGAAGTAATAAATATGGTTTTGAGATGGAGTGGTGTAGTCTATGTATTGAGTGTGTGCAGTCTATGTATTGAGTGTGTGCGCAGTCTATGTATTGAGTGTGTGCAGTCTATGTATTATGAGTACAGGTACCATACAAAAATATCGTAAACACACCATCATTGACGATAACATTTTTTGTATTTGGGAACTGAATGCAGGTATTCATGATATCCGGAGCAACCTTAGTTCTACTTCAAAAATCGAATCTATTTTAACCTAACCTTCCGATCCGAAAACGCCCAAACCCCCGAACCCGACATGATCAAATTCTATCGTTTCGTTGAACTCTGGAAGGCGGAAATAAAACACCAAAGGAAAGCTCAAAAATTAACTTCAGGCACACAACAGGAGTATATACAAACCATTGTAAGCATACCTGAATTATATATTGGTTTGGGCTCAAAACATTACAGGCTGGAAGGGAGAACTAATCTTATGAGCTACATTGCATCATGGAGTGGTGGTAAAGACAGCTGTTTTGCATGTTATCAGGCAATCCTTGCCGGATATGACATTTCCTATCTTGCAAATTTTGTCTCCGTAGAATATAAACGAGTGCGTTTTCATGGGACTGAGGCTAAATTAATTCAATTGCAGGCTGAGGCAACCGGGATTCCTCTATTTCAAAAAGAAACTACAGGAGGCGGATTTGAGCAGGAGGTCAAAGCTGCAATCGGGAATTTAATTCCCGAGGGCATCGAAGGCGTGATTTGCGGTGATATATATTTAGAAGAGAACAGAGCTTTAATGGAGAGAATTTGTGGAGATTTAGGGATTGAACTGGTTGAGCCCCTCTGGGGAAAAGTCCCGGAAAAAATTTTCCTTGATTTCATGAATTCGGGTTTTGAAGCAACTATAGTCAGTGCTGACTCAAATTTATTCGATAAAGAATGGATTGGCCGAAAGGTTGACAGGGATTTTTTGAAATACCTGAAATATAAAAATATTGATGTCTGCGGAGAAAACGGGGAATACCACACCTTCGTGACCTGCGGCCCTCTTTTCAAGAAGAAAATAAAAATAACCAGCAGCAGGACAATTAAAAGAGACAACTTCTGGTTCCTGGATATTCTTGAATATTCTTAAAGAACTTTTTAGGGGACCATTACTTATTTTTCATTTTTTGCAGATATTTACCGCCTGCAGGAATTTAAAAGGAGTAACCTTTGTTCACATTCAAAAGTATAATCCGACTCGTATCCCTGGACAATTCCAAACCAGGATGCCAAAAAGCAGAGCTCACGCCGGTTGAATTTCCTCAGTTCATTCATAATAGAGGGTCAAAATAGAAGGATCACGAATTTTACCGAATTGTGCATCTTATAGGGAAGTCCGCTGGGTGCCTAAATATCCATGGTCTTTGCGGCGAATTCTTTAAAATCCTCTGCAGTTATCACAGGGAACACGTCAACCTTACATAACTCAGTAAATGGCAAATTGTAAGTCATATAATCTTTAACAGATTCTACATCAAATAGAGTAATCACACGCCCCCCACCTGCATCAAACCATTGGTCAATAATTTTCAGCCCTTTTGGAGAATCCATTTTCTCCACCTGTTCCCATCGCTTAAATAATTCCATGGTATTTTCAGGGTCAAATGTTGTTATGTCTAACAATAACATATTTCCCATCTCTTATTTAATCTGGTAATTTATACTGTTTTTACATGTACAATATAGGATACAATACTTATATATATTTTGTATGAAGATTAAAATTTTGAATCAAAAAATAAGTCTAATTCAAAGGGTTATTAAATTTCCTTTTAATTTTTGCTGGTTTTGGAGTCCTGCGTGAACCTATCCCGACAGCCCCATATTTTTTATAATTACGGTGTACTTTTCTCATTTTGACCCGAATTCGCCTGAGCTCCCAGAAAAGAGTAAAGCAATTGAGAACTTGAGAAAACTGCTCGCTTTTAGAAGATTTAAACCATCAACATGCAGGTGGACAACCAAAAGTCAATTAATGGTATAAAATAATTTAAGTCAAATTTGTATACTTCAAAGTGAGCTTTATGATAACGGACCCGAATCTTGCATTATTTGAGATCATCAATGGTATGGCTGGAAGAAGCCCTGTTCTTGATAGTACCATGATATTTGCAGCAAAATATATCATTTATATTTTTGGTATTTATCTTGCATACGTATGGCTTGTAAGAAACAAATACCGACAGGAGGTACTCTTTACCGGATATGCAGCTCTTCTGGGCCTGGGAATAAATTTTCTCATTACTCTATTATATTTTCACCCAAGGCCCTTCATGATCCCCACCGGGATACTCCTTATAGCGCATGCTGCCGAGTCTTCGTTTCCATCGGACCATGCCACTATAATGTTTTCTATTTCGCTGATGCTCCTTACATTTAAAGATTTGAGGCGCAGCGGCGTGATATTTTTCATACTTGCGTTTATCAGCGGGCTTGCGAGAGTTTATTCCGGGCTGCATTTTCCTCTGGATATGGCTGGCTCTCTATTTGTTGCATTATTTTCAATAGGTACATTAATGGCTCTGGAAAATTATTTGATTCCCATTAATCGCATAGTGATTGCCTATTTTGAGAATATCGAGAATAAGTTCATAAAAAATGATTCAGAAACGTCGTAATAGTTTTAGGAGAAGGTCTTTCCGTGAGAATATTTTTCTCATAGAGTTTTTATTATTTTGGATTTTTAATTGATTGCAATCATCGAAAATTCCTCCGGGAATACCAGCTGCAGAGTCTTAAAGGATTCAGTAACGATGACACGCTCAGGGATGCTCTTGAGAGATATATGGAAATCTCCCTTGCCTGTATGATCGAAATATCTGCGAGATGATTATTTCCAGCGAGAAATTAAGGCTTCCAGACACTTATATAGAAGTTACTCTAATAATTCTTATAGGAAATTATTCCGAAATTCAGGTGTAAATTAACCTTATAGTGGAATCTTTTATCCCAATTGTAGAATCAAATGTAATTTTTAGACAGCCTGGATATACCCGTTTTTTTAGGATTGATCAATAACTCACAGAAAAGACCCAAAAATAAAAATTGAAATTTAGATTCATTTCTTGTTCTTTGCGGCTGCGGATTGAGCTCTTTCCTTAAATCTCTGGTTGTTTCCTGTCTTATCAGCATTAGACTGAATTCTTGATGCTGCGTCCTGAGTCATAGGTGTTTTCTTTGCCATAATATTCCCCCATAACTATATATAGACAAATCATGTTTCGTCTTCATTTTTTCCCCAATCATTGGGTCTTTAATTTTCTGAGCACTCTAACAATAGACTTTTTGGATCGCGCTGGTTTGTGTTTGTCGAGACATTCCTATTTGTGAATTTACCTCCTAACTGATGAGTAATAATAAATTCCCTAACGACTACTAATATTTAATCGAACAGGAAACATGGATCAACGACAGTTTGTAAACTAAATCTTACTTTACATTACAAACCACAATCTTTATGGGTAATAAATATCGGTAGGGTTATTGAGATGTATAGGAGACTCTTTATGATACAGGAGGATTTGTCAGAACAAGTATGGAAAGTTCTTAATTATTTTATAGATAGCGAAAGTAGAAAAATTGGAAAATATTTACAGAATTTTAAATATAAGGATACAGAAAAGTTCCAGCCCTTTTCCTCATATCCAGATGATATTTTCCAACAAGGATTGAAAGATATATCTAAGCCAAAAATAGGGGATGCTTGCAAAAAATTACTCGACATGCGTATACTTGGATCTCTTTTAATTCTAAAAGAGATATTTCAGAAATTGATTTTGAGTTTCCTTTCAGTATTAGTTTTAAATTACCTATTTTCAGTGATGAAATCCCACTCGGTACCAGAATTGAGAAAATAAGAAAATCCAATCCCTACCTTTTTTCCGAAGATAACTCCGAATTCAAGCATGTAACTAACGAGTATATTAAGAATAATTATAGCGGACTTAAATCGCATTACGAAAAATTTGAATATGAAAAACTTATTCTACCAATCCTGACACTCATTTGGATATCCCCTTCAGCTCTCTACGAATTTCTCTGTGGAGAATGGAAAAGTTTCGAAATACCTTTCTATTCCTTCAATAAAAAATGCTCTGATAATGGATTTCTTACAAAATTAGTGTATATTTCTGTGAAGGATATTATTACTAACCTTCGAATTCCTGACAACTCAATTGTGGAGACTGTAATCTCTAAACATTCTTCGTTATTTGAAAATCAAGATGGAATCAAGTGGAATTCAAAAGGAAACTAAATGTCTAAAAAAAGTAAAGCCTAAATTAATATAAATACCATCCAAACTATCTAATTAAAACAGGGGGTAATTATCACGCCAAGAGTAATTCATTTCGAGATATACGCAGAAGATATCTCAAGGGCAAAAAAGTTCTACGAGGATGTGTTCGGCTGGAAGATAGAGAAGTGGAAAGGTCCCATGGGATACTGGAACATAACAACCGGTAAACAGGAAGAGCCAGGAATCGATGGCGGCTTGATGAAAAGGCAGGGAGGAGAACCGAGAGCGGACACTCCGATAAGCGCCTATGTCTGCACAATAGACGTCCCGGACATTGATGAATACCTGAATAAGATACCGAAGCACGGCGGCAAAGTGACTATGGAAAAAAGGCCCATACACGGCGTAGGCTGGTTTGCATATTGCCTCGACACAGAAAAAAATATATTCGGAATAATGCAGACTGATATTAATGCCAGATAACCTTTTCTTTATCTTTTTTCTTACTCAACCCTGAAATTTTATCCAGATCCACCCCGATTTGGCGTGCAAAATCATCCTCTACGGGCACTTCTTTTCAAAACTGAATAGACGTAGCCGTTAAAAAGACGTTATGAAACTGTATATTATCCTCTCAATACAGATTTTTATCCTTCAATA
Organism: uncultured Methanosarcinaceae archaeon; assembly: GCA_963774465.1. GTDB lineage: Archaea > Halobacteriota > Methanosarcinia > Methanosarcinales > Methanosarcinaceae > Methanosarcina. The sequence continues at coordinate 86,115 of CAVZFI010000027.1, read as the reverse complement.
CAGATTTTTATCCTCTCAATACAGATTTCTCAATCTCCCAACCCGATCTGCAACTTTTCTCTTTCTTTCCTTCGCTTTAAACTTCATGTATTCACTTTGGGATTGCGTGAACCCTCAATATCATCTATGGGTTTATCCTGAGTTCTTGGCTGGACTTTTGGCTCTACTCTGAATTATGCCGACTTGGATCTTTGCGCCTCAACGTTGGCATCTGGTTAGCTTGAAAAGTCGATCTACTTTCGTCTCTTTTTTCTCCACCTGAGTATTCTCTTTGCAATCCAATAAAATACAATCATCTTAAGAATATAAAGTGATATTAGAAACAATAGCATGTGACACTCTTTATTATATCGAGAATAGGATCGCCTACTTCATCCAACTCTTTTTGCATATTTGCAGTCGAGATCTTACATAAAGCATAGTCATTGTGAGAGTTTTGTGCCGAAGATGTTTTTATACCTTTTCAAGTTTGTGTGCTTTCTTCCTGTCTATACCCGCTTCCTTGCACGGCATATTAAGCTTCATATACACCAACTTCTATCTGCCTGCCCTTAATGTTCAACAGGGACACAGCAGGAAGTGATTTAAATCTTTTACATCCCATCAAATCCCTTATATTCCACAGAGCGTGATTGGTAAATTAAACCTTGAAAACTAAATTTCTCCTGGAGATTAGAGTTTGATAAACATTTGCATAAGTATTCCAATAATAGAAAAAGAGTTAGATATATAGACAAAACAGATTATTATTTGTATCTGGGAAATGGAGTAATCAAATTTAAAAAGGACTAGCATCAATACGTGATTATGAAAGGCCGAATCCAGGATATCGAGATAAGCCCACTCTGGAAAAGCGGATATATAGATCAATATTTTCCAGGGTAGATTGCGGAATGCGGTGAACATGAGCTCTCTAATACCATCAGGAGAGACTGACTTACTCCTACAAGAACAAGTCGAACACGTTAAGCAAATTAAAGCTCTGACATTTGGGGAAGCCCTTTTTGATATTATTAAAGGCTCAGCCCATCTTGGTGGAGCTCCGCTGAACCTCGCAGCTCATCTTGCAAAACTGGGAGCAAAACTGGCTGTAATCACAGCAGTCGGAAGGGATGAACTTGGAGAAATCCTGCTTGCCAGGGCTGAAGCAATGGGGATTGACACTTCATACATCTTAATTGATGAAAAGAGGCCGACAGGAACCGTTACCGTCAAACTGCAGACTGAAGGAATTCCGGTTTTCACGATCAACGAAGGAGTTGCCTGGGATACGATTACGCCGGGCGAAAAAGAGTTCAGGGCTCTTTCCGGGAAAGAATGGGATGTCTTCTGTTTTGGAACCCTTGCCCAGAGGACGGAAGAAAACAGGAAAACTCTGGAAAGGCTGTTTTCGGAAATAAAGTCAAAACACTTCTTCTACGACGTAAACCTGAGGACCGGATTTTACAAAAAAGAATGGATACTGTCTTCGCTCGAACACACCACGATTTTAAAGATGAACGAGGAAGAAGCCGCCACTATTTTCTGCCTGCTTTCTGGCACTGCAGACGCCTGCAAACCTCTTTTCTCTTACGAAACTTTCTGCCGTCTCCTTACAGAAAAATATCCAGGTATTTCCGTGATCTGCATAACAAAAGGGCCCAGAGGAGCTGCTGTTTACCATAAAAGCGTTTATGAAGAAGTAGAAACCACTCCTGTAGAGGTCGCAGATACTGTCGGAGCCGGAGACGCTTTTTCCGCAGGTTTCCTTTACGCCTGCCTCTCAGGGTACGGAGTCTCAAAAGCCGCTTCAATCGCCTGCATCCTTGGGACGTACGTCGCATCAAAACCGGGTTCGGTGCCCGAATACTCAAAAGAGCTTGTTGAAGACTTAAAAGCTGAAGGTTTAAACTTGAACTCAATAAAAAATTAACTGGATTAAGAGCCTATCCGAAAAGTCGATATCCAAGTTTCATTCGAAAAAGAGTTGAATAGAGGAAGGGAATGATGTATAATTCATTGAAGCTAAATGAACTATTGGAGGTCAGAAGATTAAACTCACAACAAATGAAATTCAGGAAATTGAAGACCTTGTAGATAAATTCGCAAATGAATCTGAATTCGTAACAAGCGCCGAAAGAATAATTAGAGAATTGGAGATTAACGGAAAAAGTTGTAGGTTAAAAGTAATTATTGAAATAGAAGAAGATATTGAAATCGAAGAAGATTATTTTGAGGATAGTTATACTGATTGATTAATCAAGAGACTTTTTAATATCTTCTGGGGTCGCCAAAATTTACCATCAATTTCACTTGCAATTGATACAATCAATCAAAAACCCAGAAAATAATAAAAAGACTCTGAATTCGAAATTCAGGAACTTTTAGTTTTCTGATAGTCATGGTATCAGCTTTAAAGATGATTTAACCATGATAAGAGACTCTCAACCAACTCATTACAGGTTCAGAAACAGTATCTATATCACCGTATAGGTGAAGTTCGTCCAAATTGGATTAACAAGAGTTCTTACGTCAGAATGGCTGAAAAGTAATTTTAGTCCTTGATAGCCCTTATTGTTCTATTATCCGTATCTATCTCAAGCACTTTAATGCCTTTAAGTAGATGTTTATAAGTTCTAACGTAGCATTCTGCCAGAGTTTCATTCTTTTTATCATGCGTAGCTTTTTTCAAAATAATTATCTTGACTGTCTCAGCAGGAAGATACTGTATATAAAAAACCGCTTCATTAATGAATCCCATTTTTGCACAGGGTGTATTTCCAGCTTCAGTCCATGTATAACATTTACATTCCGCTACATATTGTTTATCTTCAGAGACGCAATCAAATTTATGTTCTTTAGCGGGCTCGCCGATAGGTATAGCGATATCAACATTAAATGTCTTGGACTGACAAAATTAAAAAAGAATATATTAAGAGCCTATCCGAAAAGTCAGTAATGCATGTTGAAAAGTCACAATAGGTCTATAATATCAGAGTGTCCGTTCCGGTTTTGCATATTGCATATTGTGAAAGTTACAGCAGGTAACCACTTTTCGGATAGGCTCTAAGTGAATTTGATCAAAAATTGAAAGAATCCAGTTTATAGAAAAAATAGAATTTATCGGCACATAAGTTTTTAGAACGGAATTCCCCATAGAGGATACCATTTTTCCACATTTTTTTCTACAGGCATTTCCCTCTCCATTTCTGCCCTTAGCCTGAATTCAAAGGGGCTGTCCCTCTGCTTGCCGGAAAGCGGGATAAAGGGGTAATAAGTTCCCTGTTTAAAATTGTAGATCCAGTAAACTGCTTTTCCGCCGCCGGATTTCCCGACTTCGGGTTCGCTGTCAAACCTGTAAATGGCACAGAGGATCTGCTCGCCAAAGCCATATCCTTCAAGGGTTTCGCTTACCAGGTGAATGCTTGCAACAAGATCTTCGAAATCCGGGTCTTTAAAGATAGCCCACAGGAAGTTGAACTCATCTTTTTCAAGCCTGAATTCGGTTTCTGTTTCCTTTGAGCTGTATTCCAGAAGCTCCTGGATCTCCTTTCGCGCAGATTCATAGGCTGAAGCCCCAATTGGCTTAAAGCAGATCCCTGCCGATCCCGAGGGCTTTAGACCGAGATTGCTTTCCAGAGTGATGCTGGCTGTAGAAATTGCAAATAACTTGTCACTTTTTGCTTTCGGAAGCGTGCTCCTCCCGAGGACTGCGTCCACAAAATCGCGAAGACCCATTTAGTTTCTCCTTTTTAATTCATGTCCTGTTAACTGATATCCCGTTCAAGTGATATCATTAACTGATATCCTGTGACTTAAATTCATCCTGTGACCTGGATTTTGCTAATATATCCGGTTAGCCCATATCCTGTTGCATCTTTTCAAGCCTGGCTATTCTTTTTTCCACAGACGGGTGAGTGGAAAAGATGTCCATTATAGAAGAACCTGAGATTGCAGGGATAATGAAAAAGGCATTCATCCCTTCTACTGTCCTGAGGTCTTCGCTCGGGACCCTGGCCATAACCCCACTTATTTTCATGAGAGCAGATGCAAGATCAGACGGCTGTCCGGTAATAACGGCTGAGCCCCTATCTGCGGCATATTCCCTGTAGCGGGAAAGGGCTCGAATCAGTATGAAGCTGACAATCCAGACCGCAATTGAAACCAGCCAGATGAGCACGACGCCTCCGCCGCCGTCCCGCCGCCTATCTCCTCCCATACCTCCAAAGTAAAGGCTGTAGCGCATAAAGTAGAAAGCCAGGGTTGAGATAAAGCTGGCAATCGTCATGATAGCCATATCTCTGTTCTTGACATGGCTGAGTTCATGGGCAAGCACGGCCTCAAGTTCGGCTGGAGAGAGCTTATCCAGAATGCCTGTAGTAACTGCAACGACAGCTTTATTCTGGCTCCTGCCTGTTGCAAAGGCATTCGGAACCTGAGACCTGACAATTGCCACCTGCGGTTTCGGGAGGTCAGCTATTGCGCAGAGCCTGGTAATCATCCCATGCAGCTGAGGGGCTTCGCTTTCAGAGACGATATGCGCTCCAGTTGACATGAGCACCAATTTATCCGAATAAAAATACTGTATAGCCATGAAAGAGCCTACAAAAAGCATCATAAATACTGGTGGAGTTCCCTGAGACGAAAGAAACGCCAGGAAAAAAAGGTAAACTACTGCCAGAAGAAACATTGTGAAAATCATCCGTCCCTGAAGTCCCAAATCCCGTTCCCACTTTCGTTTCATATGTTATTCCGCCTACTACCTGAGAGATTGAGTTGTACTAAGTACAGCTTAAATGACAGTTAAATGATAGCTAATCTAAGTTTAAATGATTGTTGAATCTAAGTTTAAATGATTGTTGAATCTAAGGTTAAATGATTGTTGAATCTAAGGTTAAATGATTGTTGAATCTAAGGTTAAATGATTGTTGAATCTAAGGTTAAATGATTGTTGAATCTAAGGTTAAATGATTGTTGAATCTAAGGTTAAATGATTGTTGAATCTAAGGTTAAATGATTGTTGAATCTAAGGTTAAATGATAGCTAAATCTAAGTTTAAATGATAGCTAAATCTAAGTTTAAATGATAGTTGAATCTGAGGCTTTGTCGGCCGGGGTGCCGGTCATTTCCGCCCACATTGCGTAGCTAAATCTAAGTTTAAATGATAGTTGAATCTGAGGTTAAGCAATAATTATTTAGGTTAATTAAATTAAGTTAAATAATAATTGAGTAAATTAAATAAACTTAAGCTTATAACTGGATTAGTATGAAGAATAAATAAACTTAAATAAACGTGCAAAGATGAATAAATTCAAAGAAAAATTCGGATAACGGCGATAAAAGTAGCACGTTGCCGATATTTCATCTAAAACGTAAAACTGATTTCTTTTTATCTCCAATAGAACATTTCCTCAAGGATTTAAATTCTTTCCTCCACTGTAGAAGAGAGCGAGATTTCCCGGATTTGAGCTGCAGTCAGAAGAGAAAAAGAAACAATCAGGTACAAAAATGAAGTTTAAAGAAGTAGAAGAGATTAAATGAAATGTAAAGGATATTAAAGAACTTAATGACATTAAAAAAGAATTGGAATGTATTGAATAAAAATGTCAGAAACCTGTTACATAATAATAGCAGACTATTTATAATTGAAATGTTATTTCCATAATAGATTAAGTGACTCTCACTATAGAAGTACAGGTTCTTATATCGAATTTATAATTGCCTGATTCATATTCAGATGCGAGAGAACGCTTCTTGCGAAACTATCTCCGGACTTATCCCAGGACTCTTTCCAGGATCCTTTCTAGGATTCTTTCCGGACCCTTAAGGTTCAGAATATTTTAATAATGAAATTCCCATAAACTCAAACTTTCCTATTAAAAAATGTTAGGGCTTAGTTATGCAAAATATACTTTCAGTCCAATCCCTTACAAAGAAATTCGATGATTTTACGGCTGTAAAAGATATCAGCTTGAATGTTGAAACCGGTTCGATCTTTGCTTTTCTCGGCCCAAACGGGGCAGGCAAATCCACAACCATCAAAATGCTCACAACCGTCCTGAAGCCCACATCAGGGGAGATAAGCATCAATGGTTTCAATGTGCTTAAAGAACAGGACAAAGCCCGCGCATCTTTCGGGATAGTCTTTCAGGACCACAGCCTTGATGACGAGCTTACAGCTTACGAGAATGTTGTATACCATGCAGTCATTTACAAGGTACCTAAAAAAGAAAGGGAAGAAAGAATCCGGAAAGCCCTGGAGATCGTCGGGCTCTGGGACAGGCGGGAGGATTATGTTAAAAAGTATTCAGGCGGCATGAAGCGCAGGCTTGAGATTGCCCGGGCGCTTGTCCATTATCCTAAAATTCTTTTCCTTGACGAGCCCACGGTAGGCCTTGATCCCCAGACCCGAAATTCCATCTGGAACCATATCAGAAGCCTGAACGAAGAAAAAGGAATGACAATATTTCTAACCACACACTACATGGAAGAAGCCGAAGCGATTGCAGACCAGATCGCAATCATTGACCACGGAAAAATTATAGAATCCGGCACTGTTGAAGAAATAAAGAAACGGACAGAAACCGAATCCTTAGAAGAGGCTTTTCTGAAGTTGACAGGCAGGGACATCAGGGATGAGAATAACGGACCTGGAAATAAAATGCGAACTATACGGGGCATGAGAAGGAGGAACAGGCAATGATCGAGGTTATCTATATCCTCTGGCTCAGGCAACTAAAACATTATTGGCGCTCCAAAGCCAGGCTGCTGGGTTCTCTTGGGCAGCCCCTGCTCTTTCTGGTGACGTTCGGTTTCGGTTTCGGCCCCATGTATACCAGGTCAAGTGGAGGGGCAAATTACATGGACTTTCTTTCACCAGGGATCGTCTCCATGTCAATCCTCTTTACTGCTGTCTTTTCGGGGCTTGAGGTTATATGGGACAGGCAATTCGGTTTTCTCAAAGAGACCATGGTAGCTCCAATCTCAAGGACGGAAATTATGATCGGAAAAACCCTGGGAGGTGCAACCATAGCCATGATCCAGGGCCTGATCGTCCTGAGCCTGACCTATGTGCTCGGGTTCAGGATTCCAAGCCTCGGCAGCCTTGGGCTTGGGCTAGTTTTCATGTTCCTGATTGCGATCTTCTTCACAGGCTTAGGCCTGGCCATAGCCTCAAAAATGAAAGATATGCATGGCTTTCAGTTGATCATGAACTTCCTGATCATGCCGATATTCTTCCTGTCCGGCGCCCTCTTCCCCCTTGAGAACCTGCCGTCGGCAATCTATATTGTAAGCAGGATCGATCCCCTCACCTACGGCGTGGACGGCTTAAGAGGAGCTATTGCAGGAATGAGTGTTTTCGGAACCTATAACGACCTGGTAGTAATAGGTTTACTCTCAGTTCTTGTCTGCGCAATAGGGGCGGTGCTGTTTTCGAAAATAGAGGCGTAAGCGCCTCCTTCCTTCCTAAAAATACCGTTTTGAGGCCCAAAGTTCCGTATAAAATCAAGGTATTATATATAGCATTAACGTTTATTCTACATCGCTGTTGTATTATTATATGCCTTTAAATTAGATGTCTAATTAACTGCGTCCGGAATTCACGGCTTACTCAGCATTTACAGCAGATTCTTTGGATTGACATATGAAAAAATGAGGCATTGCAGATGCTGGATCTTATTGAATTTTTAGCCCTGGGATCATTTCTCGGCCTCGCTGCAGGGACATCTCCAGGCCCACTGCTTGCTGTAACCATTTCTGAAACTCTGCAGCACGGCAAATGGGAAGGAATAAAGGTTGCGGTGTCTCCTTTAATTACGGATCTGCCAATTATTTTATCCGTACTGTTTGTCCTGTCGCATCTGACGAGTCATGATTTTATTATCGGAATTATTGCGTTTTTTGGGGCGTCATATCTCATATATTCAGGAATCGAATCGCTGAAAATCAAAAAGGACAGAGTTGAATTAAATGTAGAAAAAAAGGATGCCCTTAAAAAAGGAATTATTGTCAACTTCGGGAACCCGCACCCATATGTATTCTGGTTCTCCATAGGCGGGCCGATAATCATTAAGAGCCTGAGCACTCACGTTTCAGCTACAATTTTATTCATACTGGGATTCTATAGCTTTCTTGTAGGATCGAAGGTCGTTGTTGCATTAATTGTAGAGAGGTCAAAATCTTTTATTAACAGCAGGTATTACTTTTCTATCATCCGTGCTCTGGGAATTGCACAGATCATATTTGGATTGACCTTTATCAAAGTCGGCCTGGATTCATTAAACATTGTATGATTTTTCCATTTTTTGTATTCAGTTTCACAGTAAATTAAAAGCGATAAATTACTGATCTGAAACTGATAAATTGTTGGTCTGAGACTGATTAACTTCAATCCTGCCTCCGATTCTGTACATCGTAGCCTGTGTAAGTAACATCATTTTTTGAGTTTTGTCACGCTCGACGCAGGAGAGCCGGCCTTTCCCGCAAAAAAGAAGAAAAAGAAGAAGAGCCAGAAAATAGCACCAAATTAAGAGCGACAGAAACACAGGAGAATGATTGCATAAAAAGAAAGGGTTATGAATAAATTACGATTTTTAAGACTTAATAATCCATTATTTAAATTTATAGAGACTTTTAAGGGCTTTTTTGAAAAAGCCGGTAGCCTGTGCGACCGATGAGAGTGCGGGGTGGTTTAAAAGCTTGTCCCAAACCTCATTTTATTATTTTAGAGTCAGGCAAGTATTTTCAACCAACTCGGAACAGCGAAGAACCGTCTTCTTCATTTATGTCGCCGGAATATTCGCGGTATACTACGTATTTGCCATTTGCTTTCTTTATGCATCTGACTCCGAGCCCGCTCTTTTTTATCAGGGATTTTCTTTTCTCGGCATCGGATTTTTCAAGCCCGAAATAGCTCAGCTCGTCGAGCATGTAGGTTTTGCCGTTAAATTCTCTGAAGGTTTTATGCATAGTATCACCAGGAACCCAGTACTATTGGCCCGATATTGAAAGTTGCAGTCTTCCAGGCCCCGCTAGGGGTAAAAGATGTGATAACAGGCATGAATGATATTATCAACAAAAGGTGATATAAAAGCCGTGGATGAGATGCTCATGATCAAAGCAATTGCCGGTGGAATATCATAAAAATGGAACCGTCACGGTTTAAAAACACATTATTCTGGCTTCAAAACGCTTTTTCGAGGATTTTAGAGCTCATTTTGAAATTTTGAAAAAGCCGGTTGAATCTGCGACTGGTGAGAATATGGGGGTCAAAAAACTGAAAATTCAACCATTAAAAGCTCTCATTCCTGCAATTCCCCTCCAGTTGACCTGCGGATATTGCTCTCTCAAGGGTTTTGATATATTTTTAGTAGCTTCGCCAATTATCTGAATTTGCCTGATTGTTCCGTCCTGAACAAGGCTATTTGAAAGAAACTCTTCTTCGGAAAGACCTTCTGTATATTTTTCAATGAAGGAAACGGATTGCAGAATATGGCTGAGATAAACTCGGTCGTCCTTTTTCATTAAGAAATCACTCTGGCTTCTTTTTTAATCCCGTCTATTAAATACGGACTTATCGATTTTTCAGTTAGAAGATCAACTTTTTTTCCCAGGTAATCCGAAAGTTCGAGTTCGATATTCACCAGGGTCAGCAGGCTTTTCCGCTCGGTAAACTCAACCAGAACATCAATATCACTTTCTGGTTTTTCTTCTCCCCTGGCGTAAGATCCAAAAACTGATACTTTAGTTGCCCTATATTTTTTCAGAAAATAGGAAATTTTGCGAAACAGCTCTTCCCTTTCTTCCACAGTTTGCATGTTGATATATCTTGTTTTTATTAATTTAAACCTATCCCGGCAGAGTTGCGGCTCTGCGCCCGAGTCCCGCAAGCCTACAAGCCTTTTCAAAAAAGGCTTGAGCGAAAACTTTTAAAAAAAGTTTAATCAAAACCGGAAAACGGCGTGGTCAAGCGGCGCAAAGCTTGCGCTTAAGAGGACTAAATTACAAATTTCTAGCCCGTAAAACTATATTAGCCGTCCCGTGCCGTTTTTGTCATTCGACGCAGGAGAGCCGGCCTTTCCCGCAAAAAAGAAGAAAAAGAAGAAGAGCTAGAAAGCAGATACAAACTAAGAGCGACAGAAACACAAGAGATTCATTGCATAAAAACGAAAAGATACGAATAAATTACGATTTTTAAGACTTAATAACCCGTTATTTAAATTTCTAGAAGCTTTTAAGGGGGTTTTTTTGAAAAGGCCGGTCGCTTGCGACCGGTGAGAGTGCGGGATTTGAAAACTGAAAATTAGCCATCGGAAGCATGGAAAAAAAGGAAATTAATGAAATATGGGCACAGTTTTTCCATGTTTTCCGTGGTTATAAAAAATTAAACTGGCTTTTCCGTGCCCCAGGTGTTTTTCCAGTTACTTTTTGGCAACTTTTTCCTCTTTTAGCATTTTTTTTGCGATGAGAAAAACCACCAATGCGATAATAATAAAGTTTATCAATTCCCCCAGAAAAGCACCCCATCTCAGTACTATGGGTCCCAGTGAAACCGTTGCACTCTCCCATGCCCCGCCAGGGATAAAAGGTGTTACTATCGGCATGACGATGTTATCAACAAAAGATTTTATAAATGCTGTTGATGCGATACCCATGATCAAAGCAATTGCTAGCGGAATTACTTTATATTCATATAGAAACTCTTTAAACTCCCCTATAAGTCCCATACCAATCCTCCTCAAATAACGAAGTGACATAACCTAATAAAAAACATTTAGATAATTATTATTGGTTAATTCATATATATTCTTTGCATCGTTTGTTAATAAATCGTCCAGAGATGGATTTTATATTGGAGTCTCGACTGAAAATCAGTTATTAGGAATTATTCGACCGCAGGTGACTGGTGAGAATTCGGGATTTTGAAAGCTGGAAAAATCGTCAGCGTCTGCGGGCTCAAACAAGCATATAGCTAAAACAAGCATAAAACCGGAAAATCGCAGAATCAGAATTTAAAAGCAGAAAAGGGTTAAAAGGGTTAAAAGGGTTAAAAGAGTTAATAACTAATCATTTAGGATATGCCTGTTAGATTTTTTTAAAGTGATCCATAAGGCCTGGTCCAATTTTATGTAATTTAGTTCTGTACTCAGTTAAGTTACTACTTATTTAAGTCATTACTCAGTTAAGTTACCTTAGTCAAGTTACTACTTATTTAAGTTACATATCTTCTTTGTACGTCTTCTTCATACATCAGGGACTGACCCTATGGACCAATTGTAATTATGTGACTAATGGTATAAAAAAATGACGATAGAAATTTGATAGAAATTTATTTTTTAGCGGTACTGCAACTTAAAATCTGCAACAAAGCACAACCATTAAAAGCCAATGCCCAAAACTGACGCTCAAAACAGGTATCTGAAATTAAAGTGATCACATGAGACTCCCCCGAAAAAAGAAAGAAAAATGCTTCTACTTGACGGCAGAAGAAATCAAGGATTAAGAAATCAAGTATTACAATTACGACCTTTCAATTTCGCGGTACAAAGAAACTAGTAATTTTCCCCTTACTCACCTGCTTTGAAGAAGTAACAGTTGGAAGAACACCGAACCCATAAATGCTAAAAAAACTATATACGGTATCAGAAATCGGGGGCAAGTTGGAATAATATGCATAGCGTAACCTTCAAATTTTGCATTAAATAACTCTTAATTCCCACTTTCTTGCCTTTTCTATTCTTAGAAGGTCACCATTCTCAAGCACTTCATTTTGCTCCTCAGTTCATTAATCCTATTTTTATTATTACCAGGTTTCCGATTGATTGCGACCACAAAAGAGAAATTAGTTCTTAAAGTTATTTATTTCTTCAAACTGTATACAAGAAATGTTTGAGTTGCGAATGAGCATAACTAATAAGATCAGTGATATCTAATGAAATATACAAGAAAAATTTGTCCGACCTGCGGGAATGAATTTGTTGTCCTGGAAAATGTGGAAGAAAAAGCTGTTTACTGCACTCTTGAATGCCTTTTAGATTCTAAGGATCAGGATCATTTGAAAGGGGATGGAGTTTCTTCTTTAATGCTGCATAGTCCTACACACGACCTGTTGCACTCACCATGTAAGGTTCCATTAGATCTGTAATTTACCCCTTCTTTTGAAGGAGGTCACAAGCGAAACCCTGTCTCTATTGCCCTGTCTCTATTTATTTCGTTCATTCTTCTCTACAGGGTATGTATAACCCGTCCGTTGAAAACATATGCAGGGCTTCCTGCGCAGTCATGTGGGACACAGTGAGTACTCCGGACAATAATGATCTCCTCCTGGAAGAAGGGTAAATCTTATTTTCATTCTCATTCTTATTTTCATTCTCATAGTGAGGTATAAATACGACTGTAGCGTTATATTTAGTGGGTCGTGGGGAAAAAGTCGTATGTATCAGGAACTCTCTAAATTGAATAAACTTCTTTCATGAACCCCACTTCCTAAAAATTAGCTTCTCAATGTGTTCTATGACATATATTACTTTGTAAATTTCATACACATTTTTAGCTTGTTTTGTATGCTGGCTATAAGGAGCTTGATATGTCACTTAAAAGGCTCATTGACACATCTCATTGTATCTTTGCTTAATCTTTTTTTGTTTTCGTTTTTTGGTGCATATTGGATCTGATTAATGATGAATCTCTTTTTATGGAACCGCCATTCATGTGAAAACCTTACAACGGTCTCCTGGTAACTTTGATGGGATTCTGTGAGGGAAGAGGTATTGAAGGCATTAGGTGGATTTTTGTCAAGTAATCATCTCAGGAATTCCGGCGGGAGTTACAAAGGGATCAAAACAGTTTACAAAGGGATCAAAACAGTTAAAAAGCTCCATAAAGGGCTTGTGGTAGTTGCCTGAGAAATCAGGAAGCTGAAAGGTAGCTCAAGAAAAACGCTGACACTGCCGGAACGGCGGGGATGAGCCTGCATGACTTGTCGGCATTAGCCGGAAGGATGACTCAGGAAGCCACGAAGTCTTTAGCTTTGAGGTAGTTCACCATAAAACTCCATACAGCAGAAAAGTTAACAAATAAACTTTAATTTTTTTGTATATTTTCTCTAAATTCAAAATAAACCCTTTCTGTTCTTTATTTCTCGTCAGTGACTTTCGCGGCCTTCTCCTTGACTCCGAACATTTGAGACCGATTACTAACTAATCTTCATTTCTGTAATTCGGGATATAGGTACAAACGACCAGACACCATACCAGAACTCAATAGCGAGCCTTCAAAAACTACCCTTTGTGATTTTATAATTTTTGTGGGAAGAGACTGCAATTAACCGTATTTTGCCAGAAGCTCGTCCACCTTCTTCGTATCATTTTTATTAACAAGCACAACCTGGAAAAAGTCAGTTTCTGATTCCGATCTCTCACCAAACTCGAATGGAATCCTTTCATTTCTTAAGTCGTTCATGACTGCTTGCAAAATATAGCCCACAATTATGAATTCTGATTTTTCATTTGCCTTATTACCTGTCATTGTCTACACCTATTTTTTCATCCAAATTTCAGTTTATCCTGTGAGGCTTCTGCCATGCATCACTGCACGGCTTTGTACCTGAAAGTTCTTACGGTCTTCGAATCTCTTACCGGCCCCCATTGCTGATTGCAGGATTGACAACGGGACAAAAGGGAGATTGGATTAAAAATATTATTAGTTTGAAATTTTTTACATCAAACAATTTTTTGCTTAAATACAATTTTTGATATAATTAATTTAAAATAATTTACGTTATTAGTATATTCTGTAGTTGTGGGGTAAAGCTGGGGTATCATCAATGTAAAAGAATCTTAAAAGAATCTCCTGGGGGTCGCTGATCCTTCTTCGAATTAATATGTTTGGGGAAGCATAAATTCGGAGAGACTGTATTGGGGGATACAGTAGATACAGCGCCTCTGGGCTTCTTCTTACTTAACTATTTTTGAACTATTTTTGAACTATTTTTGAATTATTTTTAAACTATTTTTGAATTATTTTTGAATTATTTTTAAACTATTTTTGAACTATTTTTGAATTATTTTTGAACTATTTTTGAATTATTTTTGAATTATTTTTAAACTATTTTTGATTAGTAGTATTGATTAGTAGTATTGATTAGTAGTATTTGCGATACTAGAAAATATTTACAATACAAAAAATCAAACTTGAAATTCAAGCTCAAGCCCTACAGGGCAATGATCTGAACCCGTGATTTCAGTGTAAATCGGGGAAGATTTTACATTTTCCCGAAGGTCTTCACTGACTAAAAAATAGTCCAGCCTCCAGCCGACATTTCTTTTGCGTGCGCCTGTTCTCATTGACCACCATGAATAATTTCCGCCTTCAGGATTGAACATACGGAAAGTATCAAGATATCCGGCTGCAAGGAATTTATCCATCCAGGCCCGCTCTTCAGGAAGAAAACCGGATATCGTTTCGTTTTGCTTGGGACGGGCAAGGTCGATTTCTTTGTGAGCTGTATTCACGTCCCCGCAGATGACAAGCTTCTTGCCGTCTGCTTTGAGAGCGTTTGCATAGTCTAAAAAAGCATCGTAAAAGTCCATTTTATACTCCAGGCGCTCTGGAGAGGCTTTGCCGTTAGGGAAGTAGATATTCATTAAGGTGAAGTCTTCGAAATCAGCCCTGAGGAAGCGGCCTTCCCTGTCAAATTTTTCAATTCCCATGCCGGTTTCGAGATTAAGGGGCTTTTTCTTTGAAAAAATCCCGACCCCGCTGTAGCCGTTCTGTTCTGCTGAAACAAAATAATTATAGTAACCCGGAATGTTTTTTGCTTCCCTCGGGAGTTTTTCAGGAGAAGCTTTAGTCTCCTGAATACAGACGATATCAAATTTCTGTTCCAGCAAAAGCTCAAGAAAGCCCTTTTTTATTGCAGCCCGAAGGCCGTTTACATTCCAGGAAACAAGGTTGTAGTGGCCAGACATCTCTATCCCTAGCGATTTTTCAGAATTTCACTTTATAAGGAAGGCCCGGAGCAACAGGAAATTTGACTGAATCAAACCTAATTAAACAGAGTTAAACTAAATTAAATTGAATTAAACGAAATTAAACTGAGTTAGCTCAATTAAACTAAATTAAACTGAGTTAACTGAATTAAACTGAATTAAACTGAATTAAACTGAAAATAATTCAAAGTTTTAGTAAATAAATGCTCCCTATTTAGTAAATAAATTCTCCTTAAGCAGCTGTCTTTAAACAGTTCAGATGTAATCAAAATGAAATAATAAAATAATACTTCAGATAATTATTGAGAAAAGTTGCTTAAAATACAGTCTGACCTTCCTTCAGTAACACAGAAGGTTTAAGCCAGAATAGCAGGGAAACTTATGGATTTAATAAAAATTGCCTGTATTATGCTTGCAGTTGCGTTCTTTCTGGGAATCCTTACCAGCGGGACCCGTGACGAAACACCAGCAGTCTCAGCAGAGCTTGAAAGCGAAACCGTAGGCTCAGATGTCAGTGGAGTAACCGGCACCGTGAAGGCTGATGAAGAAAGTGCGGCATCCGTACCTGCTGTCTTGAAACCCTCGCCAGACCCCCTTATTCTTGAAAAAGGAGAGAGTAAAATGGCAGCCGAAAGAAAAGATATCGAGAGAAAAGTAAAAGCGACTGCCAGGCTTATTGAAGCACAGGGAGAAGAATTATTTCCGTCATTCAGGGATAAAGGATCTCCGTGGTTCCAGGACGGCTTCTGTATTTTTGTCTGGACCGCAGATGGGACCCAGATAGTCTGCCCTTCAGACAAAGACGGTGAAGGCAAAGACATGAAAGGGCTTTTGGATGCGGACGGCAAGCCAATTGGAGAACTCTTTATAGAAACAGCCCTGAGCGAAAAAGGTGAAGGCTGGATCGAGTACAACTGGCAGGAAAAAAACAATTCTGAGCCTTCTCACAAGTGTACTTTCGTCAAAAAGGCCCCTTTTGGAGGAAAAACTTACATTGTAGGGGCAGACTTCCACATCGACAATTACATCGTTTGCAGGAACCTTGAAGAATGCGAATATATTGACGAGCCAGGAAATATTCATATTGCTGAATTATTGAACCCTCAAAGTCTCGATAAGAATCTTGACCTTAATTACAGCATTGCCCATTCCATTGTAGAACCCGGGAAAAATGTTGTACCTCATCTGGTGAAAAATCCGGAAATCCATTATATCCTTGAAGGACAGGGCCTGCTTTACATTGACGGAATCCCGGTTGAAATACGCCCTGACCAGCTCATATACATCCCTGAGGGTTCGGTGCAGGCTACATACAATACAGGGAATACGGCTCTCAAGTTTCTGATTATAAACCAGCCTGCAAGATCAGAGCACAGCATAGAGATACTCGAATGAAAATAAGTAGAATTCAAGTCTCTTGTTATTGATTAAATGACTGATTTACAAAAAAGTTCAGACAAAAAACATTAATCCTATGCAAGCTATCCTTCAATTCCAATGTACAGAGTAATCAGGATTCCCCTGAAAAAAGGGGAAGAAATCAGGGAAAAAGCAGTCAAGGAAAAATTTCTAGATACTGCAAGAAAAATCCGAAAACTCCAGACTGCAGAAGGTGCTTTTCTTGAGATCCCTGTTACAGAGGCTGCAGGTGAAAGAGTAGAGGGCTTTTCAGTCCTTGAACAGAAAAATCCTGAATTTCTGGAAAAAACCTGGTCTCTGAAAGAGTACCTCAAAGATTTTCTTTCCGAAGCCGAACTTGCATGCGTCCCAGGCTGGCAGATTCTGGGAGATATAATAATAGTTAGCATCCCTGAAATTCTAGAAGATAAAAAAATAAGAGTAGCCGATGCCCTGCTCTCTCTATACCCGAAGTGCAGGACTGTTGTAAGAGATTTTGGAATCGAAGGACAGTTTCGCCAGCCAAAAAGAGAACTTCTTCTCGGCAGCGGGACCGAAACCATCCACAAAGAGCACGGCTGTTTTTTTAAGCAGGACGTGACAAAGGTTATGTATTCCAAAGGCAACCTGAATGAGAGAAAACGGATGAGCAGGCTTGGAGAAGGGGAAGTAATTGTGGACATGTTTGCAGGAATAGGGTATTTTTCAATTCCCATGGCTGTCCATTCAAGGCCGAGAAAAATTACAGGCATTGAGATTAATCCTGAGTCCTTTGCCTACCTGAAGGAAAATATCAGGCTGAATAAGGTTGAGGATATCTTTGTCCCGATATGCGGAGACTGCTCGAAGGTTGCACCCGAAGGAACAGCCGACCGCGTGCTTATGGGCTACGTGAGAACCACTCATCACTATCTTGAGCCAGCTATAAAAGCTCTGAAGAAAAGCGGAGGAATCCTGCACTACCACGAAACAGTCCCGGAGAGTCTTGCCAGAACCAGGCCTCAGGAAAGGATAAGAAAAGCTGCCTGAAGCGCTGGGAAGAAAAGTTGAGATTCTGGAGACCCGCAGGATAAAGAAATATTCTCCAGGCGTCCTGCATGTGGTTGTGGACGCACGGATATTCGAATGAAGGTTTATTCGGCAAATTCCGGGCCGCCAGCTCTCAGTTCGCCTTTATTTGGTGAAAAACAGGGATCTGTCAGTTTTACCCTGCCTGGAGAGCCTGGTATAACACTTATATCCATGCTGAGTATTTTCCTGTAAACATTTCTTTTTTGCACAATAGGCCACCACCCATAGAGGAAAACATAAACAGGCTCCCACATGGCAACCCAGCCTATAATTGTCAGGCCTTCGGAAAGCATGGTATTTACCAGGCCTCCTTGAAGAGTTGAAAGAAGACGGATTATGAGCAGGCAGAGAAAGAGGAAGACGATTGCAATTGTCATGTTTCTTCTTCCCCGCTGAAGAAGCCTCCTCAGGTCGATTTCAGTAAGGAGCTTTCTTGTAAGAAAAGTGATTTCTGATCGCTTCTTTAAGAGTATGCTCCGTTTCTCCATCGAATTCGGAAGGGGGAACATATATCAGAATTCCAAGGGGCTTTTTTAGAGGGAACTCTCCAACTGTATTGTAAATGTATTCCTCCGCTGCCGGATCAAGCTCTTTTTCGTGAAAAGGGGCAGGATCAAAAGAATTGAAAATCTGCATTATGCTGTGTAGCTCAAGTTCAATCAGGAGTTTTCCATTTCGTGCTCCCTGTAAAGAGCGTCGGTGCCTTTCGGGGAAAAATCGATCCCCCAGACCATTTTGTATCTACCTTCTAAAGAACCGGTTCTTAAAATCTTAATAAATTATTTTTAATAGTTTTCAGGTTCCATATAAGACTTTGCTTTTTGCGCTTTCAGCTCCTGGGCAAACTGAAAAGGTGTCAAGGCTCTTTTCTTTAAGTAAAAAGGTAGTGGTAACTCTTCTCCCCTGCAGACGAGCCTGTTCCTATATATACATCCATGTCAATGATTTTCTGGTAAATGTTGCGCTTGTGGACAATAGGCCACCAGCCATAGAGAAAAATATGTACTGGCTCCCACATGGCGACCCAGCCGATTATAAGGAGGCCTTCGGAAAGCAGGGTGTTCAGCAGGCTTTCTTCGAAAGTCGAAAGCAGCCTGATTGTAAGAAGGCAGAAAAAAAGGAAAGCAAGAGCTATTATAAGGTTTTTCCTTCCCTGCTGAAGAAGTCTTCTCAGTTCGATCTCAGTGAGGAGTTTCTTGTAAGAAAAATGATTTCTGATAGCTTTTTTAAGGTTAATATCGATTTCCTTACTGACTTCGGGAGGAGGAAGGTATATCATGATTTCAAGAGGTTTTTTCAGGGGAAACTCATCCACAGCGTTGTAGATATATTCTTCTGCATCCGGATCAAGATCTTTTTCATGAAACGGAGCAGGGTCGAAAGAATCAAAAAGCTGTATCAGGCTATTGAGTTCTAGTTCGATCACAATTTTTCCTGCATGTTGCCTGTAAAGGGCTTCCGTTCCTTCCGGCAAAAATTTCTTTTTTCCCCCACCTATTTTAATACCTTTTCCCCCGATAAATCTAATAACTTTTTGTCAATATGTTTCCATAAGTCATTTTATTTTCGCCGCAGGCTTTCCACTCCTTTGCCTGCCCGGATATCTCTAATGAGTATTGAACTTTTATAAATATAAATTCTCAGATAATCCAGAAGAATTATCCCAGGTTCAGGAAAAATCCAAAGTTTAAAAATCGGCAGTGGAAAAACCTTGAAAAGCAGAATTCTCAATACTGAATTCTGGACAGCAGGAATTTTCAATACTGTGCTGCAGCCTGCTTGATTGCGCTGCAGAGTTCTTCGGGTTTTCTGGAGCTGATAAGCATTCTTTCTCCGGAGATAAGTTTCAGGATTACTACCGGGTTAACTTTTTTGGAAGATTGTGATGCATCAGATTCTTTTCCTGTCAGAGGGTCATAAACCTTAATTTTGCACTCTTCCACTATATGGAAAGGGATCTTCTTGAAGGAGAGATTCAGGGGCATCAGCCGAATGTATATCCCATCACTTCGGACCTCGGTTATATGTTTTGTAGAGTAGTATGCGAAGGGGAAAAATAATCCGAAAATAATCCAGAGCGCAAATAAGTATATGTCAGGAATATTCTGAACTCCGGCAGGTTTTCCGAAGGTCAGGCTATGGATTTCGATATACCAGAGCAGGAGCGCAGGATAAAGAACAGAAACCAGGAAAAAACTGTTGCGCAGATCCTGTACCTCCCGAAAAATTACATATGTTTCCGGCTGTCCCATCAAAATCCCTTCCTTGAAACGTGCCTAACTTATATATGTTTTAATTAGAAATACGATTTCGATTTGCCTGGTGGACAGGCGACTCAACGCTGCTGAAAGGTGTGCGCTGGATGTTGAATATATGTTCTTACTTCATTCAAACGCGAGCTATGGATTTTATACTGAAATAATGGCTTTCCTTTGGAAAATATTCCTGACTCTTTTTATAAAAACTTAGTAAATAAACCTTCCGAAAAAAATAAAAATTGTATATATTGATTAATTTAAAAATCGGAGAATAACCAGAATAGTAAGAAGTGTATAAAAAGGTTATAAGAAGGTTATAAGAAGGTTATAAAAAGGTCATAACGTCCGTAAATTCAAAAAGCACGCCCCTGTTACCTGCTATATTACAGGCTTTTCCTTTTGATTCATAGCGTATACCTCAGCCCCCACATTCAGTGAAGGGATTGCAAGTTCTGACTTCATGAACTTGAATAAAATTGATTTAAAAAAAAGTACCTGTAAAAATTAATATTTCATTTAAAATGAGACCTTTCTGAAAAATTAAAGGAAGTCGGCTTTAATAGCCTAATCTCTCCATTTCTTTAAGTACTACTGCACTGAAATCCGTGAAATTCTGGATTCCGCCAGTCCAGGCAGCAAGCATCATGGCATCAGTGATCTCGGTTCTTGTGGCCCCGAATTTACGAAGCCGTTCCAGGATTTTGACCGCACTTTGTGTGTTGTTGTTGGAGCAGGCAATAGAAAAGACAATGAGATGCTTCTGCTTTATAGAAAGCCCGCCTTCCCTTTCACCCCAGACGGCTTTATAAAAGCCTGCTATCCCTTCGGCAAAATCTTCGTTTATCTGTCCTGCATACGCGATAGACCTGGGCAAAAAGCCCTTTAATTCCCTGATTTCTTTAGCAGCTTTCTCCATAATTATCACATGTTATAAGATAGGATCGGATATAATTGTATCTTATTAGAAAAATAACAGGATTGGAGAAAAATAGAGACGGCGGAAAAAACAAATTTTTTTCTGCCTGAATATCTTTATTAGCGTTATGAAAGTTAATTGCAAAAATATTAATTGCAGAAAATATCAGACTTCCAGCACTTCAACAGCCAGGTCGGAATTGATTATATAATCAAAGTTAATTATCTCGTCCCATTTCTGCTGCGTGAACATGGACTGGAAGCAGACTCCGATAATTTTCTTTTTTTCCGAGCCTTCCAGGATTTTTGTAGCGACGTCCTTTGCTTTTTCAGGGCTTATTCCGGTCTTTGGTATAGCAAGCCCGCCCAGGAGGACAACAACATCAGCGTGTGCGTCTGCAAGTTCCCCAAGCTGCATGCCCTCATAAGTCATGTAAACAGACCTGGCTTTCTCAAAGTCCAGACTGGAAACGAAAGCGAGCTTTCTGTCCCTGACTACAAAACCGAGAAGTTCCGCAAAAGGGGTGCAGAATCCTGGAGTTCCCACAAAAGTGATCTTTTCTGCTCCTTCGACAAGGTTCCTGAAACTGTTCAGGATGCCTCCTACTCCCTGTGAGGTGTTTATTATTGGCACGAAAATTTCTCCTTAATCATTGCGTAAAATCCTGCTTTTTGAGCATTTCTTCATAGCATTATATTTCTACAGTAAGATTGGAAACATTCGCTTAAATAAGTACTGGTAACAGCATTCATTAAGAGAAACTTTGGAAAAGAAGAGAACTAGAGATAAGAAAATCAAAAGAGAAAAAGGTTAAAAGAAAATTAAACAGAATTAAAAAAAATTAAAAAAATTAAAAAGTAAAAAAATTAGAAGAAATCTAAAAAGTAAAAAAAATTAAAAAATAAAAAAGATTAAAAAGGGAATTCAAAATAACAAATGCCCTTTAAACCTGCCTGACTCCGAAGGATTGGAGCAGGATTTCAGGATAGAGTCCGCCGCTGGAAATGGTCTTTGTGCTCTTAAGGTCGTTTACGGTAAGCCTGGCAGGGGCAAACATGCCTGCGTCAACTTGGAAGAAGTCAAAGTTTGCTTCTTTGAAGGTCTGGTAGAAGGGCTTTCCGAAATCGCGGGAGGTTGTAGAAGGTACTTTCCTTACGAAATCCTCAAGTTCAGCCAGTTCTCCGTCAAAGCGGACCGTGTAATTGGTTTCGCCACAATAGATCACACAATCATTGGTTGAACCCATGCACTGAACATCGTTTCCGACAACAGGGGCAATAGGGGCAACGCCATATCCGCTTTTAATGCAGTTAATATCGAAACCCAGGGATTCAAACTTGTGGATTCCGGTTTCCACGACACGGGCTGAGATCTGGACAGAACCTGCAATAGAGGCAGTAGGAGCAACAGCAATCATCACGTTCTCAGGGTCTACACTGCAGTGTTTTGCAATATATTCCACAACTTTCTCATCAGGGAGCTTATCGGACTCCAGGACAAGGACTGCAGCTTCGAAGTCATCCTCATATCCGATTTCCTCATAGAGTTCTTTGGGTTTTAATCCAAGCGCACGTGCAGGGCCCGAACCCATTCCGAAGTAGCTGCCGACAGAGATTCTCCAGCCTGCATACTGCGAAGCCATACAGGCAATTACAGGATTGTCAGTTGCTACCTGGATGGCAGGCCATTTGAAGTCTTTGAGGTCAAAAGTAGTATATTTGAGGTCAGCAAGGTCAGCCAGGCAGAGCCTTGCCAGGTACATCCCGGCTTCATATCCGCCTTCGGCTTTAACTCCGCAGTCAATAACCGTAGCCCCGTTTTCGAGCTTGAGGACTTCGGTTTTAAGGTCTTCGCTCCAGTCGAGCATCTCTTCGATAACATATGATCCCATTTCATTGACGCTTATCAAAGTATCACCTTTACTGACTCTGGGATAAACAGGAACAGTTTTCTCGCTTACTCAGGAAATCAATCCTGTAGCTGTCATTTATTATGCAGGAGGGCTGTTTATCGGTCAGATAATTGTTTATAAAGAATAATTCTCAATAAGAATATTTATCGATCAAAGAACCGGCTATTAATCGGCAGCAGTTTACCCGAATGAAAGTTTGGTTAGCCGTCCGGAGTTAACGGATAAGGTTATTTATCCGATAAAAGGATATCCAGTCGATCGAGGTTATTACCGGAATTAGATACAGTTCCTTTTCTGTAATTTGTTACCCGTATAGGAAGAATCCAATATATAGATACTGATTTATTATTTTAATTATATTATGAAAATCCGATCATTTTTCCTTACTGCGCCGTCAACAGCAAGGCCCACTTCGTCCCCTCTTTCAGCCCTTGCAAGGGCTTCGCCTTTTTTCTTCAGGGAACTAACCCGTTGCTTCAGATAAGTGATATTTCCTTCAATTACGATTTCGTCTCCGATTGCAATCCCTTCTTCGAGAAGCCTGACTGCTGCAGCATGCTGTTTCGGATAATAATTATCAATTATTCCCACAGCCCTGCGCTTCTTCTCAGAGGCATTCATATCTTTTTCAGGAGAAAAGCCTTCAAGGCCCGGAGCCCCAAAGTAAAAGCCTGTCGAAAAGCCCCTGTTATAGACAGAAGCAAGTTCTCGTCTCCAGGCGTCTATTTTTTCAGGAGTATAATTTCCTTCCCTGCAGGCTTCTATTGCCTCCCTGTAGCAGCGGGAAACAACTTCAAGATAACCGGGATCCCGCAGCCGTCCTTCTACTTTAAAGGCATTTATACCGGCTTCAAGAAGCTCGGGAATATGCCCTATCATGCAGAGGTCTTTTGCACTGAGAAGGTACTTCCCAAGGCTTTTTGCAACAAGCCCGTTTTCCCCGTGAAGTTCCCATTCCCACCTGCAGGGCTGGGTACATTCCCCGCAGTTTCCAGATTTCCCGAGAGCATAAGCAGAAAGGTGGCACCTGCCTGAAACTGCCATGCACATTGCGCCGTGCACGAAAGTTTCGATTTCTACTTCGGTTTGCTGACCTATTTTCCGTATCTCTTCAAGGGAAAGTTCTCTCGAAAGCACGATCCTCTCTGCCCCCAGAGTTCTGTAAAAATTTGCAGTTTCATGGTTTGTAACGTTTGCCTGCGTGGAGATATGAATTCGAAGCCCAGCTTTCCGCGCCTTCAGGATCACAGCAGGGTCCCAGGCGATAATTGCATCTACGCCTGCGTTTGAAGCTGCAGTTAGCACATCCGGCACTTCCCCTAGCCTGCCTTCATTTACTGCTGAGTTTACAGCCAGATAAGCCCTGAGCCCTCTCTTTTTTACCTCAGAAACGAAATCACCAAGGGATTCCAGAGCAATTTCTTTCGCTTTTGCCCTCAGACTGAGCCTGTCGGTTGAAAAATAGACAGCGTCCGCATAGCTGGAGCATGCCTCAAGCCCTGCAAGGTTTCTGATCCCCAGGATGAGCTCAGGTTTTGAACTTTTACGCATGAAAACAGAAAATGCCATACCTTTCATTTAAAAATATCTCGTCGTTTCTACACTGTATTATAAATAATAATAAGAAATGTCAACTTTTGGCATTCAGCAGGAAGATAACCAGGTTGACGGAAAACTTTATATAAGTGAGGAACATTTTTCCAAAATGGGGATTAAGGTAAATTCAAAGAAATAGTTTTTGCGAATAAGCTACTGTTAAGAATAAGCTACTGTTATCATGATCAAAGACGGGGGGATAAAATGGAATACGAGCTCGAAGAAGTCGAGAGAGATTACATAGAATTTAGAAAAGAAATGGGAGAAGAATAAACTGTATAGAAGACGGTGATAAATTGTATAGAAGACGTTGAGGAGCGGCATAATTAAGAAAGAAATTTAATTTTTCATAAATCAGATTAACAACCGCATCAACACCGAAATCATATATTTTTATTTTTGCTTTAAAGATATCAGAAAACCTGTTGCTGCTTTTCGGATTTTTACCTGGAACCTACAGAATATCAATGCGAAAACGCCGTGAGAAATCTGAAGAAAATCTGTGGTAATTATAAGAAAATCTGTGGTTATTATTATACTTACAAAGACTCTTATACTTACGAAGATTTATATATTTTTTTAAAGTAGTATATTTCAGGTTTTACCATGGGCTTCGTAAATAGATTTAAAGATATCCTGTTACAACCTTCAGACTTCTTCAAGCGGGTGTCCTCAGAAAATGATTTTTTCTCTCCCGTTATTTTCGCTCTCACATGCGGCCTGATCCCTGGGATAATACTGGTTCGAGAAAAGATCGCCTGGGGAGCTCTTCCTTTATTCTTTGCCGGATTCCTGTTTGTCTTTATCATGCGGCTTTTTATTGATAGTGCGGTTTTACACGGATTATTTAAAGTGTTTGGAGGAAAAGCTGTCTACCAGAAATCACTCCAGATTTTATCATACTCATACGCAGCATATTTGTTTGTCACGATTCCTATCCTGGCAATCGAGTTCGATATCGTCCCCGTAGATTTCAGCCTGGTATTCACATTGTATGGCGTATATTTAATGACCAGAGGAGGGCAGTCAATTCATAACCTGAATTTTGAAAAATCAGCTACCGCTGCAATCCTATGGGAATCCTGGTACCTTGTCACGTCTTTTATCCTGGTTACTTTCCTGGTTACTTTCCTGGGGACCTCTTTATAATATAAAGAAATTCTTCATAAATTTCCTTTTCAATAAGAATTTTTTATTTTTGTAAACCGTTTCTGTCTCAGTCCTTCTCTGCGGGACTCTGATTTTACCTGTAGCAATAGCTACGACAATTCTCCTTATAATTTTCGATATAAGTCTCAGAGTCTCAGATATCTGCCGTGAGATAGAAAATCAGCTCTTCGAAGAGTACGAAAGCTTTTAGATATAATATTATAGAGCCTATCCCAAAACTCAAAACTGCTTCTCATAATCTGGAATTCGGAATAATTAATGAGTTTCTGATCATGGAAGATGGTTCTGAAATTCTTATAGATTTGAGGTTAAAATTGGTTTTGGGATGAGCTCATAAAGATAAAAAATAAACATTTAATTAGTTATTATATAGAGAAGTAGATAATTAAATCACATAGTTTATATATGTACACAGATTGATGCGTTTTGTAACACAATTGCGTTTATTAAATAGATGTTATTTTTGTGAGTTGACTCCGTCAGTAAGTAATTTACTGCAAAGGTTGACTCATGTTTACCTGAGATTTCATTTATACGAGTTGAAAAAAAATGAGCAACAAAATAATTGCATTTAATTTATTGAGGGTTTTATAGGAGCTGAGACTGTGAAGGATAAAATAATTGCATTTGATTTCTTGAGGGCTTTAGCAATTATGATGATTATTCCGGCTCACTTAAGTAACTTTTTATTTTATACTTACAGCAAGCTAGCTCTTTATGCTTTTGACCCTTATCTCGCAAATATGGGGCTGGGACTTTTTATATTTATGAGTGGATATTTATTGTATTATAACAACCACTCGATATACTCGTTTCAGAATGTATTGTCTTTCTATAGAAAACGGCTTTTGAGAATTTTTCCCCTTTACTGGACTACTCTTGCAGTTTTTGTACTTGTGTTTTTCGTATTTGCTCCAAATTTGGACTCGGGTTTCGTATTCCCCAATGCGGAGCGTGTATTCAGTTATTTTAATGTGCTCATACACATGCTGGGATTACAGATTTTCCTTGCCCCGGCTTATGCTTCTCCAATGCTGACATTGTATTTTATCGGGTTAATTATTGTCTTTTATACCATTTATCCATTCATTATTATGTTTTCAAAAAATTCAAAACAGCTTTTGCTTTCCTCTTTCATTGTATTTCTCGGGTTTTTACTAATTTCAAGAACTTTTAATATCATTGACCACCGTTTTTTCATGTTTTTCCCGATATTCTTACTTGGTATCCTTACCTGTAAAGAGAGTTTATTTGAAAAATCCGCAAGAACGATTTTGAAAGTTCCCTTTATCCAGATCCTGCTTGCAACCCTTCCTGTTATTTTTGTATTGATTATTGTCTTAGGGTCAAGAACAGCCTTGCTTCTGGATCCGAAAGTCTCTTTAACCATTGAATCCGCTGGCAGCGGAACTATAGGATCTACTGTCGTGGTATCGATGTTAACTAGCGTGGCAAATTCACTGGGTCTGAGTTACGCAACCTTAAAATTCATCATTGATTCTTTACTTCTTAACGTTTTTATAATATTGTTCTGTGTTTTTGAATACAGGTTTGCAATGAAATTTATCAACGATAAATTTTCAAGCTCTTTGGGCTCTGTCCTTACAGATATTGCCATGTCTTCGTATTGTGTTTATTTATTCCACAGGCCGTTTCTCGCTCTCTGGAATTCCGGAACGAACTTTATAAGTAATCCAATTTTGCACGATATTATTGTAATATTTGTAGCTGTTCCTATCCTGTTTTTTATCTCTTATCGCATCCAGGAATTTGAAATAAATTTAAAGAAATATTTATCACGCGAAAAAGTCCCTGGCAAAGACATCGCATTCACCGGACCTGCAATAGGCTCCAGCAAATGAGCATCAACAAGGCACAGATCAGGTTAAACAACATGATAGAGCAGACCTATAGAAAAACAACGATATAAAAAAGAAAGCGTTGCTATTTCCGGAACTGAAAAATTCAGATGTTAATATAGAAAGTCATATGGAAATTTTCAGTCCGGGATATTCGATTTTTCCAGCTTTGTAGAAATCCTATCTAAATCAGCTTCAGAAGGCTTAAAATAAACAAACAGAAAAACATCATGCCATTAAGTTCAAATTAATGATGATTCGTTATTTCAGAGGATTTCTACAGAACCCTATTTTCAATTCTATTAGATAGAATATAAATAAATTGCAACTGCTACTAACTAAAATTAGAAAAGAGAGTAAATAAATTAAAAAGTGTTTAACATAATAAGTTTTTTATTGCATAATTTCGAACTGGTGCGGCAACCTATCCGAAAATTAAATAATAACTTAAGAACAAAAAGATTTTAGAAACAGTTGAAAAAATTACGCTGAGGGGGAGATTCGAACTCCCGTAGCGCGTGAGCACTACCGGTTTTCAAGACCGGCGCCGTAGTCCGCTGGGCTACCTCAGCAGGTTGAAAGGAGGTTCTTGCAGCTTCCGGAAAGGGAATGGTACGAATTATCCCGACATTCAGGGAAGCGTATACAGAGAACCCGATTATTATATATAAAATTTGCGAAGAGAAAGGGCTCTTCGCTTTTTCGGTACAGTTCCAGGCTGAAATCAGATTTCCGGTTCTGAAGACTCTTCGCTTTCTGGTTCAGCTTCGGATTCTGGCTCGGATTCGAACTCAGATTCGAGTTCGGCTGCGGCCTGGGCTTCGGATTCGGCTGTAATCTTTTCGATAAGCTGAACTTCCTTAAAGCCTGCGTACTTGAAGAGTTCGGATGCGACCCTGTTCTTTGCCATGAGCCAGCGCTGGTTGAAGGTCAGACCAATGGGAATAAAAATCTTTGCAACGCCATCAGCAGTCTCGATCTCCAGATCCCTGAGGCCGGTATAAAGGGCGAGTAGACCCTGGATCTTCTCGGTGTCAGTCTCAAGGAGCTTTTCAATGGTGTAATCGTAGGTAACTGTCTTGCCTGCAAGAGGGCTGTTAAAGTCCACAGTGACCCTGCGGCCTATGACCCTGCTGACAACACCTTTCCTGCCGTCAAGCTCAACAGGAAGTCCAGGGTGGACATTTCTGTCCGGCAGTTTTGTAATGGAAACGGTTTCTATAAGCGTCGGGTTGCTCGGGCCAAATGCCTTTTCCGGAGGGATTACAACGCTCCCGCTGTAACCGACTTCTTTTCCTTCAAGATCTTCATCAAGGCCCTCAATAGTATGTCCTGCCCCGATAATGACAACGTCTCCGCCGTAAAGCCCGCGAGGGTTAAAGATATCTTCTTTTTTTGCAAGCTCTTCGTCGGTTGTGTCGAAAATCCTACCATCTTCAAACTTACCTGTGTAGTTCAACTTTATAAAATCGCCTTTCTGGATTGCCATAATTTTCAACTCTTCTATTAAATTAGCTAGATTGATAAGCAAGGAAATTATTCTTTGTCAGCCAAATTTCGAAGCAAATGTGTTTCACGCTATAGAACTCTGCCTTTAATAAGCTTTTTGGGAATCAACAGGGATAATGAAAATCTTACAGATCATTACAATAAATTTTAATCCCATACGGATTTTTCAAAATCCGCATCTTCTGACATCTAGATTTACATTTAGAGGCTATTGCCTTGAAAATGAGCAGGTAAAATTTGTTCATTTTTCTTTTTCATGAAGCTGCTAACTTCTGCAAGAATGCCCCTATCCTGCAAATTACCAGGACAAAAGTAAAGGTTCCGGCAGGAAAAATTCCTATGCTGGCACCTTAAGTCTGATATATTTTTAATTTTGATACACTTTCTCATATTTCATATGTCTTTCGATTACTATTTATGCCACTGAATTACAATAAAATATCATATATAATTCTGCCTATTGCAGTGGGGAATCGGGAATATACAGTAATTTTTTTTGATTTCGGGTATCCTGTCGTATTTTCATCCGCTGAGTGCTTTGAGAGGGTGCCTAAGAGAAGATTTCCGTTTTCAGGAGGGGAATATGGAAAAGAGACTTATGAGAATAGGGATTTCCCTGCCAGGAGACCTCCTGGACAAATTTGACAAAACTCTTCTGAAGAGAGGCTACTCCTCTCGCTCTGAGGGTATAAGGGATGCAATAAGGACGTATAACCAGCATTATGAATGGATGCAGCAGATCAGAGGCACAAGGGCTGCAACAATTTCTCTTGTATACGATTGTTCAAAAACAGGGGTATCGAGCACCCTGGATAAAATCCAGCACGAAAATATGGATCTGATAAATTCCTCAGTACGTTTCCATATTGAGGCGGATTCCTGTTTTGAAGTAATAATTCTGGAGGGAGAAGGGGAGAAAATAGTCGAGCTGACTGAAAAAATTCTAAGTTTAAAGGGAGTTAAGCACTCAAGGTTGACAACCATCCCTGAAGAGAAATTCAAAAAAGTGGACTTAAAAGCCTTCTAATTCTGGAAACGGTTCAAGATTCGGCGGGATGGAACTTAAAAAATTATCCAGAAATAAATTCACCAATTGCTTTACTCGCATAAAGGTGATTATATGGGTCTCACAAAAGTTCAGGTTACATTAAGTTTATATTTAACGAGTTTTGAGAGATTGGTGCGGGATATTACTGGAATTTTATTTATACAGAGATGGAAACAGATGGAGAAAGAAAATGTCGTACCTGTAGAAGATTCCATGCTTTGTGAAGTAATCAGGATTCAATCCGAAGGATTTGAGAATGAAAACCTGGATGGCATTAGAAAATATTCGAAAAGAATGAGGAAAATATTTTATGTAATCAAAAGCCAGGAACAGATTGTGGGCTACTGCATATACTACATAAAACCCTTTCTATCTCTAAAGGGCTTTAAGAAAAAATCTGTGGTTTATTCAATCGCAGTAGACAGGAATTATAGAAGAAAAGGGTTTGGTGAAAAGCTGCTAAAAGAGAGCATAAAAGAAATGAGGCTAAATGCAGTATCTTCTGTTCTCTTATATGTAAACACGAAAAATCTTCCTGCAGTCAGTCTGTACGAAAAAATTGGTTTTAGAAGAATTAACGAAATTAAAGACATATGCGGCAGGGGAGAGACATGTTATGAAATGGAATTAAGACTTATTTAATATCAGATCTTCGTAACTTTTGCAAACATCTTCCGCTGCCTTTAAATAAAGAAGGCCATTCTTACAGCAAAAATGAATTTATTTAATGCTCTTTTTGCACAATATTTGATGTTATTCAGGCTTTTTTCAAGTCTGGGCACAGGATCAATTTTTTCAAAAGAAACATTTAAATAAAGATCATATTTTAATACGCATTTGATTACTTCATAGATGCGAGGAATATCTGCGACCTTCAAAGGGGCAGGTTATTTAATAGTTAAATTAGAATACTTCTTAAAGATAATTTCAGCAATGACCTTACTTAAAAGTGATCTGGATGGATCCCACAAAAGTTCACACTCGATCAATTGTATATTTGATGAGTTTTAAAAAGCTACTGCAAGATACTGCTGGCATCTTCCTCCTAAGGCAGTGGAAGCAGATAGAAAAGGAAAATATCGTGCCTATAGAAGATTCTATGCTTCCTGAAATTCTTAGAATCCAGGCAGAAGGGTTTAAAAACGTAAGCCCGGAAAAGCTTGTAAAGTATTCAAAGAATTCCAGAAATATCTTTTATGTTATCAAGAATAAGGGCAAGGTTGTGGGCTACTGCATATACTATCTGAAGCCGACACTTTCTCTCAGAGGCTTTAAGAAACAATCTGTAATATGTTCAATTGCGACTGACAGGAATTTCAGAGGCAGGGGTTTTGCCGGGAAGTTGTTAGAGAGTAGTATAGGGGAAATGAAGTTAAATGGAATATCATCCATTCTCTTATATGTAAATGTAAATAACCCTCCTGCCATAAGTCTGTACGAAAAAACTGGCTTTCGGACAACCAAAGAAGTAAAAAACATATGCGGCAGGGGAGAAACATGTCATGAGATGGAATTAAGACTTATTTGATTTATTTGATTATTTGATTTATTTAATTTATTTGATTTATTTAATTTATTTGACTTATTTGATTTATTTAATTTATTTGACTTATTTGATTTATTTGACTTATTTGATTTATTTGACTTATTTGATTTATTTGACTTATTTCCCACTTCCTTTTAAATCTTTTTTTGAACTGTTTTTCAGAGAAATTGAGCGCCTTCAGGCTAATTTTATGCTTAAGATATATTTAAATAAAAATCGGGTTCACACTTCAATGTGCCTGTGATTAATATCCTTATATACCTTGGCGGGCTCGCACTACTCGTAAAAGGAGCAGACCTTTTTGTAGTGACCTCATCTTTAATTGCAAAGAGGTTTGGAGTATCCGAGTTCATAATAGGGTTGACTCTCGTATCCGTGGGCACGTCAGTACCTGAACTTGCATCCTCTCTGACAGCATCTTTCCAGCAGGCAAGCGGGATAGTCATGGGTAATATACTCGGATCAAACATTGCCAACATAGGGCTGATCGCAAGTACGGCTGCCATTCTGTCAAATCTCAGGACCGAAGAGGTAATGCTGAAAAGGGATGGCTATATAATGTTATTTTCTTCATTTCTCCTTTTCCTTTTCATGCTTGACTTCAAAATCTCGAGACTAGAAGCCTTAATTTTTCTTTTATTGTACACCGCCTACCTTTTATTCCTGCTCGATAAAGTGAAAAAACACGAACAGGACATATACTTTAAGGATTTTTTTATTTATTTCATCAGGTTCGAATACCTTTTCGATTTAAAAACAAGGATAAGATCCGGAATTCTGATCCCCAAAAAAGAAAACGGAATGGCTGATGGAATAAAAGATATCTCGGAAGCAGGAGAGGAGATTGAAAAGAAAAAAGGAACCGAATCAGCAACCGAATCAGCAACCGAATTGGAAAATGAAAATATTGAAGTGGACACTATAGCAGAAAACCTTTCTGAAACCAGCCTTTTAAAAGAATTTCTCAAACTGGTTGTAAGTGGGGTTGCAATCATTATTGGGGCAAAGTACTTTGTAGAGCAGTCAATCTTCTTCGCAGTACTTCTTAAAGTCCCGGAGACACTCATTGGAATAAGTCTTGTTGCAGTTGGGACTTCAGTTCCCGAACTAATGGTAACTGTCTCGGCAGCCCGCAGCGGCTATGCGAGCATTGCCCTTGGAAATGTTATAGGGTCAAACATTACGAACATACTTTTGATTCTGGGCTGTTCAGGGCTTGTCAATCCTCTCACGATAACCGGACTCGGCACATATTACATAGCACCTTTCATGCTGATAATAAGTACTCTGCTGCTTCTTTTTATCCGAACGAGCTGGAGAATCAAATGGTTCGAAGGGCTGATTCTTTTCCTGCTCTATTCAGGATTCATGATCCTGATCTTCCGCCTGGGGTAAGAAACGCCCTGCCAAAATAAGCCCTGGCAAAAATGTAGGAATCAAAAATTAGCAGGTTTGAAAGGCTGCCAGCAAAAACCGCTGTTCCCGATTCAATGGTACATACGAGTTAAGGGCTCGATTGTAATAACTACCAGGGTCAGTTCTTCATAATTAACTCTATAAAGCAATTTTAGATGCCTGGAGCGGAGCCTGAAAATTTTCTCCTTGCTCTCAATTATTCTTTTTGCTCCCTGAGGAACGGGATCAAGAGCGAGCTCCTCAAGGATTTCCCTGACCCGGGAATTCATGATCTCGCCTGCCTCTTTAAGATAAGCTTGAGCAGGAATATCAAGAAAAACCTTAAACATTTCACAGCCTCATTTCTTCAAGCTTACTTAAGGGTACCAGTTTTCCCCTTGCCTCATTTTCAAAACTTCTAAAAACGAGTTCCTTTTCTTCTGCGGTGAGCAAGCTATCTATATCCACCATATGCTCTTTAATTTCTCCAAGCTGTTTTTTGATAAAGCTAAGTTCTTCAAATAGCTTTTTCTCGGTTTTCTCCCCAGTCATAAAGTCACTGCCTCTATTTACCTACTGACTTGTCTTTATCTACTTATTGACTTATCTCTCATTACTTGTCCTAGTCTCTATTTTACTTATCGGCTTATTACTATCAGGATTCTTTGTTGTCTCTTTACTTATCTGCTTTCAGATCGTAGATAGTCACTCAGTACACATGTTTATTTAATGTCCGGATTTATTTTGTATCCGACTTTATTTAATATCCCGCATTATCCGATATTCAGTGTAATTTTCAGGCTGCCTTTATTATTTATTAATTATCTTTACTAATTTCTTAGTGTAGTTGATTTGCAAGAGTCACAAAGAGTTACCTTCTTATCTGTTAATAAACGTGTTATGAACCGGATACTAAAGGAAACTTTAGACTATTAGATGCTGATTTCAGATCTTCAAATTAAGAGATTTTGAAACGGACTCTATGAAATCCCGATAAGTAAATATTATAACAGGAGAATTTATATGTATAAGTTATAGAGTATTAAAAGGGCAGGAGAAAAAAGATGATAGCGGAAAACTTCGGGTTTTTCATCTATGCATTCACATCTATCTTTGTGGTTGTCAGCCCTATCAGTGGAGTAGTAACTTTCATCTCCCTGACCAGCAAGATGACACATGAAGAAAAAAATCAAATTGCAAAAAAATCAGTCACACTGGCATGCGTAATTGCTATTTTTTTTGCAATCGCAGGAAATATAATACTTAACCTGTTCAGCATCAGCGTGGATTCACTGAGGGTTGCAGGAGGACTCCTGCTTTTCAGCATTGCCTTTGATATGATGCATGCTAAGGTCTCAGGGGAGAGTATTACCGAAGAAGAGATTTCGCAATCCCAGGAACGTAAAGATATCTGGGTCTTTCCTATAGGCCTGCCCCTTCTCACAGGCCCAGGTGCAATCAGTGCAGTAATTGTCCTCATGGGAAGCACAGAAAATATTGAGCAGAAAATAATAATCCTTGTATCGATTATACTGACATTCGTTATCTGCCTGTACATCTTCCTCTTCTCAAGAAGAATCCATAAAATCATAGGATACAACGGAATGCTGGTCTTTACAAGGCTGATGGGGCTTTTGCTCGCAGCTCTCGCAGTAAACCTGACTTCAACAGGTATAATAAATATATTCCATATCACAGGTTGAAACCGTCAATTATGAATTTGAAACGGAAAGTTAGCCTCTAGATAATAAGGAAAAAAAGAATAGGAAAATTGAGAGATCCTGTTGAATCGTGCTGCGGATTGAGCCTGAACAGGATTTACCGGAATTTCCGGTTTTAAGGTTATTTCCCGGATGCAAACTTTCAAAAATTAATTGTCTGCAGAGTTATGCATCGAGAAGATGCGCTCGCAGACGTGGCTGAAGATGTACACCCGCATTTTCTGCAGTAGTAAAAATATTTGAACCAATTACCTGCTTTTTAAGAGGTGTACCATACCGGATATATTCCGTAGAAGATTCAAGCATGCCTGTTTCACTCCAGGATAATCAGCGGCTCAAGTCTTGCAGTTTCTTTTCTTGTCCAGTACCCGCATACACGACAGTACTGGAATTCGCTGAATAGATCATTTTCAAGTTCGGAATCGCATTCCGGACACTTTTTTAAGAAGGACATTCGATATATCTCCTATTAAAAATACAAGTTGAAAATCTCCGCCAATCTACGGTTAAAATGCTTTTTCGTTATTTTTCCAGCCCTTTTCCGCTTTTTTACCGCTTTTCCAGTTTATTTTCAGTTTCCAGAACCTTAAGGGTGATCTTCATAACCGAATCAGGGTTAAGGGAAATGGATTCTATTTCCTCTTTTACCAGGAACTCCGCAATCTCAGGAAAGTCGCTTGGTGCCTGTCCGCAAATCCCACTGTGCCTCCCGTTCCGTTTTGCTCCTTGCACAGCCATTGACATTATTTTCATGACTCCCGGATCCCGCTCATCGAATTCCGCGGCAAGCAGTTCTGAATCTCTGTCAACGCCAAGGGTTAGCTGGGTCAGGTCGTTTGAGCCTATGGAAAAGCCGTCGAAAAACTTACTAAATTCATCTATAAGAAGGACATTATTCGGAATCTCACACATAACATAGACCTGCAGCCCGTTTTCTCCTCTTTTGAGCCCGTTCTTCTCCATTTCGGCAATCACTTTCCGCGCTTCCTCAACAGTCCTGCAGAAAGGAATCATAAGAATGATGTTTGTAAGCCCCATGTATTCCCTGGCCTTTTTCATAGCCGTACACTCAAGGGCGAAACCCTCCCTGTAACGCTCATCAAAATAGCGGGAAGCTCCCCGGAACCCTATCATAGGGTTATTTTCCTCCATTTCAAAGTAGCTGCCCCCAAGAAGGCTTGCATACTCGTTTGTCTTGAAATCGCTCATGCGGACTACAACCGGTTTAGGGTAGAAAGCCGCGGCTATGGTTCCAATTCCCTGAGCAAGCTGCTCGACAAAATAATCTCCTTTATTGTCGCCTCTGGTAAGCTTTTCGATTTCACTGAGCACTTTAGGATCTTTTACCTTTTCAGGATGCACAAGAGCCATAGGGTGGACCTTGATATAGCTTGTAATGATAAACTCCAGCCTCGCAAGCCCTATTCCGTCATTAGGGATCATAGAAAAGCCAAAAGCTTCATCAGGATTTCCAAGATTCATCATAATCTCGGTTTTCGGGCGTTTCATGTCTTCCAGGCTCAGGGTGTCTTTATGAAAAGGAAGAATACCATCGTATACAAGCCCGTCCTCTCCTTCGGCACAGCTCACGGTGATATCCCTGCCTGTCTCAAGGACTTCGGTTGCATTGCCTGCTCCTACGACTGCGGGCACTCCGAGTTCCCGGCTGACAATGGCTGCATGGCAGGTCCGTCCTCCTTTGTTCGTGACAATTGCGGCTGCCGTCTTCATGACAGGTTCCCAGTCCGGAGTCGTGGTGTCTGCAATCAGGATTTCTCCTGGTTTAAAAGAGGGCAGACCCGAAATATCAGTAATCACATGGGCTTTTCCCGACGCGATTTTATCTCCCACGCTCCTACCTCTTGCAAGGACATTTGATTTTTCTTCAAGTACATAGGTCTCCAGGACATCTTTGCTCTTCTGGGACTGCACAGTCTCCGGTCTTGCCTGTACTACGAAGAGTTCCCCTGTTATGCCGTCCTTTGCCCATTCGATGTCCATGGGCCGGGGTTCCCTATACTTGTTAGAGTAATGGTCTTCTATAGCGATCGCATATTCGGCAAGTTTGAGCACCTCGTCGTCATTAATGCAGAAGCGCAGCCGGTCAGCTTCAGGAACTTCCACGTTCCGGGTGAGCACTTTTGAGTCGCCGCGCCCGTAGATCATTTTAATTTCCTTGCTCCCTACCTTCTTCTGGATAATCGGCTTGTATCCTGCCTTGAAAGTTGTCTTGAAAACATAGAACTCATCGGGATTGACCTGACCCTGAACGATATTCTCTCCGAGCCCGTATGAACCCGTAATAAAAACCACGTCCCTGAAGCCGGTTTCCGTGTCAAGCGTAAAAATAACCCCGCTGGAAGCCAGATCCGACCTGACCATTTTCATTATTCCTATGGAGAGAGCCACCTTGAAATGGTCGAATTTATTGGTTACGCGGTAGGAAATCGCCCTGTCCGTAAAAAGCGAGGCAAAGCAGCGTATGCAGGCATCCCTGAGCCCTGGATAGCCCCGGATGTTCAGGTAAGTTTCCTGCTGGCCCGCAAAAGAAGCAGTTGGAAGGTCTTCAGCCGTTGCCGAACTCCGCACGGCTACGTCCGTATATTCCCCGTATTGTTCGCAGAGGCGGTCATACGCGGTTTTGATTTCCTCCCAGAGGTCATCCGGGATTCCTGCCCCAAGGATCAGGTCTCTTGCAAGCTTCCCCCTTTTTGCAAGGTCTGCAACGTCAGCCGTATCGAGCCCTTCCATTGTTTGTTTGAGTTTCTCCAGAACCCCTCCGGCTTCGAGGGTATGCCAGTAAGCTTCAGCAGTGACCGAAAAGCCATTTGGAATCCTGACCCCTTTCGAAGTGAGTTCCCTGTACATCTCCCCAAGAGAAGCATTCTTCCCGCCAACCAGCGGGACATCATCAATCGTGGTCTCTTCAAACCAGCGGATATATTTGCTTTTATTCTCAGACATTCCCCAGAAATCCCCTTTAAAATTATTTATTGTAATCTAAAAGTGCAGCAACACATTTAAAGTTTCATGCTTAAGTTAGAAATATCCGGAAAAGGACAGATATTCCCGAATTGAATTCGAGGTCCCAATTACCAATTAATGCCCCTAATGACACATTAACGCTCCAAATATATTTATGTTTTAATGAAGAAATCTGATTTTATTCTTAATTTTGGTTCTTTCAGTACTCTATCTTATTCTCGGATTCTTCCCACGCCTTAAAAGCCTTCAGTGCCTCTTCCCTGAGGAGCTGCCGGAATTCAATATTTCTCTCCTGAGGAGGGCGTGAAATTTCTTTATAGATTCGAGAATCAGCAAAACCAATCTTTTGAGCGTCGGACGTGGTGTTGGCAAAAACGACTTTATCAATCCTGGCCCAGTAGATAGCCCCAAGGCACATTGGACAGGGCTCGCAGGAAGAGTAGATAACACAGCCGCTGAGATCAAACGTTTCGAGTTTCCGGGCTGCTTCTCTTATTACGTTGATCTCAGCATGGGCTGTAGGGTCATTAAGCGCAGTGACCAGATTGCAGCTTTCGGCAAGGATTTCCCCTTTTCTTGTGATTACTGCCCCAAAAGGGCCCCTTCCTTTTGTCACATTTTCAAGGGAAAGTTCGATTGCACGCCTCATAAACAAAAAATCGTTGTCTGACATTTTTGCTCTCTCATTTGGATTCTAATTTGCTTTTATTCGAGACTATTTTACTCAAAATTACTCAAAATTCAAAGTCCCTCTTTCCGAAGTAAATAATAATTGAACAGCAGAGCTTTTGCAAGAAAATCCTTAAGTACAGATATATATTAAATAAGTACAAATGTATATTAAATAATTAGTCGAAGATTAAACAGCAGGCAAAGATTAAACAATAATCGAAGACTAAACAGTAGGTGGAGTGATCATTTTGACAAAAAAGCAATTTACGGCTGAAGAGGCAAAGGCAGTTGGGGAAGAGCTTGGAATAAAATGGGATAAATTCGATGTTGACCAGTTCCGCAGAGGCATGGATGTCGAACTGGAACACGGAACCCGGGATCCCTGGACAAACGTTACTAACGACGATCCCATAATGACAGGAAAAATCGCGCTGGCTCATCTGAACGAGTTTTCGGACTACTATGACAGGCTGGAAGAAATGGAAGAAGAAGCCGAGAAATTCTGGGAAAAGAAGTAAGTACTGAGCTTAATTAACTAATTACTGAGCTTTATCAACTGCTTTTTTATTTTTAGTTCGTAACTTTATTTTCACATTTTATACTAAAATTACTTTTATCAACTCACATTGGATTATAGTCAAGGCAGGAAATATTTACAAAGCTGATCCCAAAACTCAAAATTGCTTATCTTAATTTCGAATTTTGAATATAAATTGAGATTCTGATCATGAAAACAGTTATGAAACTTCACTGATTTGAGGATAAAATTGGTTTTGGGATAGGCTCATAGATTAAAAAACTGAATACCTATCCACCTTTCTTCTCCTCTTTTCTTAATGTAAAAGAATTTTCAGTTCAAGTTTCAGGATGTAAAGGTGAGGACGAAGGGACCTTTATTTCCATAGAATATCATGCTTTAATAGAGAAAGATACCGTCTTTCTAAATGATTTCTGAAAAGAAGGTTCCAGTGTATCATGGAATCCTAGAAATTTGAACCTGGGTAAAACAATTTCTAAAATTCCATGTAAATCTCATCCCAAAACCAATTTTATTTCCACATACACAAGTTTCAGAGACAATTCTATAATCAGAAACTCAACTACTATCCCGAATTAGATATCTGGAGAAGTAATATTCAGTTTTGGGATTTGATCATTAATTACTTTGAAACAATTAGCTTGAAATATGATCAAGTTAAAAAATTAATAATACTTTGGAGGAAGTCAAATATGGATTTTAAAGATTGCATTAAGTTTGCAAATGAAACACCTGTTTGCTATCTGGCAACAGTAGAAGGAGATCAACCTCGAGTTCGGGCACTAGGGTTCTGGTTCGCCGATGAAAGCGGATTTTACTTTCAAATTGGAGCTATGAAAGACATGTATGGGCAACTTCAGGCAAACCCAAAAGTAGAAGCTTGTTTCTGGCAACCAGATGAAACAACAGGAAAAATGATGAGAGTTGCAGGTAAAATAGAATTTGTAGATGATCCGGAACTTAAAAAGAAGGTTTTGGAGGATAGACCATTTCTTAAAAAGTTTGGTCTGACATTTGATCATCCAGGGCTTATAATTTTCCGCATTGCTAAAGGTGAAGCGTATTTTTGGACAATGGAGACCAATTTCGAGCCTAAAAAATTTATTAAATTCGGCGATTAAAATACTTTCTGAGAAATATTTTTAATTAATAAGCTCGTCCCAAAACCAATTTTATCCTCATATCAAAGGGTTCTAGAGCTTTTCTCATGATCAGAAAATCCATATTAGATACGAAGAGGAAAAAATAACCCCTTCTTTCATTTTAACTTCTTATCCGCTTTCTATATATTCCTCTTCAACAAGACCTTTCATTTTTTATTGCTTCCGGCTCTTCAGTATCATCTTGCCTGAAGTTTTATCCTCTGTGGAAGGATGCATTTCCCGCCATGCTTGCCACCGAGAGGGCTTTGTGGCGAGCCCAGAGAGTTCATGCAACGAGCCATAACAGCTGCACCCCTAGCAAGTCCGTCATCTACAAAGACTATCCTTTCGTCTATTTTCGAAGCAAGGTTCATTTCTTCCAGGTACTTCAGGATCAGTTTGGGCTTGTTCCCTGTGATACCTGCTCTGCCAGTTATTCCGAAAGTTGTATCTTCAAAAACAAGCTTCTCTTCTTTTGCGATCTTAATCAGCCTGCAGACCACTCCTGCCATAACCTCGTCAATGACCGCGTGGACCATCTGAAGTCCGTGAGTCTTATAGATTTCCATACCGATAGCGCTGAGCTTATCCATATCACTGCCATTTTCACCTACATCGCAACCTATAAGTGTTACACCTACATCCTCAGCCACGTCCGGATTTACAGGTACGCTTCCATATATTATTCTACCTTTTGGAACCTTTTCTATGATGATAAGTTCATGGATACTATTTGCATACTCTTCAATTGTTTTAGCCTGAATCTCCAAGGTAAAGAAAGAAGGCAGTTTCCGTTTCTCAAAAACTTCGAGAGCAGTTCCTACTTTTGGATCCACTAGCTTCGAACCACGGACAATTGCATCAGGAATTGCCCCTGCATAACCACAGAAGTTTCCTACTGTTTTTGCGTACGGCTGGTCAGAGTTTGTGATCCTGCCATCAAGTGTTGTCCCGAAGTCGATTGAAATACAGGGATTCCTGAAATCGACATCCGTAAGTTTGGCTGCTTCCTTAATTCCTGCTGTTGCAAGTTCTCCTTCCATTTCATTTGCAACTATTTCAATACCAGTTGAACCCATCGGCGGCATTACACCGGCTACGGCTCCATCAAAGATTACCTTTTCCAGCTTGCTGTATTTCTGGAACTTTTTAGAAATATTCAAAATTGACATAGGGGGTGTCATATTCTTTGGTGGAACTCCTGCTATCAGACAGCCGTCTGCCAGAGCTTTGATGAATTCGCCCACCTCTTCTGGAGATTCGAAACCTGCAACTACACCCGTGGAGCGAACAACGAAGTTCAGATCTGTCTTTATATCCAGGTTAGCTTTCTCCATCGACTCGATCAGAGTGTCACGTACCAGTTCCGCAATTGCCTCACGAGTAAGTTCCACACCTGTAAGTGTCTTCCCGAATACGGCTTCTCCGGGTTTCGGAGGGCATACATCTCTGGTCATCCGAACGACCTTATTAATAATATAGGTCATGCCAGTGTCCATGTTTGTAGCCGTAAGGATAGATTTAGTTGTGGTATTTCCGACTTCTATGGAAGCCACGATAAAGAAAGGTTTTGACTTAAGGTCAATCAAACGAATCTGAGGGGATTCTGCAATTCTGGGTTTCAGAGCCATTTTTGATTCCTTCCTGATGATCTGTACATAAATGTGATTTAAAGATGGATTAGTTTCAAAACTTATTCTGAAGACGATTCAAGCTTACGTGAAGCTTATTTTAACTGAACTGGAGACAGCTCGAATGAATCGAATCTAACATTTAGAAGCCAATAGTTGAACATGAAATGCTCCTGAGAAGCAATCTCTGCACAGCTTTCTGAATAGATAAACAGAAACACAACTTATTAAAAGTTTAAATATAGTACTCATCAAAAACATAATAACTTTTGCTAAAAAGTAAATATTCAGCCAACCAAGAAAGAACCAGTTAAGAAATAACCCGTTCTTAAGACAGATTTGAGGTGATACTACAGCCTCAGGTAAAAAGCGCATCTTCACCCTTTAGCTCTGTGTACGTCGGACAGAAAATAGTATGATGTCAGGCTCTTTCCTTCACAGGCTCTACAAGGTGCGTTTCCTGTCAAGAATGACCCACCTATGAGATGCACTAACCCGACTTTTATAATCTCAACATAATATTAGTTTCGGGATAGGCTCACACATATAAACAAGAACAATGACTGCAAATGACGCTTGAATTGCAGTTAATTGTTGAGTTGTCTGTAATCCCAAACGAAAAGATAAACCTCCCGAATTGCGCCTCGGGATCGCAGGAAATCGAAGATTTTCTGGGAGTTGCGATGTAATCGCAACAGTACGCTGTCCTCCTCGCTACGCTCGAGAGGACTAACTGAAATGACTTATTACGAAATTGCAGTTTTTCAGTGCCTTCCGTGCCTTCCGTGGTTATAGAGTCTTGATTGGGTTTTTCCCTGCCCGTCTGTGTTTTTCGCAGTTATAAAACCTGTAGTGATTTAAGTGTAAATATTTATTTTTTAAACTATAAAGAATCGGGTTCCCTGACCTGTTAAAAGCCGCCAGTCTTTTCTGGAGCCAGATCTTACTATACTTCATATTTATGGGGTCTTACCTCACTATATCTTCATATATCAGCTTGTGCCATAGCCACAGTATATGGCGAGCTACAAAGTTATGGTAAAAGATGTTATAAAAAAAGCTGATGTCCTTCTTGAAGTCATAGATGCCCGGTTTCCTGAAGAGACACGAAACAGCGAGGTCGAGCGTGATATCGTCCGCTTGAACAAACCTTTCATAATAGTAATCAATAAATGCGATCTCGTATCAAAGGAAAAACTTGAGAAAACCAAAGCCCGCCTCTCAAAAATTGCACCCACTATTTTTATTTCCAGCAAAGACAGGTCAGGAACAACTATGCTGAGGCACCAGATCCTCGCATCTGCCTCTATAAAAGCCTCTGTAAAAGGGCGGGATATCCTTGTCGGCACCCTCGGCTATCCAAATGTGGGCAAATCCTCGGTGATCAACGGCGTCACAGGCAGGCACAGAGCAAGCACATCTCCTGTATCCGGCCATACAAAAGG
The DNA here is from genome assembly GCA_963774465.1 of uncultured Methanosarcinaceae archaeon. Lineage (GTDB taxonomy): Archaea > Halobacteriota > Methanosarcinia > Methanosarcinales > Methanosarcinaceae > Methanosarcina. The sequence goes on along the minus strand of CAVZFI010000027.1, from coordinate 43,334 downwards.
AGTCCAGAATGTTGACGCAGGCTCACGCATTATGTTCATAGATACTCCCGGAGTTATTCCCTTTGATGAAAATGATGAATATATCCAGGGCCTGCTCGGAGTAAAGGATGTAACACACCTTAAGGACCATATCGGCGTAGCCCTGAAAATAATCGAAAAAATGCTTGCCGAAAACAAAACTGCCCTTGAATCCTTCTATCATATCACAATCGAAAACGAGGCGTCCTATGATGTGATTGAACTGATAGGGAAACAGTGCAATTTCCTGCAAAAAAAAGGCGAAGTGGACGAAACACGGACTGCTACCAGAATAATCAATGACTGGCAAAACGGGCTGCTTCTTATATAAAAAAATTGATAAAGCTCCTGATCAAGGAACAAAATTTGGCCAGGGCCCAGGTTACAGTTTTTTCCGGAGAGCAGGATAAGATAGGAAGGCCCTGTTTATCCGAGCAGCTTACTTTTCTTTGATCAGACAGGAAGCTCTGCAGTGCACCCTGAACTCGGACGAGGTTGTTCCGTAAATATTTCCGGTACAGAATACAATACTTTTAGTGAATAGCGATAGACGGGGCGAGAATGATCAGTTTCATCCCATCTCCCTGAAGCGGTTTGCGATTTTTTCAGGCAGCTCATCCCGATTCTCCTCATCAACCATCAAAACCTCGAATTCTTTCCTCATCCTCTGAGCCAGCTGGTGACTGCTTGACCGATGCAGCACTGCAAGAACCGGTTTATCGGATTCCAGGACTACTTCAACTGCCGAAACGAAAGCTTCGGATTTGAGCTCCATCGGCCCGACCTCATCGATAACTATCAGGTCACAGTCCAGGGCACTCCTGAGAGCATTTGCCCCGATCTTTTCAAGGTCTTCCAGGTTGACGTGATATTTTCCAACTCTCGGCCCACTTCCTCTGACGCTGCCCAGAACTCCGGTTTTTCCGGTAGCAAGGTCCCGGATCGAAAAACCTTCCCTCTGCCCTTCTTTCCGGATTTCGGCAGTCTGGATGCCGCCTATTTTGAAGCCCGGCTGGTCGGCAAGTTTTTCAGCAGCTTTTGCCACAACTGTTGATTTTCCAATACCCGGACTGCCAGTTACTGCGATTCTCAGCATGTTATTTTTCGTCCCCCTTTATTTTCCCATTTCCCAGAAAAATAAACCTTGATTTTATTTAAATCAGCCAGCAGTGAGGTTTTACGTTGACTATAAAATGATTGCAGAATATACTGGAATATACTGGAATATACATCAAAAGCTTCTATAAAGCTAACTTTAGTAGATATATAAGGGGTTGAAATTGTGACTACAGACCAGGAAATTCTTGCTAGAATCGAGGAAATTGAAAAGAGAATGGAAAGGATGGAAGCTACGCTCGAAAACATTAACAGTATCCTGAAAAAGGTCGAGCAAAATACCTATTTTGGGTGCTATATGCAAGAGGGAAAACTGGAGTAAAGAAAATATAATTTTCAGATTTTGCAGATTTTACTTTTTTGGGGCTCCTTTATTTATCAATCGTTGATATTATTTCGGGACAACCAAACGGCGTCTCCAAGTCTTTCTTGCCCCGCGCTTTCGCGCGGCTGGGACTGATCGGCATTTATAAAGAAAAAATCAAATCTTACCCACTTTGAAGAATAGAGGATAAAATGGCTCTGTAGAAATCCTTAATTTAATACAAATTATTTCTACAACCTTTTTGTTTATGTTATACACTATCAGTTTAATTTTTATTTCTTTGACTTGATTATAGAATTTCCTTGCCCTTAGTGTTTCTCCAAACTTCCTTTTGACCACAGAGAACGTTGTTTCCGCTATATTCCGTTTATTGTATTTAATTTTGTCAAAGCTTAAATTCAACTGTTTTCTGTACTTTCCTTTTATTTTCCTTCTCTTTCTTATTCTTAAAGGTATAATTGAGTCTGCTTTGATTTCTTCTCTAATTAGAGCATGAATTTTTTCAGAATCATATCCTTTATCCATCACATAACATTCTGATTTTCTTGATCTTATTTGATTGTCTTATCAGAGCTTTTGCATGTTTGACATCATGATCCGTTTTTTGACTGATTTTCCATCCTAATACTACTTTTTTATCTGTGTCTACTGATATTGAAGTTTTCAGGAAGCTCCGTCTGAGCTTCCCTGTTCTTCGAGAATAATAATGACTTGCATAAGAACTCGTAAATCCAGTTGCATCAATTGCTGTAATAGAGACATTTTCTCCATGTGAGTAAAATAGCTTTAGAACTCTTGATAAAATTAGGTTAAACAATGAAGAAGGAATTCTGGATACAAACTTTTGAAGAGTAGTGTAATGAGGAATCTTATCAAGGTCAAGTTTTTCCTTTATATTGTTCATGAGGTCAATAAGTTCTACAAAATCACGATAGTCTGTACTTATATACTCCTTCAATAAAACCAGAACAAGAAGCTGATGTTGAGTATAAACACGTTTGGAATATTTACAGGAGTAAAGGTTCAGTCTGGAAGACTGAACCGTTTTAAGACTGAGATCAATAAATTTAATATACTTATTTGATGACAATAGAGATTGCTCCTCGTTTTTTGTGGGGACAAAAAATAAGGAGCAATTTTATAATTTTATTTTTATAAATTTTTGGGTAAAAACAGAATTTAGAGGATTTCTACAGAGCCGATAAAATGTCGAGCTCTTAGCAGTGGACGGCCCTTTTTTCAGATTTTTACCATAAATTCATTTTTAGAACCCTGATTTTTGCGGTGATGGTGCTGGTCAGGAAAAAATATGGTCTGAACATAAATTCAAGCCGGGATTCAAAGGAAAAATTCGAAAAAATCCTGGAAGGAAAATATCAGCTTATACAGGATATCCGGTGTGTTTTTGATCCTCAGCTTTGTGGCACTTACCATTGCTGTCCTGCATTATATGGGAATTTTTTCGTACCACACATTTGAGATATGGCAGAATTCTTCAGTGCAACTGTTCCAAAAATAATTCTTTCTTCTTTTGGGTTTGAGTCTTCTAATTCGTTTTTCTGGAAAAGCCGGCCGCCGTTTGCGCCCGGTGAGAACTCGGGGTTAAGAAAAGTAATAACCTGGCAGCTCCGGGAAAAATAAATTACCAGCGGTTATCAACGGTTATTCCCTGTTATGAATAATCTCATAGCTAACTCTTCCCCTGCCTATGCAGTCCCTGACGAGCTTTTCTCTGGGGGAAAGGGCTCCGTTTTTTCCTGATTTGACCTCGACAAAGACCACCTTATTCATTTCTCCTTCGGAAAGGCCGTCAAAGATTATAAAATCTACAGGGGTGCCGAGAAAACGTGCATCTTTGGGATTGTACTCGAAATCGGGGAAATAAGGAATAAGGTGTTCAGTAACCTTTCCCCGGATAACGGCTTCACTTTTCTTTACTGCGTCCTGGCGGATCTTTTTCTCCTCGTCCATCTTCCAGGCCCTGAAGAGATTTTCGGTTTTTTCGGAAACCTGGCGGTCCATCTCCCTCGCTTGCCAGTCTTCATACATATCTCTGGCACGGGACTCGATCCGACCCTTCAGATCAATATATTTCAGGAGCAGGTAAGCTGCAAGCAGGGCAAAGAAAAGCATAAGGGTTGAAACCATCCAGTCATCCACTGTTATTTCTCCGGAAAGGGTTGGGTTTTATAAAGAAATTAAGTGAAAATTTAAGTGAGATTGAATTAGGTTAAGTGAGATTAAATGTGATTAAGTTAGGTAAGTGAGAAGTCAAGTGAGATTAAATTAGGTTAAGTGACAAATTAAGTGAGATTAAGCGCGGAATCAAATGAGAAACAATTGAGAAATAATTCTCAAAGAATAAATTTCAGACTCTATAAATGGCTATAAATATTTAAAAGTTCCAGCAGGATTTTGCTTTTACCGGCAAGATCCTTTTTATTAGCAAGATTTTTTTTATCAGCAAGATTTTTTATATCAGCAAGATTTTTTTCTACCTGTGAGCAGGCTGAAGATTCTTTTCCTGATAAACCTGATTTTGATAAAACATATATACTATAAATATAATTTTTGTTTTTCATTCCTCAAAAGGAATTATGATACTGGGCAATAGAAAAAGGAAGTCTTAGAAAAAGGATCTCGCAAGAGAAACAGAAGAGAAAGCATGGCAAGAAACGAACTGGATAAACAGGAAACAGGCGAACAAAATAAAGACCTTTTCATGAGTGCCTTCAAGACAACAATTCCTGTTTTACTCGGATACATACCCCTGGGAATGGCGTTCGGATTTCTGCTTGACGGTGCAGGATATCACTGGATCTACGCTTTCCTAATGAGCCTTTTTGTCTATGCAGGCTCAGGCCAGTTTCTGGCAGTAGCTTTACTTGCTGCCGGCGCAGGATTAACTGAGTTTGCTATAGCCACGCTGCTCCTGAATTTCAGGCACGCTTTTTACGGGCTGTCCCTGCTGGAGAAGTTTTCCGGGATCGGAAGGGTCAAGCCTTACCTTATCTTTGCGCTAACCGACGAAACGTACGCTCTCCTTACAACAACAGGAGTCCCGAAAGGCAGCTCGAAATCGAGGTTTTATTTTTATATTGCAGCCCTTGACCACCTCTACTGGATCGCAGGTTCCGTGCTCGGGGCTGTACTTGGCTCTGTCCTGGACCTTAATCTTGAGGGCATGGGCTTTGTGCTGACAGCGCTATTTGTGGTGCTGACCATAGAGCAGTATTTTAATTCCGAAGTACGTTTTCCTTTTCTGGCCGCAGTGGGTGCAGGAGCTCTTTCCCTTGTATTTTTCAGCCCTGACAATATGTTGCTTGCCTCAATCATCCTCGGAACCTTAATCCTGATGGGCAGGGAAAAGTCAATACAAAGAATACAGAGAATGCAGAGAATGCAGAGAATGCAGAAGACACAGAAAACGCAGAAAACGCAGAGAAATTCACAAACGAAGAAGGGAATAAGGCCGATTAATGCATCCGTGCAGCCTGCCGAAGACAAAATAAAGGAGAAAAGCTGATGATAGATACCCTTCAAATGCTTGTAACAATTGCGGTTATAGCTCTTGCGACTTTTGCAACACGGGCTCTTCCGTTCATGTGTTTTGGCTCGAGGGAACCACCTGCCATGCTCTCGGTTATTGAAAAAAATCTGCCTCCAATGATCCTCCTGCTGCTTGTTATCTACTGCTTAAAGGACGTGCAATGGCTTGCAGCTCCTTACGGGGTTCCTGAACTGTTTACCATAGGAATTGTTGCCGGGCTGCACTTCTGGAAACGAAATGCCATGCTCAGCATCTTTACAGGGACGGCTCTTTATATGCTACTCGTGCAGTTCAACGTTTTTTCTTTTCTCTGACTTTTTATCTTGTCTTTCCCCAATCTAGAGCTCTTGTCTTTCTTTAATTCAGATGTACTTTCAAATTCTCCAGGTTCCGTAATCTGATTAAAAACTGTAGTCTGTTAAAGAAATTCAATAAAGAATAGAGATATTTATATGCACCAATAATAATGCTTTGCAGAAAGTGATCTTGCATGAATGAGAAAAAGATTGACGAGTCTTTGCTTAAAAGCAAAGGGTTTCTGCCTCAGAGGCAGGAAAATATGTTTTCAATGCGGCTGAAGGTTGTGAGTGGGAATCTGGACGCAGAAAAACTGCGGGCAATTGCAGATGCAGCCGAGAAATATGGCTCTGGCTATATTCACATAACCTCAAGGCAGCAGATTGAGGTTCCTTTTGTTAAACTTGAAGATGCGGAAGCAGCAAGCAATGAACTTGAAAAGCAGGGCATTTCAGGAGGCTCTGCCGGAAAAAGGGTAAGAGCCGTGGTCGCCTGTCAGGGAAATAGGGTCTGCAGGAACGGATTGATCAACTGTGAGAGCATAGCATGCAGAATCGATGAAAAATACTTCGGGGAAGCTGTCCCTAAAAAGCTCAAGATTGCAGTAACAGGCTGCCCTTCAGCGTGTGTAAGGCCTCAGGAAAATGATTTTGGGATCATGGGCACGGTAAGGCCTGAAACCCTCGGGGAAAATTGTGTCGGCTGCAAGCGATGTGAAAAGGCGTGTAAGGTGGGAGCAATAAAAGTCCTGGAAGATAGAGCCTCTATAGATACTGTAAAATGTATCCTCTGCGGAGCATGTATTGCTGCCTGCCGGAAAGATGCCCTGAGGGCAGAAAAAACCGGTTGCACGATTTTTGTTGGAGGAAAGGCCGGACGCCAGCCCAGGCAAGGGACAAAGATTCTTGAACTTGCAGACGAGGATCAGCTTTTCTCAATCCTTGAAAAAACCTTTGAGTATTACAGGAGAGAAGGCCTTGATGGAGAAAGGTTCGGAGACCTCCTTGACAGGCTTGGAATTGAAAAATACAGGGAAGAAGTCCTTCCCTGAAACTTCTCTCCCACTTTTCAGATTTTCTCCATATTTCCAGGTTTCCTCAAGTTTTCTCAAGTTTTTCAGGTTTTCTTCAAATTTTTTGAGAATCTACCTGAAAGCCGCCTGGACGAAAAAAACTGAAATTTCATCCGCTTAGAAAGTCCGCCAGCTTAACTTGCCGCTCTTGAGCGCAATCCAAGCCAGGCAACGATCACCCCTAATCCGATAATCAGTGCAATAAAGCGTATGAGCCCTCCAACTAAGGGAATTTCATATGCAATTGCAAATATAACTGCCCCGATAAGGTAATACATCATTTTTCCTGCGTCCTTTTTGAATACTTTATTATAAATTATCTCGCCTGCGAGCAATTTCACAGGTACTGTCGCGATAAGAAGCGCAAGTGCCAGGAGCAGGATTGCCAGAACTGAGAGACTCCACCCGAAAATTGTAATGAGCAGGATTATTGAGAGTATCGGAAGCAAAACGAGACTCAAAAAGCCCAGTAATCCCGCTTTCAGCGGCGAATCTTTTATAAGTCCCGCAAGTTCGCCTACAAAACCCGGGAAAAGATAGATCAGGATGAAACCCAGAGCAACTGCCGAAAGCAGTCCGAGAATAAACGAGAAAATACCAAATCCTTCAGAACTTTCTTCATACTGGTTTTCCGTTGCATTTGCCTGGGTAATGCTCAGGTTTCCGCCGACATTATTTTTCAGATTTGAAGGATAATTTTCTGCCTGCAGTTCAAGATTTCCTTTAAGCTTGAACTCGTCCCCTGTTTTAAGAGTGCCTGTTGAGATTTCCCCATTTCCATTAACGATCCCGTCAAGCGTTACTTCCCCTCCGCCAAGCAGGACATCCCCTTCTACCACGCTGTCCCGGGAAAGAATAATCTGGCCGCCGAATGCTGCCACGTCTCCACCTACATTCCCGTTTACCCTGATAGAGCCTCCGGCTGCGATAACGTTTCCTGAAATATTTCCGTTAACGATTAAATCCCCGCCTGCACCTATGAAATCGTCCCCGGTATTTCCGTTTATCTCAAGCCGGGACCCTGCGAGCACCAGATCTCCCTGAATGTCCTGGTCAATCTGAAGATTCTCTCCACCTCCGAAAGCGTTTCCTGAGCTCGTATGTTTAAGATAATCTTCATCGGCAGCTCCTGCTGAATAAGGCAGTGCAGCAAAAAGCACTATAAGTAAAATAAGACATGATACCAGCTTCTTTTTCATAAACTAGCCCTCTTTACACTACTGTTTAATTTTGCACTTAATTATCCCCTATTATAAAAGAACATTTCCAAAAAGTATATTTTCCAAAAATTATATGATAGTTAATATAAAAGTTCAACCCGAAGGATAAAAAGAAAAAGGAAAGCTTCAGCGAAAATTAAAAGGGTATAAACTGTACCTTTCAGTAACATGCATGCTTCCCGTTATTTAGCTGGAAAGCGGCCTGATTTCTACCAAGCGTTATTATGGGTTCCGGAAGTTTTACCACGAATTACTATGGATTCTGGAAGTATCGTACCTGAGCCTGCCTGATTTTTCTTCTGCCGGATAACCCATTGCAATAATCGAAAACGGAACTACGTGCTCCGGAATATTTAACAAACCCCTGAGTTCCTGGACCATCTTTTCAGCGGGATAAACCCCGATCCAGACAGCCCCAAGCCCGAGATCGTGGGCGGCAAGCAACATATTTTCACTCGCAGCTGAGCAGTCCTGGATCCAGAAGTCTTTGAATTTCGGAACGTTCTGGTCCCCGCAAACAAGCACTGCAGCGGGAGTATCCTTCAGCATTTTTGCATATGGGTGTACTCCTGAGATATTTTCAAGCAGGTCATGCTGGTCAATTATAATGAAATGCCAGGGCTGTTCGTCTCCCGCGGACGGTGCATTCATTCCGGCTTTTATAACACTCTCAATCATATCCCGACTTACCGGGTCTGGCAAATATTTCCGGATACTTCTTCTGGTTAAAATTGCGTCCATTGTTTCCATAAAATTCCCCCAATCGCTAATGTTTTTTAATAATGCATAAACCTTATTGTTAACCATTCCCTGTTTGGTTTCTTAATTCCGTCTCTTCCATGCTGCTTCATACTTTCAAAAACTAATATTACATCAATATATTACATAAAACCAGTAATGTTAGATGAAAACGAAATATTATATGAGTTAATTATATATTACCTTTTCCGAATATAAATAGATATAGATTGCATAAATTCGTAGCTTCTATTGATTCCAAAAGATGATTAAAGTAGATAGAACTGAAAGATCGTAGTAGTAAGTTACAAAAAACACAAGCAAGAAAGGATTATCAAAAAAGAGGATTAGCAAACCTGAAAAAAAGGTAAATCTACTCTTTTTATTTAATTTAATCAATAACTCACTGATACGATATAAAACAGTGGGCTGCTTTCCTCATTAAAAATATCTTGTCAAATATTTAGGGCTGACTATCTGGAATGATGAGAAATCAATATGATAAAGCCTTAAAATGTCTAAAACACGAAACTATCATGACTCCTACGAATGTGGATTCCTTGTCAGGTGTGTAAGTCCCTTGTAAATATTTGTGCAAGAAACCCCAATCTTGGATCAACATTTTCTCTGGTTCAGTCGTTTTTAAGTAAAGAATTATTTTAAGAATTCATCCCAAAACATGACTGCCAAATATTGGCACGCTGTTTAATTTCAATCAATAATCAGATAAAATTGATTAAAGTGTTAATTGTTAGATACTTTGGTAATAAGAGTTATATTGATATTTCAAAGTTGTAATGTTTAGAATTCAATCGGGTGTGAAATTATTGATTGGAATACAAAACCCAGAAGCTCAATTAGTTACTTACAAAATGAGATTTAGAAAAATAATTTTGAGTTTTGGGATCAGCTCCAACCCAAAAAAACACCAAATATAAGTCAAGGGTTACAACTATGAGTGATAAACAAATAAATAATATCCCTAATTCAGAAAATACTGAAACCTCTGAAGTTTCTTCTAACGTAGTCTCTGAGACTTCTTCGAGTAGTATAGCTTCTGAAACTTCTAAAGCAGCTTCTGGCGCTTCCTCTAAAGTAATTTCAGATACTTCCTCTAAAACAGCTTCTGATGCTTCTAAAACAGCCTCTGAAACTTCAAAAGTTGCTTCTGACGCTTCTAAAGCAACTTCTGGAACTGCTAAAGCAGCTTCTGGAACTGCTAAAGCAGCCTCCCTTAATGTAAAAACAAAAGAGCATATGTGGACAAAAAAAGATTTGGATAAACAAATACGGTCATTTGAAAATCAATTTTCTTTAATAGCGAAAAGGAACATAAAAAATACAGACAAAATAAAGGAAATAAAAGAAAGCGTAATGGATTTGATTGTAAACTTTGAAGAAAATGACATTTGTCAGTTAGAAGAAAATATAATTGACACAAAAGAAAAGATATATCAAGCTATCAACAAAATGACGCGCTGGGAAAAAACGTTCTATTTTAGTTCATTGTGGGGCCTTACACCAATAGGAACTGCAATTATAGCAATGATTCTCTCATTTTACCTGATAAGCTCCATAGGCTCTTTTGACATATTAGGCGTTCCTATTTGGGCTTCTTTGATAGCTGTAGCTGGAACTTCTGTTCAAATTCTTATAGGAGTTGCAAACGATTACAAAGATGACTGCATGATAACGGAATATAAAAGACTATGGTATATTGTCCTGCCTTTTGTTAGTTTTGTTTTTGGTTTTATAGCATACCTTTTGACCGACGCTGGATTAATTAGCCTGACTAATCAAAATTTAAATGTGTCATCCAGTAGTCTAATTAGTGTATCAACCATTAGTCCCCCTGCCATCTCAGTCATACTATGTTTCCTGGCAGGATATGCGACAGATTGGTTCATGGGATTGCTGCTAAAATATACCTCTAAATGATAAAACTAGTATTGAAATAACTAAAAAAGTTTAGTGAAAAAAGCGGCAGTTGGCATGAGTTATTGAAAACCGTAAACACAGGAATCTCTCTACATTTTTCTAAAAAATGTGGAACTTGCTACATTTTTATAAGACATGGGAAATGTACACTCATTTTCGGAATTAACCAATAACTCATGGACATAACCAAAACATGGACACAACCAAAAGATTATAAAGTGACTTGAAACTTTAAAAGTTATACCTTTGAACTGAGAAATCAGTAACGTCAAACAATTGGCTGCTTTAAAATATAATTGCATGAGAGCACTTTCTTTTACGGGTCATGATAATTTTTAGGCTGCGTGCTCAGTTCCTTGGGGATAGTGAAAAGGTGGTGTGTTATGAATTCTGAAATGGAGTCGTCTTACATAGTTGTATCAGATGTGCATTTGGGTAGCGAACAATGTAATCAAAATGAGTTTTGTGATTTTCTTGGGTGGATAAACAGTTTAAGCAGTCAAGACAAGTTTCATCAGATTGTAAAATGTAAGGATAAAGAAGTCAAAATTAAAAAACCCGGCAAAATAATTCTCCTGGGAGATATCGTGGAATTGTGGAGCCCAAAAGATGGTGATAGAGATAACGTTATTAAAGAATCTATGAGACCACTCTCCTTACTCACAAGTGTTGACTGCGACAAAATATATGTTGTCGGGAACCACGATAACTCCTTAGGTGAACTGGAAGGAAAAGTTAACTGGGAGGCCCTGTGCAATGGAACAGAACTTAATATTTATGATAGTCACTATCCAAAAAAGGATAAAGCTGGCATTGCGCACGGTTTTAATATAGGAAACAGGTCGTATTTCTTCCTTCATGGTCATCAGTTCGACAAAGAGCAAGCCATTCTTGCATATGTGTCTCACCTCATCGGTGAACTTTGGAACCCGTTAAACTGGTTCCAGGTTCTTTATAATGTCTCATTTACGAAAAAACACTGGAAAAGTAATTTTGTCATATTCTTAGTCCTGATTTTTGGCGGAAAATATCTATTATGGAATGTCTTTCTACAATCCAGCTTCTGGATTACTGCAGCATGGGCTATGATTACTGGTTTTTTTGCATTCAGTTCTATTCCCGGGATTGTTGCTCACATCCAGAAAATTATTTATGAATCTACAAATCCCAGGGACAAAACCGCAGAAGAAGTCATAACTGACGAATATTACAAGAAAAAGAAGGATACTATGCAGGCAGATGTCGTCGTTTTTGGGCACACTCACTTTGCAAGTTACTACTGCCTTGATATATCTGAAAAAGAGGAGAAGAAAAAAGAAAAGTTATTTGTTAACAGCGGATGCTGGGTTGGAACAGATGAAGATCTCAATGGAAAAATGCGTTACGCAAATACTTTTGTATATATAGATATAAGTGGAGCATATATTATGAGATGGTGTGGCTCTGGTAAAATCGATTGTATTGATGCTGTTTAAAGTGGCTGAGTTTGATTTTAACCTCAAGCCTGCAAGTATAGAAGTAATAGTGATGGATAATTTGGTATTTTTACTGTAATAATCGATTTTCCCCTTTTTTAGCGGAATATCCTTTGTACCAGTAAAGTAATGTGAAAGATCTATTTTCTTCAAATCATAACCTTGTTTAAAAGTTCGTTAAAGGTTTCCTTATAGGTAGCGTGTCCCAACAAATTAGATAAAGCAGCCGCGTCAGGGATTAAACTTTGAATTTCTTTTACCCGCCTTTGGCAGAGATTCGCGCCCGCCCGGTTTCAGGAATATGATTAGCATTTCCTCGAAGGATCAAGATTGGCATCGGTAATCGTCCAGCTCGATAATATGTTGTAAGCATATGTTCCAAGCCGGCATAATTATTCCAAACGTATCCTCAAAAACCCACATGCTAGTAGATGATTCTCTGTTTCCATTTACACAGTCCAACATAAGAACATTTAAAGTCATTGAATTATTGTAAAATGTAACAAAAAATTAGGAGAATTAGATATGAAAACGTTTTACAGAACAACAATTGCACTGTGTATTTTCCTGATAATTGTTATTTTGACTTCAGGAACATGTGCAGCTACTGACTTAATAGAGATACGAGGTCCAACTCCTGTTGCGAATTTCCATTACACTATTAAAGATAATGTAGTCTCTTTCTATGACATGTCAAAAGCAGCAACTCTAGTTGAATGGGACTTTGGCGACGGCACTAAGGGGTACAGTTATCCTGTTAATACAGGCGGTATCGAAGAAATTGTGGTTTCAATCACGCACACTTATTCAAATCCGGAAACTTATGAAGTGAAGTCTACAGCTTATAATCAATATGGGAATAATTCAGTTGTTAAAAGTATATCATATAATTATGTGGAAATATCGAGTACAGACGGCATAAAATACCTAATAATAGAAACGGACCCGATAATAGAAACAGACCTAATAGAAGCAGACCCAATAGAAACAGACGAAACAGAAATTGCCTTTGAATAAAACTATGTTTTTTGAGTTCTTCCTTTTGTGAACATTGAACTATTGGAAAGTAAGCTCAGAAAAGAGGATAAACAATAAAAACTTAACAATAAAAACTTGCAGTTTGGAAGGACTCTCGTAATTTCCTCAGTGAGACAGTCTGCAAATTCTTCCAATTAATTATGACTCATTCATTATTTTTCTGAAAAACAGAAATCTGAGAAAGTAATTGAGTAGAATATCCCATACTAAAAAGAAACATTCATGATAGCAACATCTTAGGGATATAGCCCCTTCCTTATTTCCTTATTCAGAGAAGGCTTGTAATTCCTTCCTTTCCTTTATCCCATAGTTTACAGTTCCCCCCACCAAAAGTACAGCTAAAGAGCAGTACTTTTGAACAGAACTCTTCGTATATCTGTGCAAATCTTCCATAGAGTACGCTTTCTTCGCCAATTTGAATATATCTTCTATGATTGATCTTACAGATCTGAATTCTTTCCATTTGCTTATTAGTTCTTTAAATTTTGCAATTATTTCTTTGTAGAATTTTATTTCTTTTTCAGTATTTCTTCTTGAATCAAATATTTTCAGAGGATATCTCAGCATATTGAAAAGTTTCTTAAAATTACAGTTTTTCCTTGGGAATATTAGAGGTACTACCTTAAACTCTCTTACAGATATAACGTAGTTTTCATAGGAATAGTATCCTCTATCAGCATAGATAATGTCTCCTGCTTTTATTATTCTCCTTCTTTTGAGTTCTTTGAGTATTTCCGGATAAATTTTAGGTTCTGATACATTTGCTTCATTAATCAGAAACGCTAGAGGTTTCAACGTTTGAGATTCAAGTGCAAGAGTCAGTTTCATGCCAATGAAGAAACCTCTGTGTGTTGAGTGTCCCCACTTATATTCTTTATTTTCCAGGCTTTCTTTGGTAATCTTTTTAGCATGCCAGTTCAGGTTGAGATTTATGTCTGTACTATCAATAATAATGCCTCTTGACCCACTTTTTCTCATAGGGCATAAATCATTCAATAATTCAAAAACAAAAGCAGTAAACTGTTCTGGTTCATACTTGCTAAGAATACCATAAATTTCCTTTTGAGTGGGTATGGAACTGATTTTTAAAAAGGTTCTCAAGCTTTCTCTTTCTTCTAATTCTCTGATAGCATAGGAGATTTCGCAGGAAAAAAACAGGCTCAGAAGGACAATTTTAATCGCAGGCACTGATTTTTGGAGGGGCAGGATGCCCCTCTTTGTAAGGATTTGTCTGCAAGATCTCAAATCAAAAACGTTTAATATTTCGGACAACAATTTCCATTTGAAATCTTCGTTTAGTGGAATAAGCGGAGCTTTCATAATATATCGCCAGAGGAGGATGGTACGTCCTCCTCAATAAAATTTACGGTTTATTTTTACTTTAATTTTAATTTTGGTAAAAAATATGATGTACTTTTTTTGGGGAAACTACCAGTATCCTTAATTAATGGAATAAAAGAGAAATAGTCTTCAGTTTGATGGTGAATTTAAGAGGACCCTATAGGGATAAAGTTGCGATTTTTTCATTTTGGCAGTGTGTTGAATATTTATACAGTAAGTTATTAAAATTTATGATTTTTCAAAAAGGTTACACACTGCCAGATAACGGAACAAGACTGAGGTTTCAGTCCAAAGAAAATTATCCGGACCATAACTTGCATGTCGTATATATGTTAAAATAAGTGATTATTTTTTAAGTTTAGTGTAAATAATGTTTTCTAATTTATTGGCGGACACCAATATGAGTAATTGTGTTATCTGTTAATTCAATGAAATAGTCAGGACGTATAAAAACTACATCCAGAACGATATCGGTAGAGCCATCCAGGGGAGAGGCTATAATTTCGATTTTGTCAGAAGAAACATATTGCCACGTACCGCTCCAGTAACTTGGATCCTGGACATTATAACCATCTGAAAATTGCCACACGCAACCATTGGGTTGGGGGGTAGTTAAACCATCATGGAAATCATATATCTCCCATGTAGTCCCTCTAAGACTCAAAAATCCTGGTATAGACTCTTCGGTTGTTTCCTCAATAGGGATCACTTCTTCAGCCAGGGCCTCGGTGATGTTTACTGCTGGTTTGTCAGGTGTCACAGGAGTTATAATTTTTGGAGCAACTGCCACTTGAATTAAAACGAGTGATGCCAGTAGAAGGCATAACACAATTGTTGTTCTGTAAGACGCTTTCATATCTCCATTCTCCTAATATTTTATTACAACTTAAAATAGTTCAACCACTTTATTCTCTTAACAGAGAATACTTCATATAACGTTGTCATGATTTAAGATACTTTTTAATTTTTTTATTATTTTAAATATATTAAGAGTTAAGATGTTTAGATAAAAAACTAATAATGTTAATACTTAAAAATGTAGATAAGTAAACAGAATTGCGAAGTCTATTTACGCATAATGAATCCTACATTTATGTATGCTAAATTATAGGCCGGCACAATTATTCCAAGCATATCCCCAAAACCTAATAGCGCCAATGTACGTATCGTATAGTAGGGCCTAATAGAGCCCTCCAATTGTGTAGAATTAACCGCCGTGAGCGCCATGAATTTAGCGTAGCTCTGCAGACATAGTACAGGGCAAAACATGTGGAATTTTAGCATTTGGAAACTCTCGGGTAGTAAAGTGTAACATTCTTTGTAAAGATAATACCCTTCCTTTTCTTGAAATACTACAGATCTGCTTCCCTAGTAGAATAAGAGACCTTAATAGTCAAGGTCTACACAAAAAAGCTTCACAAACGTAACACAATTAGATATAAAGAACTGTAGAAAGATATTAAGAACTACTACCTCTTCAAATATCTTAAATTCCATTTTAAACGGATATATGATACAGATAGAGAGATTCTCAATTTCATCATTTTTTAAATTTGTAGATAAAGTATTATAAAGCTTTAAAATCGATTTTCGATTTTTATACGATTTTTAAAAAAATAAGTATGTTTATATGATAAAATTTCCCAGTCTATTCCAATTGAATGTAAAATAGAATTAAATATACTCTAATATGATAAAAAATGTGAATATAATTTGATATAAATAAATATTCATAAATTTATAGAAGGGTCTGATCTCAGGTAATCTCAGATCAAATTTGACCTATGGTAATTAAGGAGGAAAAGGTAATGCGAAAAACTATATTAAAGACAATATGTGTTTTCACGTTGGTCTTTTTTGTCATGTCAATGACAGGAGCAGCAGCATCTAGTAATAGTTGTAAAACAAAGACGGATGCAAAAGACGATTCATATAGTATTAACCTTAAAAAATGTCCGAATACCAAGTATTGCTTTAATTATAATACTGTACTGAAAAATGATAAAGGATGCAGCCTTAAAGTTACAAGTACAGGGACTATCAAAACCAAACTGGGTGGCACAGTGACGATGAAGAGTAACGGTGCATTCTGCTACAAAAGATCATCGAAATGCTGCTCTGGGAAGTGTTCTTGCACTGACAGCTTCAAATACACGGTAAAAGGCACAAAGGGATCCGATAGTGCAACCGTTAAGCTGAAACTCAAATGTCCCAACTGCTGAAAGTACTCTAAATACTTGATTCAGTAGGAGTACTTTTACAACCAAGTCCATGAACGGCCGATCATCTGGCAATAACCTCCGGGAGCCAGTTACCGTGCTAAAAACGAATTCTCTTTTTTTTCAAAGCCTGGAACTTACGCCAAGCATTTCCCTGAAGCCCGCCTGCCAATAACGTGATCCAGAACAACCTGAATTCAGAAATAGGGGAAAAAAGAGAACAAAAGTGAAAGAAATCGAAAGAAAATAGTAAAGGAAAAATTTACTGGAATTTCAATAAACTCTTTTTACTGAAATTTACATAAACCGTTCAAATCTTTCCTTTTTCGCTTTACAGATAGGACAGACCCCAGGCGGTTCGTCCATGGCGCAGAGATATCCGCAAACCTTACATCTCCACACCGGTTTTGAAAGTTCCCCTGAAAATTCCATAGTTTCCATCATCTCGGCTCTTTTCTTTTCTTCGGCTCTTTCGGCGTCTCTCTGTTCTTTAGGGGGACGCCTTTCAGGAATCGATTCCACTCCTTTTTCTCCCCGGATAACGTCGTCCGAAACATACAGTGCACAGTAACAGGCTCCGTAATCGTTCAGATCCGGGTCTCTATAATAACAGGGACAGACAATGTCCAGGTCTTCTTCCAGATTATTAGCAGAAAGCCTGCAAGGACAGGACCAGTAGCCGTACCGCTGCTCATTGGCGAGCAGCCCCCGCACAAGATCCTTTGTGAACTCAACATCAGGGTTGAGGTGATATCCCGACTTTTCAACCTGGTTATTCAAACGCCTGTAAACTTTGTCCACCAGTTCTTCGGTTATGCCTTCTTCGGCAGCTTCCTCTTCTTTCAGCCCAACTCCCCCTTAAAAACAGAAACTTTTTCTAAAAAAGTTTTATCAAAAACCTCTTCTTTCAGCCCAACTCCCCCTTAAAAACCCAGGGCTTCGCGGATTTCTTTTTCTTTAAAACCCACAATTGCTTTCTCGTCATTTATAATGGTTGTCGGGAAAGAAGCTGAAGTATTAAAACGCCTTAACTCCTCAACAGCCTGGTCTTCTTCTTCTCCTTCAAGCTTATCCACATATACAAAGTCAAAATCCACACCAAGATCGGTAAGTAATTTTTTTGTCCTTTTACACCATACGCAGGTGCTAAGACCATACATTACAACCTTACCCCTGTCAATTCCGGAAACGTGACTTCCTTTCTCTTTACTCTGCTTAGACAGATCCATTAAATAAACCCCCGGCCACGATAAAGTTATGGCAGTACGCCTATCAGTACTTTACTTCGGAACAACCTTTTACCCCGAGCCTGCCGGAAATTGAAGACTCAACAGACTATGGGTTCTGTAAACTGCTTATAAGAAAATATAGACCAAAGTATATAAAATTTGGACATACTTATGTGAATGCCAGCAAACAGCCGTACAGAAAATTAGCAATGAAATAATAGACGAAGTTAAACAATAATAATTCCTTACCAGGTCTAATTATCTACTTTGAATCCAAAAAAACAAGAAAACGCAGGGGTATTCCCTGCCCTGCTTCTCAAATTTATCTATTGATTTTCCACTGAAAGGTTGTAAGAATCCGGCTGGAATTTTATTTTATCAAGCCCTTCTGGACATACCATTCGTGATCGTGGGCAAACCGCTCTTTATTGGATTGTGCAAGCTGGCAAAAATATGCTGCGTGCTGGCGATGAAATTCATCCTGGTCTGGATATTTGATCTCTCCGCGAATTGACTTTGCCAGCGCCTTCCCAAGTTCCTGAGCAGATCCCATAGATTTTTCAAGTGCAGAAGGATCTCTGCCGATCACAACTCCAATACCTCCGACAACAGTAACCCCGAGATTCATGAGAACGCCATTCATGTATTTCAAAACCTCATCCTCACCGCTTCCTCCTGCCGTGCATACGGAGCACCCGAATTTCCCGGTCAGCATCTGGCAGTGGATAGCATCCGAAAGCCGGTCGAAGAAAGCTTTCATAGGCGCCGGAACCGAGTTAATATAATTTGGGGCGCCAAGGACAATTCCATCGGAGTTCAGAATTCTATCAAAAAGCCCTTCGAAGTCATCGAGCTGAGGGCACTCCCCCGTCGCATAACAGGCTCCGCATCCGTTACAATATTCTATATTCAGTTTATAGAGATCCACCAGTTCGGTTTCCGCTCCTTCGGATTCAGCACCTTTGAGCACGGTTTTTACCAGTTGAAGGGTATTGCTTTCATTCCCTCTCGGGCTTGCATTTATTCCAATAATTTTCATGATTATCACCTTGATTAAATGAATTACACAGGATTAACGTATTATTTTTTGCCTTTTTCAGGTATACGAGTATGAACTATCGGATTCCTTTTCCCTCTCACCAGGGATGCGAATACTCCGATAATGCAGAAGGCCGTAAACAGTATGAACGCATAGTGCAGGCTTAAAACAAACCGGGGATAATACGGTGGTGTGATCTCTACAGGGCCGATAACAATCGCAAAGATCATCATTGCGATACCCATTGACAGCATCTGGCCAAGGAGACGCATAGTCCCGTTCATTCCCGATGCGACGCCGTAGAACCTTTTGTCTACCGAACTCATGATCGCATTAGTGTTCGGGGACGAGAAAAGCCCGAAACCTACACCAAGGACGATCAGGCTGATAATCAGGTACCAGATAGGAGTTATTTCTGTAAGGAAAATGAGAAGGAAGAGCCCAAGCGCAGTAAATGTCATTCCTGCAGACGCAACAATCCGTGGTTCAATCCTGTCAGAGAGCCGGCCGGCAATTGGCGAAATCATAGCCATAACAACCGGCTGCACTATCAGTATACTCCCTGCATGTGCAGGCGTGAAGCCTTTAGTGTACTGCAGGTCGAGGCTTAACAGAAAAGTCACTGCGAAAGTCGCGCTGTAATTGATGAGTGCAGATAGGTTCGAAAAAGCAAAAATTCGATTTTTTGTCAGGAGTGTAATGTCAAGGACGGGAGAAGGTATTCTCATCTCATACAGAGCAAAAATAATAATCCCGAGAATTCCCACGGCTATCAGGGCAGCCCCTTTAAAGTCCGGGAGAACTGAGAAACCGTACATAACTGCAACTACCGCTGCACCATATATGACTGATCCTGTCAGGTCGAACTTCTCCCCCCTGCACTCAGCCCATTCACCTTTAATCTTCCATAGGATCAGGAGAATTGATGTAATACCTATAGGGACATTTACGAAGAAGATGCTCCTCCAGCCAAGATACTGTGTCATCGCACCTCCAAGTAAGGGACCAATGGAAAGCCCGATGTAAACTGCAGTAATATAAGTACCAAGAGCTTTTCCACGCTCACCAGGCGGGAAGACAGAGGTAACGATAGCGACGCCTGTCCCGAAGATCATGGCACTCCCAATACCCTGGACGACCCGTACTCCAATCAACATTTCCGTTGAGGAAACCATAGTCATAATTAAAGATGAAAGGCTGAAGATCGTGATACCGTAGAGGAAAATCTTTTTCCTTCCGTAAATGTCTGCGATTTTTCCGAACGGGACAAGAAACAAGGCTGAAGAAAGGAGATATGCAGTCGCAACCCATGAGAGAGCAATAGCATCCATGTGAAATTCGGCCCCAAGTACAGGCAGGGCAATATTTACTGCCGAACCGTCAAAAGGGGTAATAAATCCCGCAAGTATCGCAATAAGGAGCACAACCTGTTTCCCTGTGCCGACAACAGGAATATCAGGGGTGTGGCAGATTTCCGGGACTTCGGTAAGTAATCCGGCGTTATTTGTTTCTTTTTCCATGTATATCACTGATCAGAAGGGTCATTATCTGTGGTCTCGAATGTCAGAAAAATCGCAATAGATTTACGTGTATGATAGGTTTTTTCAGATAGATTGTGCCTTATAATACTTTTCCTCAGCGCGGTTGACTGATCGACCACTTAGTATAATTTACTTGTTATTAAACATTATACCATTCAACCGCAAGCGTTGAGCAGCAAGCGTTGAGCCACAAACGTTGAGCCGCTTGACCACGCCGACAATGCTGTAACACTTCGTTTTCGATCAAGCCTTCTCAAAAAAGGCTTGCTTTGCGCCGGTTTATCACGCCGACAATGTCATAACACGTCGTTTTCGCTCAAACCTTTTTACAAAAGGCTTGCGGTCAAACTTTTTTACAAAAGGTTTGCAATAAACCTGAGAACACAAATTAAACTATGATAATGGAGTAATAATTAAATTAAGACTACCCTAAAACTTTTCCCGCAGTACTGTTAAAACCGCACAAGTTCACAAGGAATTAATGTTTCGGGCGAAGTAAAATCTTAAGGCTAAATTTACATCTTAAAGCTAAATTTACAAAGAACTAAGGTAATGCGAAACCATAAAACCAAATTTAGAAGACGACGGCGATCAAGTTAAATATATAAAAATTGACGGATTAAGCCGTTATTAAACCTATGCTTATATAAATCATTGATGGATTAAGCCATCAATTTATGCCTGTATGAAGATTATAGAGGTTATAGACTCACAATGAATGAAATAATTACCTGGATATTGATCCTACTCTGCCTGATGCAGTCCGCTATCTTCTCCGGAATGACAATCGGGGTTTTTGGCCTTGGGAGGCTCAGGCTTGAGATCGAAGCCGAAGCAGACAATAAAGAGGCTATCAAAATCCTGCAGATCCGGCGGGATTCAAACTTCCTGCTTACGACAATGCTCTGGGGAAATATAGCCGTAAACGTCCTCATTGCCCAGCTTACAGGTTCCGTGCTGACAGGAGCCTCAGCTTTCCTCTTCTCTACTTTCATAATCACCAGTTTCGGAGAGATCGCACCCCAGGCTTATTTTTCCCGAAACGCCCTGTCACTCGGAGCAAAACTAACCCCTTTAGTCCGCTTCTACCAGATGCTGCTCTATCCTGTAGCCAAGCCCACAGCCCTTATTCTTGACTGGTGGCTCGGCAGGGAAAAACTTGACCTATTCAAGGAGCAGTCTATGCGGATCATGCTCGAAAAACATATAGAATCGGGAAAGACCGATATTGGCGCTTTTGAAGGAATAGGAGCCCTGAACTTTCTTTCCATAGACGATGTCAGCATTTCCGATGAAGGCTCGCTAATAGACCAGAGAAGCATAATCTCTCTCCCGGTAGAAAATAACCGCCCGGTTTTTCCCCCTTTCAAAAGAGAACCATCCGATCCATTTCTGCAAAAGATAGAAGCCTCCGGGAAAAAGTGGGTGGTTATCACCAGCCCCAGGGACGAACCTGTCATGGTGCTTGATGCGGACCACTTTCTTCGGGATGCTGTCTATAAAAAAGGCCCGTTTATTCCGCTTTCTTATTGCCATTTCCCGGTTGTGGTAAAGTCTCCGAAGACGAGGCTTGAAAAGGTTATCCGGCAGTTTAAAGTGTATCCGCAGTACCCTGAAGACGACGTAATCGACCAGGACCTGATTCTTTACTGGGGCGAAGAAAAAAGGATTGTAACAGGTTCGGACATTCTGGGCCGGCTGCTCCGTGGAATTGTAGTAGAATGCGAGCTGGGATCAGGATGTGAGAGACCTCTTCCTCCTTCCCAGCCCGGAATTGTCAGAAGGACGGTTTTAAGTAAAGAAAAGAGAAAAGAGAGTAAAGAGCAGAAGAAAGAATAAAAATTATTCTTCGTATGCAGGAAGGGTTATAACGCCTATTTCCTGAAGCGGCGAGCCTACTGCGAAATGGTAGAGATCCTGATATTGAAGTCCTTTGAGCCCTATGGCCTCATGCAATGGGTCATCGAAGAAACACCCTATCCCGCAGCCCCTGAGACCATTTGCCTCAGCTTCAAGGTAAAGAAGCTGCCCCAGAATCCCGCATTCCCAGAAGAGATACGGGTATATCCAGGGACCGAATTTATTCAGGGGTTCTTCGAACTCCGAGAGCATGCAGGCAGTAAAGCAGGCATCTGCAACTTTTCGCTGGGCGCAGGAAAGCTGGGCTGCGAAATCGTCTAGCGTCTCTTCCATAAGCAGGTACAACTCAAGGTCATACGGGCAATTTTTCGGTTTGTCCCATAAAAAGTCCGGCCTGATGGCAGCTTTAAACCTCTCATTTTCCCCGGGTTTGCGAAGGAAAATATAAAGTCCGGGAAGAAGATCCTTTACCCGATTTACAAAAAGAAGCAGGTGTGTAAAAGAACCAAAAGCAAGAGGATTGAAAATTGGATTATTTTCCGGGAGGGTTTTTTGCAGCATTGCATAGAAAGTTTCTTTCTCCATGTATGCGCTGTTATTCATTTCCAGGGCACTTCTCCTTTTATGAATGACGCTTCGCAGGGGAACGGTTTCAAGATCTGACAGGTTCTTAGAAATATTAACTTTCAGGCATGAAACTGCCTTCGTACCGGGTTTCTGTTCACCTTTTTTCTCCATGTAACCGGTTTCTGTTTTTTGAGCTGCTGAAGCAGCCTTTTCAATGCCTACCCATTCGACGTGCTTTGGGCTCAAACTGTTAGGAATGCCTTTCCAGGAAAGAGTTTCAAAAGCAGAAATTGCGTTGGAATTAACCCTCCCTCTCTTACAGGTTTCTCCTGCCGGATAGACCGCAAGCAGACAGGCAGGCTCCTGTTTTTCAGGGCCTTTCCTTCCGGATATGCCGAGAAGCCCTGCGATTTCTTCCGAACCCATGTCCGCAAGAAGGCTTGTTTTCCAGCCGAGCCCGGCAGCGGCGAAAGTCAGGGCACCAATTGCATGTCCTATATCATGCTGTGCATACCTGAAGGCTCTGAGACCGTATTTCCAGGAAACCCGCCAGTAAATTGAGGCAAAGCCCACGAAAAAAGTGCCGTCTGGAAAGTCTGAACTCAACAGCTCCCAGGTATCCCGAGAAAATTCGGCTCTCAGTTCAAGGACATGAGTCAAGGGAGCATAATGACAGACCGACGGGCTTTTCAGAAGTCCGTTGACAGGTCCGGAAAGAAGGTAAACCTCAGTAGGATGAAGATTTCCGCTGGATGGATTGACGCGAAGAGGCCATTTCGTACCTTCTGCCTTTTTCCAGGCCGAGATTGCAAAGCTGTCAAAAAAAAGCCTGGAAATCGTTTTTGCACTCAGTTCAGAGGACTCGAGTTTTTCCGGTGAGAAAGCCTGCTCATAAGCTGGAAAAATTTCATCTTTTATTCTCTCATCAGTCCATTTATCCAGACTCAAAAGTTGAGCTCCATTATAATTCAGAAATGGTTCTGGCTTGATTTGCATATCCAGGCGGTAAGGGCCTGGAGCATAATTTTTGAAGTTGTGCTTACTTGTCTGGTGATAATCCAGTATAGCTTCAAGATCTGCTGTCATAACAGGGCACCATCCAATAACCGGATAATTTGGAAAACTCATACCGCTTTTTCGGCCAGGGAATATCTAACTCTTGGATTTTTTTACTCTTAGATTTTTAACTCTTGGATTTTTAACTCTTGGATTTTTAACTTTAAGGTTTCCTAGATTTAAGGTTTCCTAGATTTAAGGTTTCCTAACTTTCTGAGCTACTACACTTTATTCATGGCTTCAAGCACGGCTTTTCCGAAAGCTTCAGCACTTTCGGGGTCCCTGCCTGTAACCACTCTGCCAGAAACCACTACGTTCCTGTCCAGATAGATAGCTCCGTGTTCCTTAAGTTCGTGTACCGTATCCGGATTTTTGAAAACCGTGCTTTCTTTACCCTTCAAGACACCTGCCCTTGCCAGTACCACGGGAGAGATGCAAATAGCGGAAATAACTTTTTTTCGGGCATCTGCTTCCTTTACAAGTTCATGCAAAGATTTGCTGTCCCACAGGTATTTTCTTGAACCTGACCCCCCGGAGATCACTATTGCGTCATAGTCATCAATTCTGGCTTCTGAAATTGTTATATCAGGCTTAATTGTGCCTCCCAGCATCCCTTTCGCAGTTTTTGTAGATTCGGCTGCAACAGTAACTTTTACTCCTGCAGCTTCAAAAAGCTGCTTCGGAATAAAACATTCTTCATCCCGGAATTGCTCCTGGGAAATCACGAGCAGAATTTTTTTGCCTTTAGATTCGGTTTCTGTCATCTGGTTACCTTCCTGTAAGCTCAAAAATAAAAATGAAATGTTGAAGTAATTGAAGTAAACCCATTCCGGAAGTAATCCTGTTCCCTTAGGAAGATATATACATGAAAATATAAATGAATTCTTATTTCAGGAAGTACAGAGTCTGAAAACTCCTGGAGCTATTTCAGGAAACAAAAGTTTATTTGTAAATTTATTTCGTATCGGAGTCAGGTTATAAGGAGATAGAGACCTGATGAAATTCCTGCCCCTGCGAAAGTCGCTACGAAATTGACCCCGCTATTAGAAAGCATACCTCTCTTCTGAAGAGTAGCCCCAAGGAGACTGTCCACATTTGTCCCGAAAAAGCCTCCTGCAGTTGTAATAAAGACTGTTAACGCAAGATTGTCCGAAACTCCCAATATGTATGCAAGAAGCCCTATCACCGCAGAACCGAAAATTGCAGCAAACTCGCCAAGTAAGGAAACTGCCCCATCAGCTCCCGGTTCTGAGAGTTTCAGGGTTGTTATCATTCTCGGCTTTCCTTTTGCCGTTGTTCCGATTTCACTTGCCAGAGTATCTCCTGTAGCCGTTGCAACCGTGCCCAGATATGCATAAATAATGGGAAGGGCATGCTCTGGAAAAACTCCGTATGCTACTGCCAGGACAAGGGCTGCAGTACTATTCGAAAATACATTTTCATAACTTCGGATTCCGTTTTTAGCCTGTGCAATCCCTATGGACTCTTTGTATGCATACTTGTATCTGGTAAACCCGCCTCCGAGAATAAAAAATGTAAGCAAGAGCAGGAACCAGGAAAGCCCACTGAAGACGATTATAAGGACTCCGAGAAGGGCAGCACTCAGAAGGGCTGAGATATCTGCAATCTTCGCCCTGTAAGCCAGCACGCCAAGGAAAAAAGAAAAGGCAAGAGCCACAAGCATTTTTTCAGGAGGCACCCAGTACCTGAACTCCTCAAAAATCCACATCGTCATCCCTGCGCCCAATGACACCGAGAGATTCTTATCTATTTCTGAGGGGATGGACTCAAAAAGAGAACCTGTAACCGCGCCGATGACAGCTATAAAGAAGACCAGGTTATATGAAACAGGAAGTTCCTGCCAGTAGACGATCCAGCTTGCGGCAAAGAATGCCGCAACAATTCGAAGTGCAAGGAAAACCGAACCCCACATTATTGAGAAACTTTTCTTTTTGATCCTGTTCTTTCTTGAGTTAAAATCAGAAATAGGGTCTGTTTCCGAAAAAGAAGTCTTATGGTTACCCACTGCCGCAATCGCAAACGCGGCGAGTACTATGTAGAAAGGATAGGTGTAAGAAGAGCCCCCTGAAATCACGGAAACAAACAGCATGAGAGCCAGGGAAAAAGTAATGCTGGTGAAATCCCTGTTGCAGGAAAAAGAGTTTCCTGAAAACCGTATTCCCAGAAAAAGAATGATAGACAGAAGAAAAAGAAAGTTAACTCCTGCAAAAGGGGCTATAAGAATGAGCAGGAGATACGTGATATGCATCACAGGAATTCCGTTACAGAAATTCCCATTCTTGAAAGGTCGGGCAGCTCTGTTCATATAGGACATCTTTTGTATTTACTCTTCCTGGAAAGCTACATAGAATAGGCTTATCTTTATAAATAGATAGTTGTTTTTCTTTTGGGTGATAGTTTAAAAATGAAGATTAAATTTAAAAATATCTATTTTTAGCAGTTGCGGCCGGGGAAAATTTACACAAATCCTTTAGAGATTATCCAATGAATAAAATAACTTTTGCCTCATATTTTGTTTTTCAGAATTTCTCATACTTTAGTGCTAGTTCATTCAGGCTTTAGTGCTAATTCATCAGGCCTGCTCACTAAATCTAACAAAATTCTGATCCATAAGTATAACCAGAAACAGGTTAGTATATTTATAATCGGCAAAGCTGCCAGCAGTAAGCAGAGTCGGTACAGCACAGTTCCTCTTGAGAACCGATTAATCCAGTAACCGGTTGAGTACAGTTATTGACTTAAATCCGATCTGCATAAGGGTTATTCAGATTTCGAATAAATCGCTTGCATTTTAAATTTATTTAGTACAATGTCATAATCGATTTTATACTTACTGTGAGGGGAAAGAATGGAAAATTACGACCTGATTGTGATAGGCACGGGTTCTGCAATGAACTATATAAACCCTATCATCAACTCGAATCCGGAAATAAAAATTGCCGTTATAGACAAAGACGAACCAGGCGGGATCTGTCTTACCAGAGGATGCATCCCTTCTAAAATTCTGCTCTATCCTGCCGAGCTGATCAGGGAAATCGAAACCGCACCGTTTTTTGGAATTAAGCTTGAAATAAAGGACATCGATTTCTCTGCAATTATGGAAAGGATGCGGAGAAAAATAGGAGAAGACATCGAAATGATCAGGAAAGGATTGGCTGAAAATCCTTACCTTGACTATTATCATGAAAGTGCGGAATTCGTTTCTCCGTATACCCTCAAAGCAGGCGAAAAAACGCTCAGCTCAAAAATGATTTTCCTGTGTACCGGCTCAAGGCCTGCGATCCCGCCTGTTAAGGGCCTTGAGGAAGCAGGATACCTTACAAGCGACACCGTGCTTGAACTCACAGAATGCCCCGGACATCTCGCTATCCTTGGAGGGAGTTACATTGCAGCCGAATACGGGCACTTTTTTTCGGCTATGGGAGCGGAGGTCACGGTTATCGGGAGAAATCCCCAGTTTCTTCCACAGGAGGAGCCAGAAATCTCAAAACTTGCCAGGATAAAAATGTCGGAATATATGAAGATAATCACGAACCACGAAGCCATAGAGGTTAGAAAAGAAAATAACGGGCAGAAAACCGTCATTGCAAAGGAAACGGATTCGGGAGAAGAAATAAAAATCACTGTAGATGAAATTCTCGTGGCAACAGGAAGAGTCCCGAATACTGATATCCTCCACCCCGAAAGAGCCGGAATCAAAACAGACGTGCAGGGCTGGATTTTGGTTAACGAGTACCTTGAAACATCGCAGCCGAACGTCTGGGCTTTTGGGGATGCAAACGGAAAATACCTGCTCAAGCATGTCGGGAACTACGAGTCCGGCATAGTTTACCTCAATGCCATCCTGAAAGAAAAAATGAAGGCAGATTACCATGCCGTACCGCATGCCGTTTTTTCTTATCCTGAAATTGCCGGGGCAGGCATGGGGGAGCAGGAAGCCGTGGAAAAGTACGGAGAGGATAGAGTGGTTATAGGCCTTAAATTCTTTGAAGATACCGCAAAGGGAGCGGCTATGGAAATCAAAGATTATTTCGTAAAGGTGATCCTGGATGGGGAGGAAGAGAAAATTCTGGGAGCCCACATTATAGGTCCGCATGCCTCAGTCCTGATTCACCAGATAATTCCTCTAATGTATACCGAATCAAGAAGCACGGAACCAATAATGCGCGGTATGGATATCCATCCGTCACTGAGCGAGGTTGTCACCAGGGCTTTTTATTCGCGGCTGTCGCTTGAACACTATCATCATTTCCTTAAACACATGGAGCTTGATGACTGAAAAATCTTCTACATTTTTTCCTTCACACCTATTTTTTAACCAGACCAGCATATTCCCTTACATCTATTTTTTAACCAGACCAGCATATTCCTTACATCTGTTTTCCCTTGCACCTATTTTAACCAGGTCAAAAACCCATCTGCTGATGCCTGGAGCAACATTTCCGGTGCGCCTGTAGAGTTCCACCTCAAGCCCCATTTTTTGATATTCCCAAATTAAGCCTGGAATCTGGGACTCGCTTTTGAAAGTGTAGAAGTGTATGTATCCGCCTTTTTTTACAAGCTTTGAGGTTTTGCCAAGAAAATGGTCCATGCCATAAGGGGTCGGCACTATAGCCCTATCGAACCCGCTGTCCGGAACCTGAAAAACTTCAGTCTCCCCTTCACCTGAATTCGGACAGACTGGTAGATCGGAAAAAGCTGGATTTTCGGTTTTACCTCCATTCCCGAATTCCACAGCGATTTTTGCATGACCTGAGGCCTGGAAGAAGATCCCAAAATCCTCCTGAATAACGGCTATTTGCCCTTCAAGCCTGTTAATCCGGATATTTTCTTTCAGGCAGGCGCAGGCATCGGGATTTATTTCGATGGCATATACCCTTGCCCCTTTTCCTGCAGCAGGGAGCACAAAAGGGCCAACTCCTGCAAAAGGGATTATAATGCGTTCCCCCGATGTAATTTTTGAGGCTACCCGTCCTCGTTCCGAGTAAAGACGGGGGTTAAAAAAGACTTTTTTAACATCCAGCTTATAGGTATAGCCGTTTTCCCTGTGAATGGTCTCCGTGGATTCTCCCAGAAGAAGCTCGAAATCAGCAACCCTGTGCTCTCCTTCAAGTTTACTTACCTTATTAAGCACAGCCCTCGTGTTGCCTCGCATAGAAAATAGTTTTGAGGCAATAATCTCTTTATAAGCCGCAAGCTCCGGAGGGATCGAGATTACTGCCACATCCCCTATATAATCAAAACGTTTTGGAACCATATCAAGCAGGGGCTCTTCAATTATTCCTCTCATTGCGTCTCGCAAGCTCACCCTCTTTCGAAAACTCATTCAGAATACCCCTGCCTGTCAGGTCATAAGCTTTCATTTTAAAATTCTAGTTCCGCTTTTAAGAATTATTTTAATATATGCTTTTTGTTTTGGGAAAAGGCTAAAAAAGTATGGAAAAAGATAAGGCTGGGAAGATGCCTTAAAAGGCTATTTCCGGATTACAGACAGGAAAATTTCCCATGAAAATTGTTATAGAAACTCCAAAATACAGTTTCTGGAAGTACTGCCGGACAGAAAAAGGGTATGAGAGGGCTTTCTTTTCTCCCCTGCCCACAATTTTCAATTACGGTTTCATAGAAGGAACAGAAAGTCCTGACGGCATGGAAGAGGATGTCGTGGTACTGGGGCCCCGCATGCCGCGAGGAAGTACACTTGAAAGGGAAGCTTTTGACGGAATAGTAAAGTTCCTGGACAATTCTGTCCGGGACGATAAGAAAATCGTATATGTCAGCGGATTTCGCTCTCCTGTCCTGCTTGCATATTATTTCAGGCTTTATGCCCTTTTCAAATTCTTCCTTTATGCTTTCCTCGAGGGAAAAATTGCAACATGCAGGTTTGAAGGAATCGAATTCCAGAAATTACGCTGAATTTTTAGACTCACGCCTTTACTTTTAGACTCACACCTTTACTTTTAGACTCACGCTTTTACTCCGTTTCAGGCCCCTCCTCCAGCATGACAATACGTGCACCTGCGGCATTTGGATTTTCGGACTGGATACCTTTCAGGTATCCCTCTTTGCCTTGTAGCTCTTATAGCTATGTAAAAATAGAATATAACTAAAGTACATAAAAGATTATAGAGTTTCCCGATATTTATTTCTCCCAGGACAGCTTAGATAAGTACTAATAATTTAAAGAAGATTAAAAAAGGGTGCTTTAAATATGCCTTTTCATGTGATGCTGATCCCTACCCTTGGTTGCCCTGCTAACTGCAGCTATTGCTGGAGTTCCGAAGAAAAGTCCCCGATAATGAGTATCGAGACTATAAAAGAAGTGGTCGAGTGGCTTAAAATCTTCAGGGGAGATTCTGTTACTTTTACTTTCCATGGTGGGGAACCGCTCCTGGCAGGCGCGGATTTTTATCGGGAAGCACTACCGCTCCTGGTTGAGGGCTTGAGCCCCAGGAAAATAGCTTTTGCAATACAGACAAACCTCTGGAAAATGACCCCTGAGATAGCCGAAATTTTTGCCGTGTATAATATTCCCATCGGATCCAGCCTGGACGGGCCCCAGGAACTCAATGACCTGCAGAGGGGAAAAGGATACTACGAAAAAACCATGAGAGGCTATGAGATTGCCAGGGACCACGGGCTTGATGTAAAGTTTATTACCACTTTCACCTCTCACTCGGTAAAGTTTAAAGAAGATATTTTCAATTTTTATCTTGAGAAAGGTTTGACGCTCAAGCTGCACCCCTGCCTGCCTTCTTTAAAAGGTGACAATCCTGATAAATGGACGCTTGCTCCCGAGGAATACGGAGAACTTTTAATTTATCTTCTGGATAAATACCTGGAAAACCTGGGCAGGATTGATATTATGAATATTGATCAGCTGTGCAAATGCGTATTCACGGGCAGGGGCACGGTCTGCACTTACGTTGATTGCATGGGAGATACTTTCGCAGTCGGCCCTGAAGGAAACATATACCCTTGCTACCGCTTTGTAGGCATGCCCGAATACGTTATGGGAAATGTTTATGACCGGCCGACCATGGCAGACCTTGCCCAATCCGACGCCTGGAAGCGCATGCATCAATTTAAGGAGTACGTTGACACCGCATGCGACAAATGTTCCCATATAAAATATTGCAGAGGCGGGTGCCCTTACAATGCCATTGTGCCCACAAACGGCGAAATAAAGGGCGTAGACCCCCACTGCACCGCTTATAAAATGATATTTGATGAAATAACCAGCAGGGTCAACGAGGAAATGTTCGGGTCCTCTGACATGGATATGTTTTTCCCACAAACCATGAGGTCTTCAAAGCCAGGAATAATGTCCCTCATGCTTAAGAAAATCTAAATGGATAATGGAGGTTGAGTTAACCTGGGGATTGCCTTACTCAACCTCCTTGAAAAGTCTCAAACCAATTCCAACTCTATAATAAGGATCTATAAGGATCTCTTTTGTTTTGAAGATAATTTATATATATCCACTTTCTAAACTAAGCATATGGAAGAGGGTAAAATCAAGAACACAATCACAAGAAGTTTCGAGCTTCAGGATTACAGGATAGAAGGAGCTGAACTTTCCGGCTTCTGGGCTGATTTAACGAGCAAGGAAGAATTGATAGTTGAAGTAAATTACAGCCCTGAAAATAAAAAAACCTTCAGTCCCGAAGAAACAGGAACTCTTGTCCAAAAAATCTGCAAGAAATGCGACATTTTTGAGGCTCAACTTCCCGAAAACATTAAATGCGAAGTCACCTTCAAAAACTTCGGGGAAAAGATTTACAAGAGCAGCCAGCCTGATTTTGAACTGGAACCCGGAGAAATAGGAGAACTTAAGGTTGCTTACCGTTTTTACGTTGATTATTATGTTTAATCTGTGACAATAAGAGAATTACAGAATAAGCTGCTGAAATAAGTGAAGAAAATTCAAACTTTAGAGATCTTCGATAAACCTTTGATTTCAATAAATGTTATAAATTCATTATATACACCGACTAAATATTTGGGTTTATCGAAAGTCTCTTAATTGGATTTACTTGATAAAAATTGATCAATTACTCCTTTCTTTTTCTCCCTGCAATGAAAAGCAATCCGAGTATTGCCGCAACTGGTAAGACCATTGAGGGAAATTCCGGAATTTCCGTACTTCCTCCAGCCCAGGTACTGCCCACCAAAAGATCCTTCCCTTCTTCACCAAATGAGATATGAACAATAATGCTATTTCCATCAGCATTTTTTGGAAGATTACTAAATGCATTCTCTAGCTGAAGTTCAATAGGTCCTCTTGTTTTCAATTTATTGTTTTTTGTACACAGAGTCGAGAAATCTCCAAATCCTGCTCTGTTAAATGCACCCTCACTAAAACTCCAAGTACTTCCTGCACCACTATTGTCAGTCACCTGTGCGACAGAATTGTCAGAAGGATTGACAATCCCGATATCTTTTACATCTACGTTTGAGGTACCGTCAAGAGCTGAACTGACATCCTGAACAGTTATCGTATTCCCATCATACGTTACTTTAATTTTAATCAAACCATCGTATGCATGATCATTTACCTCAGTTAAATAAAACGTCGTCGCTGCACTCGCAGAGCTTACCGTAACTAGCATAAATAACATAATTCCAATAAAGTATACTGCTTTCATTTATTCAAACCTCTTTCAAAGAAACTATGAGAATATTTTCCTTATCTGATTATAAGCAGATAAACTTATTTATTTAAATATACTTTAGGCTGTATAATACATAAATAGGGAATTATCGGCTATCCCCGCCTTTGAGCATTAAATTTAGTTATGAAAATTATTAAGATTTAATTATATAGGCATGGGTAGATGAAATCTAAAAAAATCAGGAATGAACTTTAATTGACTTTTGAGCCTGCTTTTTGATAGTATGAGACTAAAAAAGAGGATTAAGGAAATAAAAAGAAGAGAAGGCAAAAAAGACAAAAAGACAGGAAATGAAGATGGAAAAAAGGTAAAAATGAAAGGAAGTTTATCTAACTCATTCAGGCTACTTTTACCTCTTTCTCCAGCCTCTTTATCAATTCCCTTACCTGGATTGCCCGTTCGAAATCCAGCCTGTCGGCAGCTTCCCTCATCTCGGCTTCCAGTTCGATGATCACATTGGGGATATCGGTTTTCGGGATATGTTTGGTGTCGGTGATATCCACGACCTTTTCCCTTATGGGTTTCCTGATTGTTGTCGGGATAATGCCGTGTTCTTTGTTGTAGGCAATCTGCATGTTGCGGCGGCGTTCGGTCTCATTAACGGCTTTTTTGATGGAATCTGTCATATTGTCGGCATACAGGACAACCTTCGAACTTGCGTTCCGGGCTGCGCGGCCGATTATCTGGATAAGGCTTTTTGAGTCCCTGAGGAAACCTTCCTTATCCGCATCCAGAATACCGATAAAGCCTACTTCAGGAATGTCAAGCCCTTCCCTGAGCAGGTTAATCCCGACAAGGACATCGAATTTGCCAAGGCGCAGTTCACGGATAATCTCAGTCCGTTCTATTGTTTTGATATCAGAGTGCAGGTAGCGGGCTTTGATCTCGTTTCTGGCAAGGTACTCGGTCAGTTCTTCAGCAAGTTTCTTTGTCAGGGTGGTTACAAGAGCGCGATCTCCCCTTTCCACGATCTTCCTGATCTCCTGCATAACGTCCCTGACCTGTCCCTCGAGAGGACGAATTTCCACATCAGGGTCAACGAGACCTGTGGGGCGGATAATCTGTTCCACAATCCGGGCTGAATGCTCCCTTTCGTAATCGGAAGGGGTTGCCGATACAAAGATCACGTTTTTCATATACTGTTCGAATTCATCAAACTTGAGAGGCCTGTTATCGTAAGCGCTGGGAAGCCTGAACCCATAATCGATAAGGTTCCTTTTTCTTGAGCGGTCCCCATTATACATCCCGTGAAGCTGCGGAATGGTCTGGTGGCTCTCATCAATTACCAGCAGGAAGTCATCAGGGAAATAATCAAGCAGGCAGAAAGGTTTCTCTCCTGGCTGGCGGTGGTCAAAATGCCTCGAGTAGTTCTCTATACCCTTGCAACTGCCGGTTTCCTCTATCATTTCCATATCGTAAAGCGTACGCTGCTTCAACCTGTGAGATTCGAGCAGCCCGAGTTCAGGAAGATAATCCTCAAGCTCTTTGAGAATGGACTGGATTGCACTTTTCTGCTCCTCTTCAGGAATTACATAATGCCTGGCAGGATAGACAAAGAAATAGTCCATTTCTTCCGTTTTCTGCCCTGTCTGCTTCTCCACCTCAGAAATCCGGTCGACCTCGTCTCCGAAAAGTTCAATCCGGATGATATTATCAAAGTACCCGGGAATAATATCAATGGTATCCCCTTTTACTCTGAATCGCCCTGGCATAAGCTCAAGGTCGTTGCGCTCGAACTGGATTTCAATGAGCTTTTGCAGGATTTCTTTTCTCTGAACCTTATCTCCGACCTTTAACTCAAATCCCATTTTCTGAAAGTTCTCAGGATTGCCAAGGCCGTAGATGCAGGATACGGATGCTACCACAATGACATCCTGGCGCGACATCAGGGAAGCTGTGGCAGCAAGGCGCATCTGCTCGATCTTCGGGTTAATCTGGGCATCTTTTTCAATATACTGGTCCCTGGCAGGAAGATAGGACTCAGGCTGGTAGTAATCATAATAGGAAACAAAATACTCCACCCTGTTTTCCGGGAAGAACTCCCTGAACTCATTATAAAGCTGGGCTGCAAGGGTCTTGTTATGGGCAATAACAAGCGTCGGTTTCCGGATCTGGTTTATGACGTTTGCAACAGTATACGTCTTCCCGGACCCTGTTACCCCAAGCAGGGTCTGGTACTGCTCTCCTTTATTCAGCCCCTCCACAAGTTTATCGATTGCCTTCGGCTGCGAACCCCTTGGCTCAAAATCGGAAACCAGCTTGAACTGAGGGCTGTTCCGGTACCTGGCATCACGTATTGTTTCGGATAATTTTTGAGATAAAGTTTCGGATGTCTGATCTGAAGCTTTCATAGAATCAAGACCTTAAAATCTTGGAAATTAAATAGCGGACACAATCGACAATAACGACAATTAAGAGATCAATATTTTTTAAGAGACCAATGATTTTTTAAGAGATAGATTATTTTCAGGAATCAATGATTTTTTAAGAGATAGATTATTTTCAGGAATCAATGATTTTCAGGAATCAATGATTTTTGCCTCAGCAGGCGGTTGTAGGCAATTGCAAACCTGTGGGCTTCGTCCCGGATCTCCTGGACAAAGAGGGAAGCTTTTTCATCTCTTTTGATGGGAAGAGGAGACTTGATCCCTGGTACATAGATTTCTTCTTCACGCTTGGCTATGGAAATGATAGGAATCCTGATTTTGAGCTTCCGGAGTTCCTGAAAAGCTGAAGAAAGCTGCCCTTTTCCTCCGTCTATGATAATTAAGTCAGGCATGTCGTGCTTGTCCTCAAGCAGGCGGGAATAGCGCCTGCGCACAACCTCGGCAATAGAAGCGAAATCGTCAATCCCTTCAACGCTCTCTATTTTGAAGCGGCGGTAATTGTGTTTATCAGGCCTGCCTCCCCGGAACTGTACCATTGAGCCGACCGTGGCCGTGCCTGAGAGGTGAGAGATATCGAAACATTCTATAACATTAGGAAGTTTCGGAAGGGAAAGTTTACTCTGCAGGGCTTCGAGCTTTTTCCGGTCTCCGAAGAACCCGATCTCAACATTTTTCAGGGCAAGGTCGAGAAGCTCTTTTTTTTCTCCCTGCTTCGGAACCGTAACTTTCACTTTTATTCCCTTCACATGTGAAAGAAAATCGGCAAGCGATTCTTCAAGAGGCTCGGGCAAGATCAGCTCTTCAGGCGGTTCATTTTCGGAATAATACTGTACCAGGAACTCTTCCAGGAAATTTTCCCCGAAGGCAAAAACATAGTCCTGCTTGTCCTCAAGCGTACCTTTGTAGACCTTGAAAAGCATGAGGTAGACGGTATCATCCCTGACAATATAGTTCAGGATATCTTCGTTATGCTTTTTCTGCCTCTCCATATTTTGCTTTTCCTGAAGATATTCAAGGGCTGCAATCTCATCCCTGAGAGCCATCGCCTGTTCAAATTGCTGTTTTGCTGCCAGTTCCCTCATTTCTTTTTCCATGGATTCCATGAGCTCTTTGATATTGCCCTTCAGGACATAGCTAGCTTTCTTTACTTTCTCGGCATATTCTTCCGTGGAAACTGCGCCTATGCAGGGCCCGCTGCATGCTGCTATATGGTATCTGAGGCAGGCCCGTTTCGGCATCTGTTTGCAGGTTCTGAGCTGGAAGGTCTTTCTTACAACCTCAAAAATATAATCTCTTTCCTTTGCAGAAACGAATGGCCCAAAAAAAATCCCATTATCCATCTTTTTCCGGGCAAGCCTGACCCTTGGGAACTTTTCTTCGGTTAGATGAATGCAGGCATACCGTTTTGAGTCCTTGAGAGCAATATTATACCTTGGCCAGTGTTTCTTGATCAGGGTATTTTCGAGGAGAAGGGCTTCTACCTCAGTATTTGTGATAATGAAGTCAAGATTCCTGACAGCCTGCACAAGGCTCTCGGTTTTCGAGTCGTGGTCTCGCTTCTGGAAATAGCTGCTTACCCGCTTTTTAAGGTCCTTTGCCTTGCCTACATACAGTACAATCCCGTCTTCATTCTTGAAAAGATAGCAGCCAGGTAGGTGAGGAAGAACCTCCAGGTCAATCATTTTTAAACCTCATTATTCAAAATTTTTAAACCTCGTGATCCAAATTTTAAGTCATTACAGGGGTTCTTACAGGAAATATAAAATTAGTTGCTCTTCAAATGCTTTATTAAATTAGTTGCTCTTCAAATGCTTTATCTGCCTTCTGTTTGAACGCTTCGGAGTTTTTTTCAGAATCTTCTTCAATATCTTCGGAATCG
The DNA here is from genome assembly GCA_963774465.1 of uncultured Methanosarcinaceae archaeon. Taxonomy (GTDB): domain Archaea; phylum Halobacteriota; class Methanosarcinia; order Methanosarcinales; family Methanosarcinaceae; genus Methanosarcina. The sequence continues at coordinate 6,736 of CAVZFI010000027.1, read as the reverse complement.
TCATTCATTTCGTCGTCTTCAAACTCTTCATAATCGGCCTCAAAAGCTCCCTCTTCTTCGAAAACTGCCTCAATGGCATCTGCTTCCGATGCCTCCAGGTACGATACCCCTCCTGAAAGCCTGGGAGCAAGGAAACGCGCAGTATGGTTTCCCTGAACCGTGGACACTTCCTCAGGCGTCCCTTCGGCAACAATTTCTCCACCTGCATTCCCGCCTTCGGGACCAAGGTCGATAATATAGTCTGCTGATTTAATCACGTCCAGGTTGTGTTCTATCACGACTACGGTATTCCCTTTTGCTACAAGCCCGTTGAGTACTGAGATGAGTTTTTTGACGTCATGGAAGTGAAGCCCGGTCGTGGGTTCGTCAAGGAGATAAATTGTCCTTCCGGTGCCTTTTTTAGAGAGTTCCCTTGTCAGCTTGATCCTCTGGGCTTCCCCGCCTGAGAGCGTTGTTGAACTCTGGCCAAGTTTGATATAGCCCAGCCCGACTCTTGTTAAAGTATCGAGCTTGCCTTTGATTGCAGGAATATTCTCGAAATGCTCTGCAGCTTCTTCTACAGTCATATCCAGGACTTCAGCAATGGACTTGCCCCTGTACTTTACTTCGAGGGTTTCCCGGTTGTAGCGTGTGCCCTTGCACTCCTCGCATTCGATGTATACATCAGGCAGGAAATTCATTTCAATTTTTATCAGCCCGTCTCCCTGGCAGGCTTCACAGCGCCCTCCCTTTACGTTGAAAGAGAAGCGCCCGCTTTTATAGCCCCGGATTTTTGCTTCCTTGGTTTCGGCAAAAACTTGTCTGACAGCATCAAAAACCTTGGTATAGGTGACAGGGTTCGAGCGGGGAGTCCTGCCGATAGGGCTCTGATCGATAACGATTACTTTGTCGATCTCGGAATCGAAAGCCAGCTCGTCATAATCCCCTGGCGTTACACTTGATTTATTTATCTTTTTCATCAGGGCTTTGTAAAGAGTGTCATAAATAAGCGTGGATTTTCCGGACCCCGAAACGCCTGTAACCACTGTCAGCAGCCCTATAGGGATATTCACATCCACATCCTTCAGGTTGTTTGCGCGGCAGCCTTTAAGCCGGATGAATGCATCGCTCTGCCTGCGGAGAGCAGGCGTTTTTATCCGCTTTTCTCCTGAAAGGTACTGGCCTGTCAGGGACTCGGGATTCTTTTCGATTTCTTCAGGCGTACCTTCGGCTACCACATAGCCGCCGTGTATGCCTGCCCCTGGCCCAATATCGAGTACGTAATCCGCAGACCTGATAGTGTCCTCATCGTGCTCTACAACGATCAGGGTATTTCCCAGGTCCCGCAGGGTCTGAAGAGTCTGGATAAGCCGCTCGTTGTCTCTCTGGTGCAGCCCTATGGAGGGCTCGTCGAGCACATAGAGCACGCCCATGAGGTTCGAGCCAATCTGCGTAGCCAGCCGGATTCTCTGGGCTTCCCCGCCTGAGAGGGTGCCTGCGCTCCGGGAAAGGGTGAGATAGCCGAGCCCGACATGTTCAAGGAAACCAAGCCTGGAGCGAATTTCCTTTAAGACCTGCTTTGCGATCTCCTTTTCCTTTTCCGAGAGTTCCAGGTTTTCGAAAAACCGGATGCAGTCTATGATTGAGAGGTCTGTTGCATTCACAATGGACTTATCGCCGAGCTTTACTGCAAGCACTTTTTCCTTCAGGCGCTTGCCTTCACACTTCGGGCAGGGCCGGACCTGCATGAATTTTTCAAGTTCCTTTCGCCGGTACTCGGACTTTGTCTGGCTGTACAGCCTCTCGGACTGCGGGAGCAGACCTTCCCAGGTGCCTTTGTGAGACCAGTGGGCATCCCCGTTTTTCATGCTCATGCTGAACTGCATGCGTTCTTCCGAGCCGTACATGAGCACTTTATACTGCTCATCTGTGAGAGCTTCAATAGGGGTAAATATGTCAAAACCGAAATGTTTTGCCACGGCTGCAAGGTACTGGTTTCGGTAACTGTCCAGGTAATTTCTGTACAGGGCAACTGCCCCGTCTGCAAGGCAGAGCGTTTTATCCGGAATAACAAGGTCTGGGTCGAACTCCATCTTAATCCCAAGCCCATTGCAGGCTTCACAGGCTCCGAAAGGACTGTTGAAGGAAAACATCCTGGGCTGGAGCTCTTCGAAAGCCATTCCACAGACCGGGCAGGCCATATTTGAGGAATAAAGGTGGTCTTTTCCTTCCGAATCAACCGCAATTAAGAGCCCGTCTGCCTTCTTGAGAGCGTTTTCGCAGGCTTCGACAAGCCTTGAGCGGTCTTCTGCAGGGTCCAGCCTGTCAACCACGACTTCAATATCATGTTTTTTGTAACGGTCAAGGGCAATATCGTCATCTGTCCTGTGAATTTCCCCGTTTACTCTGACCCTTGTGAAGCCTTCGCTGTTCAGGTCCCTGAAGAGCTGCTGGTATGTCCCTTTCTTCTGGCGGACTACAGGTGCGAGAATGGTAACCACGCCCTCGCACTCCCTGCCGAGGCTGTCCGCAATCCTTTCAGGTGACTGGGACTCGATTTTTATATTGTGAACCGGGCAGTAAGGCGTTCCGACTCTAGCAAAAAGCAGCCTCAGGTAATCATAAATTTCAGTAACTGTCCCGACCGTACTCCGGGGATTCTTCGAGGTTGTTTTTTGCTCAATGGAAATTGCCGGAGATAACCCTTCGATACTGTCCACATCCGGCTTGTTCATAAGCCCGAGGAACTGCCGCGCATAAGCCGAGAGGGACTCCACATAGCGCCGCTGCCCTTCAGCATAAACCGTGTCAAAAGCCAGGGTAGATTTCCCTGAACCTGAGACGCCTGTAATGACAATAAATTTGTCCCGCGGGAGTTCCACTGTGATGTTTTTCAGATTGTGTTCCCGTGCCCCTTTAATAATAATATTTTTCATTTTCCTTCTCTCGGGTTTTTGTCCAGTTGAATCGATTAGATGAGAATTTTATTGTATGGGTGTTTAAAGTCAGAGCAAAGTCTGGATTTTAAAGTTTGAAAATCTAAAAGATCCAGAAATAATATGAATTTATGAATTTTAAGAAACTTTTTGAAAAAGCTTAAAGCTTGTATTCGCTTGTCAAGCCATTAGTTCAGATAGATAATTCCAGGTATTATTATAAATAAGTAGTTATAATTGACGAGATTGATTTCACTTATAGGTACCGATGATAATTTTATGATTCATACTACCCCGTTTTTCAATACATACAGCAGAATGCAGACTTTTTATTAATAGAGTAATATAGCGGAGTGAAAGTATTAAGCAATAAACAAATGGTTCTTCGAATTTATATGCAGTAGATTAGGTTTACCGACATTGAATTGTACAACTTTCTTACTCTCACTTTTATATCTGTTGCCTTCAATACTTTCAGTCCAGAATAATCATTTTCTCTACAAACCAGCGTTAATAAACCTGTTAAGCCAGGAGCTGATCCCCAAAAAACAACGAGGAAAAACATCGGTAAACTTCAAGAAGAGCGGAGTCTGAGCTTTTAATCATATAACGGATGGCTAGATTATGCCTATTATATAAATAATTATCTACTTTAGAATATTTTAGTAGATTTATATAAAAATAGTGTGAAAGTGTCGCAATGTCAGTATTACCCGTATTTTTTACAAAAGGTATGCTTTGAGAGATCTCAAAAACTTAAAATTGGTATTTTGAATTTATGATTCTCAAATCCATAAGAGTTTCAGAAATATTTTTCATTTTATAATTGATAAAATCGTCCAGAACAGCAACTTTATACCGTAGAATCTAGCTGTCATTTTTTGCAGGCCTGATAAGTCCAGAGTGTAAATAAATACAATTTTGAAAATAAATTCTGAATTAAACGATCTTAAGTAGTTAGATTTTCCTATAGAGATAGTTGCATTTTACCGTAAATGTGTTTTTTTGTACTTGCGCCTGAAGTAAGACTAAAGGCTTTTTCTTTTAATAGCCTCGTTCTAAGCTAAAATGCTTTTATCTTGGTGGATTCAGCAAATTTTGAAAGGTTTGAGAACTTTTTGAAAACTAAAAAAAATATAATATATTAGACTGAGATCTAGAAAGATCCACTTTTTATATTCATATTTTTCTTTTAATAGTATATTTTATCTATTTGTTTGTCTACATATATTTGTTATTATAATACAAAACGTCATATGAGGGGTCTTAAAATGAAAGAAATAACACTTGACAAAAAATGCAGAGGAAATGCTGCCCTAAAAATTTTATGCATGATGGTGGTGACGCTTTTAATGCTTGTGAATATTACAGGCGCGGCGCCATTCGCATATATTACGAACACGGGCAGCAACACTACATCTGTAATTGACATAGCAAACAATACTGTTACAGCCACAGTGCCTGTAGGAACCAGTCCATGGGGAGTAGGAATCAGTCCGGATGGAACAAAGGTATACGTGGCGAACAATAATAGTAACGATGTCTCTGTAATTGACGCAAAGAACAACACTGTTATAGATACGGTGCTTGTAGGACTCAATCCGTCTGGAGTTGCAGTTAACCCTACGGGAACGAAGGTATATGTGGCGAACTACGGTAGCAACAATGTCTCTATAATTGACACCTCAAATAATACTGTTACAGCCACAGTGCCTGTAGGAGTCTATCCTGCTGGTGTTGCAGTTAACCCGACTGGAACAACGGTATACGTGACAAGCTCAGCATATATTGAGAACATGACTTACAACAGTAATCTCTTTGTAGTTGACACTTCAAACAATACTGTTGTAGCCACGATACCTGTAGGAAATGGTCCTGCTGGAGTTGCGGTCAGTCCAGATGGAACAAAAGTGTATGTTGCGAACCTCTTTAGCAACACTACCTCTGTAATTGACACAACAAACAACAGTGTTATAGCCACAGTGCCTGTAGGAACCGGCCCTTGGGGAATTGCAGTCAGTCCGGATGGACAAAAAGCATATGTAGCGAATTTATTTAGCAACACTACCTCTGTAATTGACACAATGAACAACACTGTTACAGCCACAGTGCCTGTAGGAATCTATCCTTCTGGAGTTGCAGTCACCCCAGATGGAACAAAAGTATATGTAGTGAATGCAGACGGAACTGTCTCTGTAATTGACACAACAAAAAACATTGTTATAGCCTCGGTGAAAGTAGGAGATATCCCTCTTGTCATTGGGCAGTTTATAGGGAATGGACCAGCACAGTAACATACCCTGTAAATTGACATAGCTACAAAACTATTGAATACACGGTTAAGGTAGGACACAGTCCTGTGCCTTTGAGCAGTTAATGGCATGGCCTGGAAGATCATTTTCCAGGTTCAAATTTTATGCTTTTTAGGATTTGTAGAAATCCTTAATTTAATGAAAAGTGTTTCTACATTTTTTGTTTATGTTATAACTATCAATTTAAGTTTTTCTTTTTTTACTTGATTTTGGCTATTTTGCTGGCAATAGGCATTGTACTAACACTACAAATACGGCATCATCCGACTGCGTGAAATTTGAGTTCTCTAGGAACGCTACTTCCTATTTTGTATAAACTGAATCATGTAAAACATAAAGAAAGTCTAAAAAACATTTTTTTCTTTTTAATGACCTCAATTACTCTACATTATGTAGGAATATATGAAATATGACCAATTACCGTTCTCTATCAAAAGTAAAAAAAGAAGTCAGAAATACAAAGCAGAGTCAATAAGTTTAATATTTCAGTGTTTGCAGATGTTATATGATGGTCGTAATATTCAAGCGTAACACTCTTTGACTCCTCGTCAACAGAAAAAAGTAGTACGAAATGCTTGTCAACATGCACCCTTTTTAAATTGTTAAGCGGTGCTCGAAAGTTCTTATATCTGTGTGGATTTTCTGCAATTTTCCTGCTTTCTTTAAAATTATCTCCACCTATTTTTGATCTTTCTTATCCAGCTTTTTTATCATTTTTTCAAGCTTCGGGGGAGACTTTTATCCGATACATTCAGGATCAGTGACCGTTCCTGGTTCTTAAATATTTAACAGTCCCAACATCTATAGGTTCTTCCTTCGTTATATTTTGCATTTTCTCAATAAATTCAGGTCTTATCTCCGGTTCCAGTATCTCTTCTTCGTACTGAGCAGCCATGAGTTCAATAGCTGCACTCTTATCCTTCAAACCATACTTGGCTTTAATGATGTTTAAAATCCTGTTAGTATGCTCATCAATATTTATGATCGCCTGAACCATGCATATCACATTAATGTTGTGTTAACACCATACTAACATGTTCTTCCTTTAACCGATATTGTGTATTTTATTTTTGTAGTGAAAGAAAAGGATGGAGAGTCAGTAGTATTTTACAGAACTTTCGGTACGGCTGCCAAAAAAGAAAATTCAGGCTGACAACTTATAAAAATGGGTAAAACGGTTCAAATGAAGGAATCAATACAAAAGAATAAAATGCCTGAAACTCCTCAGAACTCTTTGAGAATATTCATGGCCAATTCGGGGTAGACACACATGGGCTTAACCCTATGTATATTTATGTGGAAATTCAACACTCCGATTGACATACAAGATGCTTTTTAACAGAGGCTTTTTAATGAAAAAAATAAGTTTTTTATTAGTCGTGCTGCTGATTACTAGCGGATTTAGCGGTTGTATCGGACAGGAGCAACCCTTACAAGATAACAATACATCAACGCCTTCATATAATAGCAGCAATAGCAGCCAGAGCGGGCATCATAGTTTCTGGTCAA
>CAVZFI010000026.1:0-43882 GCA_963774465.1 uncultured Methanosarcinaceae archaeon | reverse complement strand
GACATATACCTATCTTAACCCGAAAGTAGCCCTTATGGGGGCAGGCTGCGTAAAAGGCATTGGCAGGCAGGCAAAGGACCTTGGGGGTACGAAAGCCCTGGTCGTTTCCGGTAAAAGCAGGCACGGAGAGGAACTTGCCGGCGATATCAGGAAAATCCTTGAAACCGCAGGGTTGAAAGCAACAATCTTTGCAGGAGCGGGACCAAACCCGACTGACAGTTCGGTTATGGAGGGAGCAGAGGTCTACAAAAGAGAGAACTGCGATATGATCGTTGCTGTAGGAGGGGGAAGCCCGATGGACTGCGCAAAAGCGGTCGGCATTGTGGCTAAGAACGGCGGGCGGATAAATGACTATGAAGGTGTCGGGAAAGTTACAAAAGGAATTCCTCCGCTTATCACAATAAATACAACTGCCGGCACTGCAAGTGAGATGACGAGTTTTACAATTATTACGGACACAAAGAGACACATCAAAATGGCAATCGTTGATCCGCGCATCACACCTGACGTGGCAGTTAACGACCCTGAATTGATGGTAAGTATGCCGCCGGCACTTACGGCTGCAACCGGCATGGACGCTTTAACCCATGCAGTTGAAGCTTATGTTTCCACCATGTCTACACCTACAACTGATGCGGCTGCTATCAAGTCCATAGAACTTATCTCAAAGTACTTACGTGAAGCCGTTGCCCACGGAGAAGACGTCAGGACAAGGGACATGATGGCACATGCCGAGTACCTTGCAGGTATTGCCTTCAATAATGCAAGCCTCGGCTACGTGCACTCAATGGCTCACCAGTTGGGAGGCTTTTATGACCTTCCGCATGGGGTCTGCAATGCGATCCTCCTTCCCTATGTGGAGGCATACAACAAGCAAGTTGTCCCGGAACGCTTTGCCGATATCGCAAAGGCAATGGGAGAGAATATCGAAGGGCTAAGCCCGGAAGAAGCTGCAGACCGGGCAATAGATGCCATCAAAAAAATCGCATCCGATATTGGAATTCCCTCGGGTTTAAAAGAACTCGGCGCAAGGGAAGAAGACCTTGAACTCCTGGCTGAGCATGCCATGCAGGACGTTTGCCGCCTGACAAACCCAAGAGATCTCTCAAAAGAAGAGATTATCGAGATTTACAGGAAAGCGATGTGAACGGAAAAAGGCGAATACGTGATAGAATAAAAGCCCATGCATTGATACTAAAATATAAATCTATTTGAATATATATATTTCACATATTTATGCACTCATAAGGGGGGAACAGGTCTGGAAAAATTCGAGGACTCATCAGTCCAGACCATGATGGAGAACAATTACAGTCGTATTGCGCTTTCCCTTGCTGGAAGGCTAACCAGTAACTATCTTTCGATGTTCCCTGATAGGATTAATAAGTCACTTTTCAAGGGAATATATCGAGAGTGCATAAACAAAGGGAGTGATTTTTGATGAGATTATTTGGCGGCCGTGAAGGCCATGAAGAAGAGAAAAGGCACATCTACAGGATGCATGAAAAACTCGTTTCCATCGGAGACGATTACTGGATCGAAGATGAAGAAGGAAAGCGAGAATTCTATGTAGACGGCAAGGCACTTCGTTTACGTGAAACCCTGAGTTTCAAGGATGCGCAGGGAAACGAGCTGTATAAAATCCAGGAGAAGCTACTCCGGATAAGAGATACCATGGACATAAAACGGTCGGATGATGGCGTGGCTGCAACAATCAAAAAAGCCCTTATAAGCATTTTGCGAGACCGATGGAAAGTTGAAGTTCCAGGCGGGCCTGAAATGGAAATCCATGGCAATATTCTGGATCACGAGTATGAGATTGATTCCGAAGGAAGAAAAATTGCAGAAATCTCAAAAAAGTGGTTCCGCATCCGAGATACTTATGGAGTAGAGATTGAGCCCGGGCAGGATAATGCGCTTATTCTGGCGATTGCAGCTGCGCTCGACCAGATGGCTCACGACTGATAGAAAATTGGGGAAAAAAATGGTTGAGACTAGTTTTCGCATTCACAGGATGATTGGCATGTAATTCTCCCTAGTAGCGTGTATTCTCCCTTTAGTTCCACAGCCACTCACCTCACTGCACAATGTATGGCTGACAGTTAAAGGAGTTGAAAATCATGAATGTGAACAACAGTTCAATACCAGCTAAAATTCTACTCTATAGCACCGCTGCAGTTATCCTGACAATCGGGATGCGGGAAATCGCGCCAATACTCACAACTATTTTTTTTCTCGATCTTCGCCGCACTGATTTTTACCCCATTTGTCCACTGGCTCAAGCGAAAAAGGGTCCCAGGTGCATTGAGCATCCTTATAGTAATTCTTTTATTCGCTTTCATTGTCGTGATTCTCGGGGTAGTAGTTGTCAGAGCAGCAATCCAGTTTGGAAGCCAGATCCCGAGTTATCAAATTCAATTAACTGCGTTCGTGGACAGTTTTGCAAAACATATTCCTTCATACGAAGGTTTTTCCGTGCAATCAATTGTTCGCGGTATCGTGACGATCACGATTTCTCTCATGGTGAGCATCGTTAATGGGATTGTAAACGCCGGGACAACAGCCGGAATCGTTATAGTCACAGCAGCATTTTTGCTAATAGATGCCGCCAATGCTCCTGAGAAAGTAAATCAGGAAATTGGAAATCAATCCGAACTCAGATTGAGGCTGAGTAAATTTAGCAGGAAGCTGGTAAAATTCATTGTTATAAGAGCAGAAATAAACATTATCACAGCCTTCGTAATTGCTCTCCTTCTCTTTATCGGAGGCATTGACTTTGCTATTCTCTGGGGAGTCCTTATATTCCTGTTAAGTTATATCCCCTATATTGGTCTGGTTATAGCTTCTATTCCTCCCATAGTGCTTGCGCTTTTTAAGTATGGGCCTTTAGGTGCTCTCGCAGTCATTGTCATTATCTTTGCTGTCGACGCGCTTGCAGAAAATGTTCTTTTCCCGTCACTTATGGGAAAAGGCCTGCAATTGTCTCCTGCTTTTTTGTTTCTTGCTCTTATCTACTGGAATTTCGTATTTGGACTCGGAGGTGTGCTGCTTTCCATACCTCTTACGATCATTTTGAAGATTTTACTTGAGAGTTTTGAGGAAACAAAATGGATAGCCAGATTGATGGGACCAGCGGAACACATCGACGACAGTTAAAAACCAGTCAAATTGCGTTTTCTTCTTTGTCAAATCTTAATTTTAATATTATATATGATAATTCATATATATTTTAAATTTTATATATCATTTAGACCACAGTGCTGCAACTGTTTTTTTGACTGGAGAGTTCTCAATAAGGGAAGAAAGATACCGGGGGCATATGGAGGTCGCGTGGATGATTCTATGATACCTACCTCCCTGGAACAGCGTAACGAGAACTGGACAGCAGAGCAGAATTGTTAATGGGGGAATAAATTGGATGAAGTAATTTTTGGACCGGTGCAGCTCTTGGTCATTGTATTCGATAATCCGAGTTTCGAAGCTATCCCTGAAGGTACTGCTGCTGCTATTCTTATTATCGAACACCTCTGGGCAAAGAGCCTGAAACAGGCAATCCGGGGTGCAGGTGGAGTACTTGTGTCCCAGGGTATGTTCACGATTGGGGGATGTAAACATAAATGCAAATACTAGTTCAATACCAGCCAAAATTCTACTTTACAGCACTGCTGCAGTTTTTCTTACACTTGGTATGAAGGCGATTTCAACTATACTGTTGCCGGTTTTTTTCGCTCTTTTTGCCTATTTAATCTTTGCCCCTCTGGTTCACTTGCTGCAGAGGAAAGGGGTTCCGGGAACGGTTAGTGTTCTTCTGGTGATCCTTTTTTTCATTTTTGTATTTATTGGAACCGCAATTCTGTTTGCAAGCTCTTTACTCCAGCTCAGTGGGCGAATTCCAAGCTATGAAAATCAGTTGACGAGTATTCTGAACAGTATTTCAACATATTTGCCTGCAGCTGGAGTTTCCGTGGAATCGGTCCTGCGAGATATTGCGACATTTGCTTTCAGCGTGTCTGGGGATATTATTTCAGGAACCTTAAATGCCGGATCAACAATTGTGCTCATTGTTATCACGACAACGTTTTTACTTCTGGATGCTGCAGGTGTGCCAGAAAAGGTGCAAAAAGAAGTTGAAGAGCAACCAGTCCATCTTCCGCGGTTTACCGAATTAAGCAGAACCGTCATAAATTACATGCTCCTGAGGACTGAGACCAATTTGTTTGGAGGCATTGGAACTGCCATACTTCTCTTTATTGGGGGTATAGATTTTCCTATTCTCTGGGGCCTTCTGTTCTTCCTGTTCGGTTATATCCCTTATCTGGGTTTTTATCTTGCCGCTATTCCACCTATGTTACTTGGCCTGTTCAAATACGGGCCTATAGGGGCACTGGGTGTCCTTGCCGCCATCACTATTGTCAATGCGCTCGTAGAAAATGTTATTTTTCCATCTCTTGCAGGAAAAGGCCTTAAATTATCTCCGACGATTGTATTTCTTTCTTTATTTTACTGGTCTTATGTGCTTGGGACTGCAGGCGCACTGGTTGCCGTACCCCTTACAATGGTCGTGAAGATGATCCTGGAAAGTTCCGAAGATACGCGCTGGATGGCTAAACTGATGGAATCAAGTGAAAGTAAAGAGTAAAGTGAAGGAAGGATAGGCAAGAATGTTTTTTGAAATTATGAAGATAACGATCTAAAAAAGGTAGTAAAGCTTTAATTCATCCAGGGAATCTTAATCGGAATACTCGATAAAGTATGTAAATCCGTATAAAATAATATACATAAAAGTCGCAGTATATTAGTAGCCTGCTGAATCCTATCGGCTTGCTTAATCCGGGCCTGCGAATTGGGATCACAGGCTCTGCAAAGAATGAGAGGGGAAATAATATTAAAATTGGCCGAATGCAAAGCTTGCGTGTCGTTTTCCGATATTATTGGGTAGACAACCGGCAAGTCCTTGCCTGACTGATTTGATCCTATGCGGGCCGAAAGGGGGTGCAAAATCCTATAGTTGACGGCAAAATCTGCGGTTGAATGCTGGTCTCTGACGGGGGTATGCTGACAGGCAGAAACTGCTTCATTCCGGTTTCCTAATACGGTAAGTCCCCTACTATCCAGTGTGGGGTAACTTTGAACTTTCCCTTTTCTTGAAGATCTTCGAAAGCCCGCAGTATCTTCTAAAATGCCGAAAAATGCCTGATACCGTATGAAAAAAATACTGTCTGCCCGGAGGCGAAGTCGCAGCCTTCGTGAGCAGGAAATAACTGGAATAGCAATTCCGCATAAATCCGAGGACATAAAAATAACGGCAAATCAAATTCGTAAATGAAGGAGGAGATTTGAGTAATGGCAACTTTAACAGTTCTAAAGTTTGAAACTACTGATGGTGCTGAAAGGGCGCTTCATATGATTCAAGATCTGAGCAAGCAGAATCTGATCAATCTGCATGATGCAGCCATAGTCACCTGGCCTGCGGATAAAAAGAAACCCAAAACCAAACAATTGTCTGATTTATCAGGTGTAGGAGCACTGAGCGGCGCTTTTTGGGGCATGCTGCTTGGTATTATCTTCTTTGTTCCCATATTTGGCATGGTTGTTGGAGCCACATTGGGTGCACTGAGCGGTTCCATGGCAGATATTGGAATCAGTGATGATTTCATCCGATCCGTCCGTAGCAAAGTAACTCCAGGTACGTCAGCACTCTTTTTGATGACCAGCGATGCCGTGCAGGATAGGGTAGCGGAAGCCGCCAAAGGAATGAAGTTTGAGCTCATTGCTTCCAACCTGTCTAAAGACGAAGAGGAAAAGCTGCGTGCAGCCTTTGCCGAAGAATAATCCATGCAATAAAATAAGGTTTCACCAGGGGGTCTACTCTCTGGAAACCACTTTTGCTTTTTTGAAATTGATAATCAGGCAAGCGAATTAAGAATTTTAACTAAAATATTTGATACCTTTCGGGCCTTTGTCACAAAAATCTAAAGAATGTATTGACACCAATCTTGGTAAAAGGGAGTGGAAATGACAAAAAACTATCTGCCACCCAGAATTCATGTGCTGGCAAAACCGACCGGGGCTATCTGCAACCTGGCCTGTTCCTACTGTTTTTTTCTGGACAAGGAACTGCTCTATCCAGGTAGCAAGTTTCGCATGTCAGACGAAGTGCTCGAGAGTTACATCCGGCAGCTTGTCAAAGCTCACCGCAGCCCGCAGGTAACCGTTGCCTGGCAGGGGGGCGAACCCACGCTTATGGACATTGACTTTTATCGACATGCAATCGAACTGCAGGAAAAGTACAGAAAGCCGGACATGACGTTCGAAAACACGATGCAAACCAACGGCACACTCCTTAACGACGAATGGTGTCGGTTCTTTGAGGAAAACAACTTTCTTATCGGGATCAGCATCGACGGCCCGCGTGAACTGCATGATGCCTACCGGGTGGACAAAAAGGGAGAGGGGACCTTCGACCGGGTCATGAAGGGACTGCGCCTCCTGCAAAAACATGGTGTGGAATATAATATCCTGACCACAGTCAACCGGATCAATGCCGATTATCCGCTGGAAGTCTACCACTTCCTGCGGGATGAAGCAGGGACAGACTGGATTCAGTTTATTCCGGTTGTAGAGCGAATCGATGAAAAGGGACATACCCTTTGCCAGAAGGGAGACAGGGTTTCAAATCGTTCAGTACTTCCTGAACAGTTTGGCAGTTTCCTGAGCCGCATCTTCGACGAGTGGGTGAAAAATGATGTGGGGAAGGTATTCGTGCAGACTTTTGAAGCTTCCGCACGCAGATGGCTGGGGTTGCCTTCAGGCATGTGCGTTTTTGAGGAAACGTGCGGAATGGGACTTGCTCTGGAGCACAACGGGGATCTCTACTCATGCGACCATTTTGTGGAACCTGACCACCTGCTGGGCAATATTATGGAAAAAGAGATTCAGTGAGCTTGCATCTTCAGAAAAGCAGTACAGATTCGGGCAGAACAAATGCGAAAATCTCCCGCAGGTATGCCGTGAATGTGATGTACTCTTTGCCTGCAGGGGAGAATGCCCTAAAAACCGTTTCCTGACAACTACTGCCGGAGAACCCGGCCTGAACTATCTCTGTAAGGGCTGGAAAGCTTTCTTTCACCACATTGACTTTCCGATGCAGATTATGGCAGGGTTGATACGTAGAGGTTATCCGGCAGCAGAGGTGATGCGAGTCCTGGCCCTGGAAGAAGCTTTTGAACGTGCCGGACGCAATGATCCCTGCCCCTGCGGTAGCGGTCGAAAGTTCAAACGCTGTCATGGTCCATCATAAAGGAGGACAGGAAGGGAGAAATCAGAAGTAGAGAACACACAGGGCTCAGCCGCGGCTCAGATCTGTTTTATGAAAGAAATAAAGTGGGGAGTGGATAAGAAAAAAATCCATATTTTGTTCTATCCAACATCGGAAGTCTGCTTAAAAGTGTTGACTTGAGATATCAACAATATATATAGGGGGTTAAGAATGGTAGAAAAGAAACCAAACATACTGGTCATCTGGGGAGATGACATTGGCATTAGCAATCTCAGTTGCTACAGCGACGGGCTGATGGGCTACAGAACGCCCAACATTGACCGGATAGCGAACGAAGGTATTAGATTTACGGACTCTTATGGAGAGCAGAGCTGCACCGCAGGCAGGGCATCTTTTATCACAGGGCAGAGTGCCTTCCGTACCGGACTGAGCAAGGTGGGTATGCCCGGAGCCAGGCTGGGAATTCAGGCCAGAGGACCCAACAATCGCCGAACTGCTGAAACCGCTGGGCTACGCCACGGGCCAGTTTGGAAAGAACCATCTTGGTGACCGGAATGAACACCTGCCTACCAATCACGGTTTTGATGAGTTCTATGGCAACCTTTATCACCTGAATGCTGAGGAGGAACCGGAAAACCCCGACTATCCATCTGAAGAGGATTTTCCTAATTTTAAGAAGAACTATGGTCCCAGGGGTGTAATTCACAGCTACGCCGACGGCCGCATCGAGGACACCGGCCCGCTGACCAGGAAACGCATGGAAACCGTAGATCTGGAGTTTCTGGAGGCAGCCATTGATTTTATCAAGCGCCAGCATGCGGCTGGCAAGCCGTTCTTTGTCTGGTTCAATACAACCTGGATGCACTTCCGGGTTCATATCCCGGACAGGATAAGGGGCCAGTCGGGACGCTGGCAGTCGGAATACCACGACGGTATGATCGAACACGACCGGCAGGTGGGAATGCTGCTGAATTTGCTGGACGAAATTGGAATTGCAGAAGACACCATCGTTGTCTACAGCACGGACAACGGACCCCATATGAATACCTGGCCCGATGCTGCCATGACTCCATTCCGCAATGAGAAAAACTCCTGCTGGGAAGGAGCTTTCCGCGTTCCGGAGGTCGTGCGCTGGCCTGGCAAGATCCCGGAAGGCATGGTTTCTAACGAGATTGTGAGCCACCTTGACTGGTTGCCCACTCTCCTTGCAGCAGCCGGAGAGCCGGAAATTAAGGAAAAGCTCAAAAAAGGCTACAAAGCAGGAGACAAAAATTTTAAGGTACACCTTGACGGCTATAACCTGCTTCCTTATCTTATAGGGAAGGAGGAAGAAATCTCCACGTATCGAATTCTTTTACTTCTCCGACGATGGAGATCTGGTAGCTCTCAGGTACGACAACTGGAAAATGGTCTTTATGGAGCAGCGCGTCATCGGTACACTACAGGTCTGGGCTGAACCTTTTGTCC
This sequence comes from uncultured Methanosarcinaceae archaeon, assembly GCA_963774465.1. GTDB lineage: Archaea > Halobacteriota > Methanosarcinia > Methanosarcinales > Methanosarcinaceae > Methanosarcina. Next base: position 35,136 of record CAVZFI010000026.1, on the reverse strand, counting down.
CGCTGCGCGTACCGAAAATATTTAACCTGCGTACCGACCCTTATGAAAGGGCAGATCAGACCTCAAATACTTACTACGACTGGCTCCTGGACCATGCCTTCCTGCTGGTGCCTGCCCAGAGTGTAGTGGGAGACTTTTTGGCAACATTTGAAGAGTATCCTCCACGCCAGAGAGCGGCCAGTTTTACAGTTGATCAGGTAATGGATAAGCTTTTGCAGGGAATCGGAAGCACCTGATGGTGGGAGTTACCGGAAGTGAACTCTTATCCAGGCACCTTTGTCTCTGATTCCGGCGTAGAAGGTGCCATTTTTCCAGAGCCTTGCCGGCGGTTGGAATCTTTATGTAATGAGCAGTAAACTCGTGTGCGGATATAATTCCAAAGTACTGTTACAGTTTTACCGGTTTGCAAGATATCCCTGTGCAATACAGGCTGGCGATAAGTAAAAACAAAAAGACAAAGAAAGGAGGAGTCTGCCGATGAAAGTCGTGAGATTTATTGCAGCAATACGCTTCTTCGTATTGATTCCGGTGATAGGGTTGGCGATCGCCGCTTGCGCTTTGTTTATTAAAGGCGGCATCGATATTGTTCAGTTCATGGGAGAACTGATTACAGGAATAACAGAGACAAATCCAGAGGCGAATATCATAGTTGAAATTGTGGAAACTGTCCATCTCTTCTTAGTCGGTACAGTGCTCTTCCTCACTTCTTTCGGGCTCTACCAGTTGTTTATCCAGCCGCTCCCTTTACCGGCATGGGTGAAAATAACTGATATTGAGGAACTGGAGTTAAACCTTGTTGGGCTCACCATTGTTGTGCTGGGAGTCAACTTCTTGAGCGTGATCTTTGAACCACAAGAAATAAACCTGGCTTTTTATGGAATAGGCTATGCCTTACCCATTGCAGCTCTGGCTTATTTTATGAAAGTGCGTTCACGCATAGCTAAGCGGAGTGGTGAGGAGGGGGAGTGCCTGACAGCCATAGGAGAGGTGGCCTCCGTAGACAGTAAATCGAGCTGGCTATCAAACGAAAAGAGAGACTGAAACTGGGTTCATTGATTATCCCACTTCTCTTCTTTGCTGCTTGCTCTTCACTGGATGCTACGTTAAATCCTTGATAGCTCTTCAATAGATTTTCCCGGAAGATATAGATCTTCTCAACTGAAGGAATGAAAACCTTTTTTGTCGGAAATAGCTCGAGTCTCTTTTTTGCAGTACAGCAGCTTGAAATGAACAGTAAGTCGCAAATGCAGGCAGGCTGAAACAACAATTAGCGAAACAAGATAGAATATATAAAAGTCAATTTATAAATATAAGCAAGTAAATAGATTAAAGATCGAACCGTTGAATCGCGAACCAGGGAGTGTTCTTGCGGGTTCTGAAAGAGTGGGGAGAATAATACCCGAATTGATCGGATACGAGCCTTGAATATCTTTTCCGGGCGTCATCGGGAGAACACTTGACAGGCCCTCACCTGCCTAGCCCAAACCGTCAAGGGCCGGAGAGGTTGCACCGAACCTGATATAGAGGGGACTGCGCCATGCAAACATGCAGACCATGGCGTTCTGCTCCCTTACACGGGACTGTGCACTGAAGGACAGAAAACGTTATACCCTGAGACTCTTTGCTATCACCGAACTTTTCATGGGCTGCCCTGCACATTTTACGTTTAAGGCGAACTAATCAAAGTGATAAAGTTGAACTGAAACGGATCATGACAGAACAGTAAATTTGTGATATTATTCCAGACTGCTGGTTCCGCCGGAGATTGCAACAGCTTTAGAGCCGCCGACATCAAGGTGCTCAAGACGGCAAAGGAGGTTCAAAGCGTTTATCGCCTGGAGCCAATTGACTGAAACATACATAAGCAGACAGCTATTGGCATTCAGAATCAAAGAAAGGAGATTATCATGAACTTAACTCGTCGATTCTTAGCAGAGTTTATAGGCACCTTCTGGCTGGTTCTTGGCGGCTGCGGCAGTGCAGTTCTGGCAGCTGGCTTCCCCGAGCTGGGCATCGGCTTTGCAGGTGTCGCCCTGGCATTCGGACTGACCGTCCTGACGATGGCTTACGCGATTGGTCATATTTCGGGCTGCCACCTCAACCCCGCTGTCACTATCGGCCTGTTTATAGGCGGCCGCTTCTCCGCAAAGGACATCCTCCCGTACGTCGTTGCACAGTTGGCAGGAGCGATCACAGCCGCTTTCGTGCTTTGGCAGATCGCCAGCGGTAAGCCTGGCTTCGATCTGGTTGAGAGCGGTTTCGCGGCCAATGGATTCGGGGAACACTCGCCCGGAGGGTACTCGTTATTCGCAGCGCTGGTCTGTGAGATCGTGATGACCTTCATGTTCCTCTTCATTATTCTTGGCTCGACCGATTACCGCGCCCCATCGCATTTTGCGCCGATCGCCATCGGGCTGGGACTGACTCTTATTCACCTGATCAGCATTCCGGTGACAAATACTTCAGTGAATCCGGCCCGCAGCACATCGCAGGCACTATTCGTCGGCGGCTGGGCAATTCAACAGTTGTGGTTGTTCTGGATAGCACCAATCGTTGGAGCGATTCTGGCTGGCATCGTTTATCGTGCTGTTGGCCGTGACACCGAATCGGATTTGCCAGAACGTCTTAGCTCTCAGTGAGGGCTGCAGAAAATACTTATTATAATTCGGGGTAGCGGTGGTGTCGGCGGGATCAAGCATCGTATGCTGTCCCTGACTAACCTGAAGTCGATCATACTGTGGGAATCCTCGACCAATTCTATAGTTCGACCTAAGTGGAAGACAGATAAAAAAGGACGAAACTTAACTAAAACGGTTAATAATAAAACAGCAATTAGCGTTATTTGGGGCGGTAGCTCTATGAGTTTCCGCCCAGAAAAACTTGAGAGAGGCAAATGTTCCACTTAACAGCAACTTTTAATCAGCGATAACTTTTCAGAAGGTTTTCCAGGAAAATCCAGACTTTTTCAATCGAAGGAATGAAAATCCTTTCCGAAGGGCAATGCGGGTCTTTAATCGTCGGCCCGAAAGAAATCATTTCCATACCCTCATACACCGAACCGATTATCCCGCACTCAAGCCCTGCATGAATCACTTTAATCTCAGGCTCTTTCCCGAAAGTTTCGTTATAGACCTGCCTGCATTTTAAGAGAAGTCCTGACTTCAGGTCAGGCTCCCAGGCAGGGTATCCGGGCTCATGTTCAATCCGAGCTCCTGCCAGCTTTGCTATGGCTTCCACCTTTCCGGTAATTTCAGCCAGCCTGAGAGTAATGGAACTTCGCTGGCTTGATACAACCGCTATTTCATTTTCCTTTGTCCGCACTGTTGCCAGGTTATTTGAGGTTTCCACAAGCCCCGGGATAGTATCCGACATCCTGTAAACCCCATGCGGCAGCCCCATGAGCAGCGCTATCAGCCTCTCTTCGGCTTCGGGAGAAAAAACCCGGCAGAGTACCTCCTTTCGCGGAATCTCGTAGCTGGCAGCTTCAAAGGCTGTTTTCCTGTCAATTTCTTCGAAATCCAGAACGAAGTCAGGATCAGTTTTTGCGTATTCAACCTGAAACGCCTTCCTGAGGTAAGACACGGCTTCTTCGGCCTTACCGGTTTTTTTCCTGTGAAGTGCGAAAAACGCCTCTGCTGTACTGGGGATTGCATTGTGGACGCTGCCCCCGTTTAGCAGGATAAGCCTTAGATTTTCTGTCCCGACCTTCTCCCTGAGCCCTGCCAGTGCAAGGGAGAGAAGCTGGATCCCATTTGCACGCTGCCTATCGATTTCAACTCCAGAATGCCCGCCCTCCAGCCCCTCAACCGAGAGCCTGAAAAACCCGAACAAACTTTCTTTCTCGCAACCAAATAGTTCCCACTCAACAGGCAGTGTGATCAGCGAATTCTGCCCGCCTGCACACCCTGCTACGAAAGCCCCTTCATCCTCGGAGTCAAGGTTCAGGAGCAACTTCCCTTCAAGAAAACCAGCCTCAAGCCCCCGTGCTCCTGTCAAACCTGTTTCCTCATCTACCGTAAAAAGAAGTTCAAGCGGTGGATGCCCGATTTCTCCGTTTTTTCCTGCTTCTGCCAGCACCAGCCCAACTGCAAGTGCAATCCCGTTATCCGCACCTATGGAAGTTCCATCTCCCCGCATCCAGTCCCCGTCACAAACGCATCTTACAGGGTCTCTGGAAAAGTCGTGTTTGGAGTCCTTGCATTTCTCGCAGACCATATCCATGTGCCCCTGAAGAACAAGCGTGGGAGAATTCTCATAGCCGGCTGTTGCAGGGGTTTTGATAAGGACATTGTTTAAGGCATCGGCTTTTACCTCAAAGCCTCTGGACCTGCCCCATTCCTGCAGCCAGATGGAAATTTTTTCCTCGTGCTTTGAACGCCTGGGGATTTTATTGATTTCTTCGAAGACTTCAAGGATCTGCTGGGTTTTCGGGTGCATAGGGATCAATTTTTAGTTTTCTTCCTGGATTGGTTTTGAATTTACTGTACTGTAATCAGGTAATTTTATAATTTATTGAAAACCGTCATATGATTTGAATAATATCTCAAATGTGCTTTGAATAATATCTCAAAGCTATAAAAATCAATCATATCAGGCTGTCTCAAAACTATATCCGGTCACACATTTGGGCTAGAAGCCTCATAATCTTTATATTTTTTGCAAAGCTTAATTGTATTGTTCCACCATGTTTAGAAAGTACGATCAAAAGCAGCAGTTTTTACTTCCATTAAACCTGGAAGAGTTTATTCCTGAAAACCATATTGCCAGAGTACTAAACGACATCTTAGATGTCGTTGATATTAATGCTATTGAATCCACTTACTCAAAGGAAGGCTACCCAGCCTATCATCCAAGACCTCTTTTAAAAATATTACTTTATGGATACCTTATAGGCATTAGAAGTTCACGCAAACTACAAAAAATGACTCAAACTGATACTGCTTTTATGTATCTGGCAGCCATGCAAAAACCTGATTTTCATACGATTTGTCGATTCCGTTCAACTCATCTCGGCCCTATTAAAGAAATCTTTTCCCAAGTTGTCACGTTTTGTAAAGAAATGGATATGATTGGTTCCAGTATCTCGATTGACGGAACAAAGGTTAAGGCAAATGCTTCATCAAGACAAAGCAAAAGTTCGAACGCTATCGAAAAAGAAATAGATAAGATACTCAAAGAGAGTATTGAGACAGATAAATATGAAGATGAAATTTATGGTGACTCAACACCATATCAGATTCCAGAAGAATTGGTTGACAAGAAGAAAAGATTGGAGAAAATTAAAACTGCTAAGAAGAAGCTTGATGAAGAAAAGCTGAAAAAAGTAAACATCACAGACAATGATGCTAGAATTATGAAGCATAAAGATGGGAGCAAGAAACCTTCCTACAATTGTCAGGTTGCTGTTGATGAAAAGAAACAAATAATCGTTGCAGCAGACGTTGTCAACGAAGAAAACGACTTGCATCAAATGGAACCAATGATACAAAATGTAAAAAATACACTGGGATATAAGCCGACAATAGTGCTTGCAGATGCAGGTTATTTCTCATATGAGAATCTAGAATTTTTACTGGAAGAAGGGATTGATGCCTATATTCCTGACAACTTCTATAAAGCTGAAAAAGAAGGAAAAACTAGGAAGTTCAGGAAATCTCTTTTTAAATACGATGAAGAAAAAGACTGTTTTTATTGTCCTGCTGCATTTGAAATTCCCTTTACAAGAATCCAGAAGAGGAAAGGTGAACCTGATTTAAGGTATTATGTCTGTAGCTATTGTTCTCAGTGTGTGTTGAGAAATGCATGTACTAAAAGTGAAAAAAGGACGATGACAAGAGATCCTCGAGAACATTTAATGGAGGATATGAGGGCTAAACTGAATACAGAAGAGGGGACGGAAAAGTATCAGAAAAGAATGTCTACCGTAGAACCTGTGTTTGGACAGATGAAACAGGATAGAGGGTTTAGGGAATTTCTGTTGAGAGGGAAAAGGAAAACAGTAATCGAATTTGTTATGATGTGTACTGTACACAATATTAAGAAAATAGCAGACTTTATAAAAAAAGAAGGGAAAAACCTGAAAGATATGCTGAAAATGATAGTTGGGGGAGGAAGTAAAGGCTGGAATAAAGGAAGAATTCGAGAGAAAATAGCAAATAACTTATGTTGATCGATAAAAATTAATCTCTCCTTGTTGAAATGAAATAAAAATTGAAATGGATTTTACCCAATTGTACAATTCAAAGTGGTTATGAGACAGCCTGAACTGTTGTCTTTTTTAAGCCCGCGTTTTGTGCTACGTTTGAATACAACATACCTGTCAGCGTTTCGAAAGGTCGAAATTTCCTGATTTTATCTTTTGCGGATTCCGTCAAAAGCAGGTTTTCGAGCTCAACGCCGTTCAACACTTCCTGGTATGCAAGAAGAAGACTACTCATTTTAAAATCCCCCATTCTGTAAGTCTCTTCTTAATGTCCCGTAGCTCATAGTCTGTAAAGGAAAGGCTCTGGTAGTGTTTTAGAGAGGTTACAGGATCATGTCCTTGTCTGGAATAAATTTCAATTTCTGGAATTCCAGTTTTTAGCATCCAGCTTTCAATTGTTTTCCTGGATGTTTTTGGTCCTACTTTTGGACTGATCTCTGCTTTCTCTGACCACCGGGCAAGATCCTTATTCCAACTTGACCTATAAGGTGGTTTCTTACCATCAATAAAATGTGAAAACACGTAAGAGAAAGTTGAAGGCAATTTATCAATAGTCCTTTTAGGAAGCTTTTGCTTTTCCTTCTTCTGTGCTTCTTTAGGCAGTATTATCTGATTTCTTTCTTTGTAGTACCATTGAGGATTTTCATAGAGTCTTTGAAGCTCGATGTATCGAAGGCCTGTTATTGTGTTAATCTCAAAAATAGCTTTCATCGATTCAGGAATGGCATTTATAAATCTATCATATTCCTCTACAGTTAGAACCTTGGTTCCATCTGCAGTAACTAATCCATTTTTCATGAAGAAGATCATAGCTACAAAATATTAAAAGGTAGCTGTTTTTAGCTTATATGCCACTTATTTGCTTGGAAAATTAGCCTAAAATCAAAGAAATGGCTACCTTTTAACAATAAAAGTAGCTACTTCTTTTGGACTTAATTACATGCCGAATTCTGGTTCTGTTGCAAAAAATCTGGCTGTTTTACCAAACCAGTGAAAAACATCACAATTGGGATATTAAGATGTCATAAGCAGGTCAATAATAACACAAAAAGAAATTATTATAGCCTAAAAGGGTAGAAAAATTATTTTTGCAACAGAACCAAGAATGTTCTATTATCTAATCAGGATCATTAACCATATCAAGAGTCGTACCTGGATGACCTTCCTGAGCTCCAGGTTTCTTACCACTCATTTTACGGAGACTCTTGGGATTAGGTTTTTCCTTGACAAAAAAGTCAGTAGAAGGAGGTTTACTGCTATTTCTGCTGTTTTGATGCAAGCGAGATTCTTAAACCTTTACACGTTATTCGAGTTCAGCAATACGAATGGCTTGTTCTTCTATGATAGTCTCAAGTCTCTGGATTACAGAAATTACAGCTTCAGGACCAGCTTCATAGATAGTAAGAATCTCTTCACGTGTAAGCATAATAACAAAACAAAATAAGATTCAATTTATATCCAATTTTTCCTCGAAACGAGGAAAAAATTGTAGCCTTTCAAAGGCTACCTAAATAGTTACCATTTTCTTTAAATTCATCTTATTCTATTTCTTTAACTCGGCTTTTAAGCAATCTTTCTTTAAATTTTTCTAATTCTTAATTTCACTTTGTAACGAAGACCATTGCAGCTACAACAGTGGTCCATTTTCCGTCTTTGTCGCCTTTTGCGGTCTGGCAAATATGGAAAGTATCGAAGATATGCCCGCTTGCCTTATACACCTGCTCTCTTTCATGCCACGCCATCTCAGCATCAAACTCTATGCCCAGAGTTGTTGCAAGCATGGTTGCTGCCAGGTCTTCAGCGTATTCTCCTGCAATAATTTCTTCTTCTCCAAAAGAGTGATGTTCAGAAATATAGCCGTAATTCTCTTCATTGACAGGGACAGCAGTTCCTATAGCTGAAGCCATTAAACGGTGCGGCTCGTTGGTATCGTTCCTTGCAAGTACACAATGGACAATGGCACCAGGTCTCAGTTCCATGAGACCTTCTTCTTTGGGTACTAGTTTGCAATTGGGAGGCAGAATGCTTGAAACGCTTACAAGGTTGTACTTCTCTATTCTTGCATCCCTCAGTGCAAGTTCAAAGGATGCTAATCTGTCCTTATGGACCCCGGTACCTTTTGTCAAAAATGCTTTTCTTGGGATCATGTTAACTCCTTAAGTGTATTTATGCGTCTGCTTGCGATTTCCATTGTATAAGCAACCAATATACACATAGACAATTTAAAAGTTTTCTATAGTCGGAATGTGAATTGCCGGGCTGATAGTCCCTACTTTTATGTCTCAAATGTACAGCAAAGTTATGAACTTTATCCTCTTCATTCAAAGTTTCCAGGAACAGAATACTCTTCGGGAGAGCCGCAATCCAGAGAGCATGCTTGTTCTGTCGGCTCTTTGCAGCTTTCATCGTTCTTATATTTACAGCTTTTACCGTTCTTATTCTGCCTGTTTACGGCTTTTTCGTAGACATCGGAGTTTGCAACCCCTTCGAAAATAAACCTGGTCTCAAGGGGAATTTCGCCTGAATGAGTCATTATATCCTTTTTTTCCACATTAACCGTAACCTGGCCTGGGGAGAGGCCTGACTCTGCCATGTAATCAAGAACCAGCTTCCTCCCGAAACCTTCAGCAAACTCCATAGCTTCGCTCCTTATAACAAAATGCCGCCTTCCTGCAGGAGTGTATACAAAGACTCCTTTTGTCCTGAGGTCGTACCTGGACTCGCTGTAAAGTGTGCGCACCGTGATTTCAACCCGTTTTGTCCCTTTTCCTGCGAGAGCTCCGGCTGCATTTCCTACATCGGAATATTTCGGGACAATAATTTCGGCATCTATCAGTTCCTTCAGTTCATTTACATACGCCCGTACCGGGCCTCCAAGAAGGACAACAGGGATATCAACCTTAAAGCGGGAGAAGAAATTGCCTTCAAGCATTTTTTCAATTTCGGTCCTGTTCACTCCTTCCATCAGAAACGCAAGGAGATCTTTTGCCATATTCCTGGCAAAAAGCTGCTTTATCTTTATACAGAACTCGTGCCTGTCGATCCCTATGAAGTTTGCAAGCAGGGTAGCCCCGATTTCCGAAGCTTCTGAATTCCATTCCGTATATTCACCAAGCACATGCAAGGCATCCGTGGGGGTAAAACCGATTGCCTGAACAAGCCGTTTCCGGATTAGAGAGTCCATTAATTTCTTCGAAGGCAGGATGTTTCTGTCCCAGTAAACATCTTTGAGGGAAAGAGGTTCATTCCCTATAAGGGCAAGGAGCTCTTTTTCTTCCCGGTTCAAATTGGCAGGCTCCTGCTCTGTCCGGACAAAGAATTTTGTTGCCTGGATATGCTCGTTCAATTTGAGCCTGTCCGGAATCCAGCGTTTTTTCAGGGTATTCATGAAATCGGGATACAGGACTGCTGCCCTGCACAGCGGGATGACTCGCTTTGGACCTATGTTTATATTGCTGCCCTGCACCCAGATATGGCTGTCCCCGCCCATTGCTGAGGTTTCCATGCGCAACGCCCTGACTTTGGTTTGCCAGCCTCCTACAACTGCTCCTGCTTCGCTGAGGTAAGGAAGCCCCTTATAGATCAGCGAGACGTCCGTGCTTGTCCCTCCCACATCGATTACACTGCACGTCTCATGCCCGGACAGGTAGGAAGCCCCAAGAAGGCTTGCTGCAGGGCCTGAAAATACAGATTCTATGGGTTTTTTCATGGCTTCGTGCATGCTCACAACAGATCCGTCACAACGGAGCATGGCAATTCTCGGGCTGAGCCCTCTACTTTCTATCTCATTTACTACAGTCTTTAAGAAACCCTCTGCTACAGGCAGGAGCTGGGCATTGAGGTAAGCTGTAACTCCCCTTTCATAGGCTCCGAGCGATTGAGCTAGCTCATGTCCACAGACAACAGGCAGCCCTGTAAGTTCCTGAATCAGGGTTTTTACGCTTAGTTCATGCTCAGGATTTCGCACACTGAAATAGGAAGAAACTGCAAAAGCAGAGACCCTGTCTTTTAATTCAAGTACGAATTTTTCTACTGCTAACAGGTCAAGGACTGCTACTTCCTCCCCATTACTGTCATGTCCTCCCTGTACCATGATGCAGTTTTCAATTCCCGAATCTGCAGGGATATCATAATCCCCGATAAGAATCAGTCCCACAGGATATCCTGTTTTTTCCAGGATAGTATTGGTGGCAAGAGTAGTCGAAACCGCTACAGTAGTCACGAGTTTCAGCTTTTTCGGGTCAAGTCCGTCAATTGATTTTTTTATTCCCTCAAGAGGGTCAGGATAGGTTGTGAGTGCCTTGTTTGAGCATATAACTCTCCCATCCGATTTCCTAATTAAAACTGAATCAGTATAAGTTCCACCTGCATCAATACCCAGATCATATGCCATTTTTATATCTCCATTTTGATTTTCCGATGTTTTTGCGTTACCTTTACCGTGCAATTTGGAATGCTGTTCCGTTTATGCCATTTTTTTATTAAGTGCTTATGTTCTGACCGCAGAAATCAGGATAGTAAGTCCCATTCAGCCACCTGAAAATCCTTTTTTCAGAATCAGAGGTTTATTAATTTCGGAAACAAACAGCTGTTCAGGAACAGGTAAGAGATTCAAGAACAAATGTTGAATTCAGCAATTGCATTATCTGCACTATTGAGGGTAAATATAAATGTTCCGGGAGTTCTCCGAAACTCAGATTTTTGGCATCCCTATTCCGACAAAAACAAGCTTTGTCTCCACAGGTATTGTCCCCGCTTCACTCAGAGAGATATCTTTTTTACTAACCTCGATCTGGACCTGCCCTTTATCCAGGCCAGCTTCGGTCATATATTCCATAACAAGTTTTCTTCCGAGAGCCTCTGCGTATTCCAGAGCTTCAGGGTAATTTCCAAAGGTTTCTCTTCCCTGAGGGGAAAACAGGAGAACAAGCTTTTTCTTATCTTTTGTATAGGCACTTTTGATAAGGATTTCAATTCTTTTTATTCCCTTGCCTACAACTGCTCCGACCGCGTTTCCTACTTCTGCATGATTCGGGACTACTATATCGGCATCGAGGATCTGTTTCAACTCTTCAGTATACGCGACCACAGGGCCTCCTATCAGGACCACGGGTATTTTCATCCTGAATTGCGTGAACCTGTCGGACAGCAGGATCTTTTCAATTTCCTGGGAAGGGACATCTTTTAAGATAAAAGAAACCAGGTTTAAGGCCATGTTTCTTGCAACGTCCTGTTTTATCTGTTTGCAGAGTTTGATATGGTCTATCTGGGTGTAGCGTTCAAGGAGTTTTGCTCCCAGCTTTGAGGCTTCTCTATCCCAGGCTATATATTCCCCGAGCACATGGAGAACATCAGTAGGAGTAAAACCAATTGCCTGGATCAGGCGTTTTCTTATAAGCGAATCCAGCAGGCCAGGAGAAAGTGTTCTCTGGGTTTCCCAGAAGATATCATTAAGGGAAGTCGGAAAATCTCCTATCCTGTCAAAGAGTTCCTGTTCAAGTTTTCCAAGGTCTGAAGCTTCAGCTCCTGTCCTTATGAAAAACTTGGTAGGCTGCACGTTTTCTTCAAGATGCATGGCTCCGGGGATACGTCCCTTTTTCAAAACTTCGAGAAAACCCGGATACTTAACTGCTGCAACACAGAGGGGAATGACTCTACGAGGGCCTATATTAATTTTCATGTTTCTGACCCATATATGGCTGTCTCCTCCCATTGCTGAAGTTTCCATCCGGATAGCCTTGACCTTTGTCTGCCAGCCTCCGACTACAGCCCCCTCTGAACAGAGTTCCGGAAGCCCGTTTTCGAGCATGGACACATCCGTACTTGTCCCGCCAACATCAATGACTGCACAGGTTTCAAGCCCTGAAAGGTGTGACGCTCCGACAAGGCTTGCTGCAGGTCCAGAAAAGATGGATTCTATTGGTTTCTCCAGGGCTTCGTTAATTCCCACTACAGAACCGTCACATTTGAGCATGAGCAGCCTTGAATCCATTCCCCTCCTGGAGATCTCTTCTTTGATTGAGCGAATAAACTGGCTTGCAATAGGGATCAACTGGGCATTGAGGTAAGCGGTAATACCCCTTTCATAGGCTCCAAGGTCAAGAGATAGTTCATGCCCGCAAACCACAGGCAGCCCTGTAAGTTCCTGAATTCGGGCTTTGATTGCAAGTTCATGAACAGGGTTTCGGATACTGAAGTATGAAGAAACTGCAAAAGCTGAAACATTATCTTTTACCTTCTCAACAAAAGCTTCCACAGCTTCCATATCAAGGGGAACGAGTTCAGCCCCGTGGTGGTCGTGTCCTCCTTTTACTACAGTATGGAATTCAACATGCATTTTTTCCGGAATTTCATAATCTCCTACGAGGATTAACCCCACAGGATAGCCATTTTTTTCAAGGATCGTATTTGTAGCAAGAGTTGTAGAAACGGAAACCATTTTTACGTCTTTTAAATATTTTTCATCCAACCCGTCTATGGAACTTCTGATTCCTGCAAGAAGGTCAGGATAGGTGGTAAGCGCCTTATTCGAATCCATCACTTTGCCATCGGAATCCCGAATGATGATCGAATCTGTGTAGGTGCCTCCTGCGTCAATGCCCATGCTGTACTGCATCAAATATCTCCTGGTAGTTTTTTATTGAATTGGGGTTCATGAGGTAGCTCATGAGATTGAAATTGCCGGAGATATATTATGTTTAAAATATATAATCATTGGCGGGGATTGGTACCGTGCCCGGCTGAAGAAAAGACAGTGGAGCTTCAGTAAAAGCAATTCGCAAATTCACTTTTCAGTCCGAAATTCTATATTTAAAGCCCAAAATTTATATAAACTATTACATTAAAATCCTCATTTAATTATCAATTCTCTGATCATTAATTATCAATTCTCTGATCATTAATTATCAATTATCTGACTATCGTTCTCGTCAAAGCCGTCTTAAGCCTGAGGTAAAATATTTAGAAGCCTTTACAAACTGATTGAGTTGATGGGCATGGTATTTGCGGAAATCTTCAGCCAGCTTAAAGAGCTTGAAAAAAAATTCAATGAGGTTAAGTATCCGCCTGAAACGGCTTTTCAGCCGTTCTTCTCTGTTAAGATTCGGAAAGCAGAGCTGGATAGTTTACATCATCGTCTGCCTGCGTTTGAGATTGATGAACTTTTTGAAAAGGTGGAGCAATGACATACAGAGTAGCCCTTCACCCTTCAGTCCGCAAAAACCTTAAAAAACTGTACCTGCTTGACAGGCGAGGGTACGATTACGTGAAGCAGCGACTCCGCCTCCTGGCTTACAGGCCGGAAATGGGTTTTCCCCTTGAGGCTGAGTTTCAGGGAAAATGGAGAATTCACATAGGGCCTTTTGTACTGGTCTACACTTTTGACAGTATCGCAAATGTCCTTACTCTGCTGGTTTTTGAGCACTACACGCGGGCATATGATATGTGTACTGGTTATGCGTGAAATTCAGTCAGTATAACTCAGATCGACTCTTTTATCCGGATCGACTCTGGATCGACTCTTTTATCCGGATCGACTCTTTTATCGGGTAAGGTTCCTGAATCATTACATTATGAAATTCCAGTAAAAAGAGCCTTTATGGCTGTGCAAGGGCATCACGAATGATTTAAGCATCAATGTACTATCAGAATACATGCAAGCAATTGAGGTATCTCATCTAATCAAAAAATTCGGCTCACTTACTGCGCTTAACGATATTAGTTTTTCAGTTGGCGAGGGAGAAACATTTGGTTTTTTGGGTCCCAATGGTGCCGGCAAGACCACTACCATTCGTATTTTGACCGGAGTTTCGAGACCGACATCTGGAACGGCAACGATTTTTGGCCATGATATTGAGTACGACACTACTGCCGCACGACAGTCAATGGGTATCGTGTCCGAGAATTCCAACGTGTACGATGATCTTACTGCATGGCAGAATATGATGTTTTCCGCTGAACTCTACCATGTGGGGCGCAGCGAGAGAGAAAAAAAGGCAAACGAACTGCTCACGAGGTTTGAATTGCACGAACGGCGCAATGATAAAGCGCACGGTTTTTCAAAGGGAATGAAACGGCGCCTGACGCTCGCGATGGGACTTGTCAATAGCCCGCGCCTTCTGTTCCTGGACGAACCGACCTCAGGGCTCGATGTACAGAGCAACCTCATAATCCGGGATGTGGTCACGGATCTCGTCCTTGAGGGTGTGACTGTTTTTTTAACAACGCACAATATTGAGGAGGCAAATATCATGTGTGACCGGGTAGCGATCATCAATAAAGGAAATATCGTTGCAATCGATGCTCCTGAATCCTTGAAAAAGACTATCCAGAGTGTGCAGTCGATCGAGGTCTCGTTTAACTACAATTCTGCAGATCAGCTTGACGAGCTCAGCCGTCTCTCCATGGTAAATGAGGCACAAAAGGCAGGGGACAAGTTCAAGCTCTATACTGAAGATCCATCTGAAGTTATTAATGCCATAATGGCTTATGCCCATACGCACGGTCTTAAAGTTATCAGTATCACAACTCTTGGCCCGAGCCTCGAAGATGTATTCATACGGTTGACAGGGCTTCAGCGGACAGGTGATGGAGTCCATGCCATCGATTGATGCGGAGGGACGGGCAAAACGCCTCTCCCGCGAGATGTCAGCTGCATGGGCGATTGCCAAAAAAGACATGCGGATTTATTACCTAAAGCCCAATATCATAGTTTCCGGCATCTTCTTCCCGCTCTTTATGTTCCTGGCTTTTGCCATTGGAAAGAACACCCCTCCAGGCAACCTTATCCCTGGGCTGATCTCGATCACTCTCCTGTTTTCGGCGTCATCAATAGAACCGGTCTCTATACCTATCGAAAGACGGGTAAAGACCTTTGAACGCCTGCTCTCGGCACCTATCTCCTTATATTCACTGGTATCGGGTGAGAGCCTGAGCGGTTTTCTCTATAGCCTCGGCATCGCATGTCTACCACTTGCAGTCGGTGTCGTTATGTTCGATACGCCTATTATGAATGTACCTGTCCTTGTTATTTCCATGATACTTACAGCGTTCTGTTTTGCAACGCTTGGGACACTATTTGCCGCATATCCCACCGAGAACGTGGGCGAGGTTATGTCGATGCTCAACACGGTCAGGCTGCCGCTTATTTTTATTTCCGGTGTTTTTATCCCGATATCTGCTATGCCCAGAATAGGCCAGCAGATCGCACTGGTATCTCCCCTTACCTATGGAAATGATATGATAGAGTATGCATACACAGGTAGATCGCTTTTTTCACCGCTTCTGGATGTCGCGGTACTTGTGATTTTCATCCTGGTCTTCCAGGTCACGGCAAACTACCTTTACAAGAAGTTTAATGAATGAATGAATGAATAAATAATGGGTCGTGTCCATGAGTTACTGAAAATAGTGAGCGTGAGAATCTCTCTGCATTTTCCTCGAATGAAGGAGACTTATTCGTTTTTCAGATTTGATCAATGATTCACGGACACGACCAAATGGTTTGAGTCCAGCTAAAGTTGCAGAAGATTTTTCAGTCTGCCGCTCAAAGGTTTATCGTTGGATAAAGAGTGCTGAAAAAGAAGGTTTTCTCAGTCTTCATCCGTCGTCGGTTAAAGAATTTTATGCACAACTTGAATACAACATATAGCGATTTTTATAGCGATTTTCCGACTTAAATGTTAGATATTGGCATAAAATCAACACTTTTAGAAGTTTTGTATCTTAACCGAATACAAATGAAAAAGATAAAGGAAATAATTATCTGACAAAAGAAATGTGTGGACTGCAGAAAAAACTTTTAATAAAGGGAAAAGTCTGCCCCCGTATACGGCTTTCCTCATAAAAAAGAGGAAATTGCAAAAGAATCAATCTTAAGCTGAAGAAAAAGATATAACGCTTGATAGTATAATACTGTCTTAATTTGGAGGCCCCGGAAATAAAGCCGGATAAAAATTTCAGGTGGGTATGAAAGCATGAAGGATATAGAAGATTTAATACAGAAAGCTGTGGAACTGCAGAGTAACGGGCTTATTACCAGCCAGATTGCCGATGAACTCAACGTTTCAAGAGAAACGGTTATCTGGCTTTTAACCCGTTCAAAAAAAGAAGAAACAACCCCCGCTCCAAAAGATATTTCTGTAAACTGGAACAGTATAGGGAAAAGTGCTACACGTCTTCACAACATCTCGCTTGCACTCTGCGACATGGTGCTTGAGACCCTGGAAAAAACAAATACTGAAGTAGATGTGGTTGTTGGCGTTGCCGCCAATGGTATTCCCCTGGCAAGCATGATGGCATATGAACTAGGTGCAGATTTAGCGATTTATCATCGTAAAGGACAGGATATCGTTCACGCACGCCACAGAGGTACCATAAGCAGAAACTTTGGATCAGTTGCCGGTAAAAACTGCGTTATCGTGGATGATGTTATTACCACCGGTTCAACCAGTATGGAAGTTATTGAGCAGCTGAGAGAAATGGATGCAAAACCAAGAGTTGTAGTGGTACTGGTCGACAAAAAAGGTGCAGATACAATCTTGAATGTTCCGATTCAGTCTCTTGTAAGAATTGTACGTTTGGACTGAAAATACCTCGGGCTCGTTACCAAATAACTTAGAGGCTGTCTTAAAATTCAAACCATTCATACAATTGGATAATGGACAATGTTAACTTTAAAATTCATATCGTAAATTTTTTTCAGCAATTCAGGTACACATTGACCTTAAAGATACTATTTTATCCCATAGGACTTACGCACTCGATGCATAAAATCAACTGCAATAGCCATCATTGATTAAAATTACACTTTAGACATTTAACGGCTTAATGCTAATGTTTTTCAGTTCAAGCGTGTAAGTCTTATCCCAATTATAGAACCAAATTTAATTTAAAGACACGCTCTAAGGATATCAAGAGCCCGTAACTATACTATCACATTTTCTCTATTGCTTCCAGACAGTTCTTTGCTTCTCTCAGGGGATAATCCCTGTAGCTTGTATTCGATTTAAATATTGCAATTCTCATCAGGCCGTAAGCCATATAAAACGGGATAAATCTAGTTATTTTGCGGAATTCTTCTTCATCTTTGCTGTAATGCTTCAGGAAATGGCGAATATAACGCTCTGCCCTCTGGCTAGATCCTTTTCGCGCAAAATAGTACTTTATCTCAGCACAAAGTATCCCGAGATCACATGCGAAGTGCCCATGCCAGGATGCGAGTTCGAAATCCAATAAAAATGGTCTTCCCCTGTGGAATATATAGTTTACAGGGGTAGAATCATTGTGGATCATGCAGCCGTTTTTCCTGTCCAGAAGGGAACTGTGCCGCCATTTTTCAAGCAAGCGTTTATACTCTTTTCTAGTATGTCGGCTGATTTTGAGGTGATTCAAAACATAATTAAATTTTGAAAATTCATCTTCTTTATCATATTTATATATCTGCGTATTATCATGAAGCTTTCTGAGCATATCTGCAACAAGTTCTAACTTTTCCTCAAGCTCTTTTCTGTGGTTAAAGTACCAGAATAAAGGTCTGCCAGGTACGTATTTACTGACCAGGACACAACTAAAATCTTTATTTATTGTGATAGGTTCCGGGACATCAATTATCTTTCGGGCTTTTTTAAGGTATTCATATTCCTTTTTCATCAAACTGTAGCTATCGTATTTTTTAATGGTTCCCGTAGGTATTGCAAAAAATTTGGCTATAACGCTGAATCTTTCCCCCTTAAATTCGTATTTGCAGACCCTGTGCGATGCCTGACTGAGTTTAAAGATACGAACTTTACAGCCCTTGTCCTGTATCCTATCCCCAAGCACCTCGACAAGCCAGTCCCTGAAAGTATCACCTGGCTTTACTGTCCTAATATATTCAAAAGATGCTACGAATTTCCCCTCCCTTCATGCTTGAGAAAACTTAAATCTCCACAGACTTACGCGGTTTTTCTGCATAAGAACGAAAAACTCAGGGCTATTTAGCTGAAGTCTTTTGCCTATCTGGCAGGACCTCTCTTTTTTGAGAGGAAATTTCTCAGCTGATTTTTAAGCTAATTTTTTATCTGGATTTATTCATTCAACCGGACAGACCACCGATTTGACTCCCTGTTGAGGCTTATCTTGTCTTCCCTGGCAAGCCAGCCAATAGCCATCAAAGCCATTTGGGAATCGAAGCCGTTCGTGCTCAGATGAGTTTTTATCTGGTTTAAACTGCATTTCCCTTCTTCCAACCTGTGGTACAGCACTCCTGCAGCTTCCCCTACCTTTAGATTCATATTCTCCATCGTGTTATCACCTGTCTTATTTTCAGAATTTTACTGCTTTTGAAAACTGGGTACTGTTTTTGAAATTATAAAGTATATGGAAAAAATATAGACCTATATAAATTCAAGAAATTTACTCGGAAAACCCCTTTGAAATACATAACAGAATTTCCTGTGCCGGAATAAAGCCTTTTTCCTTTGGTAGGGTCGTGCCCCATTAACTGGTTGACATTTCATCTTAAAATGCACTTTGTTCAAATGCACTCGTTTTCTAAGCTTACATATATACGGGAAACCAAAACCTAAACAGATTTTCGAATTCAGTGGAAAATGATCTACAGAGCACAAGTATGTGAATTTTCTGGTAAATATCAACTTATTATTGATGGATTACTAATAAATAATGAATTAATAATGAATGTAATGGCAAAAAAGGATCTGGCATTAATCTGTATTGGATCAGGAAATGGCCGAAGTCCCGGTTTATACTCTCTGGTTTGCTAAAAAACTTTACCATATACTGTTCTAAGAATTGAGAATGTTAATGGCGTAGCGGTATTAAAATAAAGCACTAAAATAAAGCACTAAAATAAGGCCGGAGATTTAAGAAAAGTAGTTAAGAGAATAAGTGGAAACCTGTTAAAGCTGAGGAAGCCTGGATGAGAAAAAACGACAGTGTAGAAACCTCTGGTAAGACAATAGATTATGAAATTGTCTATAGCAAAAAGCGAAAAAGGGCGGCAATTGTAGTTCGCCCGGAAATGGATGTTGAATTTCGGGCTCCTGAAGGCTTGAGCCCTGATACTATAAGGGAAATGGTTAAAGGGAAGGCTGGCTGGATACTCAAAAAGCTTGAATGGTTCGAGTCAAACAGGCTGCCTTGTCGGAAAAAGCAGTATTGTGAAGGTGAAATCTATCTTTATCTCGGCAGGGAACATTCTCTGAAAATCATAGTCGTTAACGTTGTTAAAAAACCCATAGTATCCGTTAAAGGTTCCGAACTGAAGGTTGAGGTCCCAAAAAAAGCTTCTGGAGACATGCTTCCTCTTCTTGTAAAAAAAGCTGTATGGGATTTCTACAGTGAGCGTGCCGAAGAAGAAGTCGATAGGGTTCTTAAAGTTTATTCAAAAAAGCTTGGGATAGCTCCTCCGGCTTTTAAGGTAAAGCATCAGAAAAGTCGCTGGGGAAGTTGCTCTGCAGACAATGTCCTCAGGATCAACTTTCAGCTTGTGATGGCACCGCCCAAGCAGCTTGAGTACGTTGTAGTGCATGAAATCTGTCACGTGAAAGAGAAAAATCATTCAGCAAGATTCTGGAAGCTTGTCAAAGAACTGATGCCTGATTATGAAGAATACAGGAAAAGCCTGAAGAAAGAAGGCTGGAAATATATGCTTTGAGATTTATGCTTGCTTTTATAGATGAGCATATGCTTAAAAAAAGCAGCATGTGTATATACTTAATAAAGTACCTCTACGAACTTAAAAATTTGCAGAACAACATTTATTAATTTGTTAATATATGAAGATACAGTATACTTTCAGATACCTTCAGATTATATACTCAAAAGACGATCATAGTTACGGACGTCTGAGAAGGTACCTTTCAAAACGATTAAGAATTCTTAACAGATTCTCGAATCCCGTCCTTTTGCAGATGCCAATTCTTTATACACACCACCTTTTATTTTTTTTATTTTTATCTACAATCTCTCTAATTTTATTTTCATTTTTATCTACAATCTCTCTAATTTTATTTTCATTTTTATCTACAATCTCTCTAATTTTATTTTTATCCTTCGATTTTCATTTGCCTTTTAATCTCCATTTACTCCTATCGGAATTTCAACTCTGCAACTTCAAAAGAATTAAGTACTGTTATGCCTATTTTTATTGGGAGTTCTTGTGAATAATCCGGATAGAAGAGCTGGAAAATATACAATGTTCCTTTTTATCGGAGTTTTTACTTTTTATCTAAGTGGTTATATACTCAGAGGAATACATGCTCCGAGATCAATTCACCTGGTGCTCCTGATTTATTTGACCCTTTTTGCTACCGGATTGCTGGTTTTAAGAGAGTTTTCTGCTGGTTTTGTCCTTAAGGCATTTGCTATATCTTTTGGAGCCCTTTTTCTGATCTCTGCGGGTTTCTTTGCTCTTGGGGCTTACAACCATATGCACTCAGCCGAATACTGGATCGGAGCCGAAAAGCTGGAAAAGGTTCCCGATAAATGTGCTGTTGTCACTGAAAGTGAAGTAGGAGAGTATCCGGCTTTGAAGAGAGCACTTGAGACTGCAGGGCAGGACTTTAGAGTTGATTCCGATGGATGGAAGCAGGTAGAAGAGTTTCTTCTTTTAAAAGGGTCGGACGTGATTAAAGTGGGGGACGATTACTATCAGGTACATCTATCAATGTCTGTTGCTTGAGTAACTGAAGATCAATCCTGGGTCTACTTACATTTTATGGTTGCCTAGAAAGCAAATAACCCCTCCAGCCAAATTCTTCCTCGAGATCGTAATTATTGAGATTAAACGTCAAAATTAAAACCAGGCAT
This sequence comes from uncultured Methanosarcinaceae archaeon, assembly GCA_963774465.1. Lineage (GTDB taxonomy): Archaea > Halobacteriota > Methanosarcinia > Methanosarcinales > Methanosarcinaceae > Methanosarcina. The sequence goes on along the minus strand of CAVZFI010000026.1, from coordinate 14,123 downwards.
TTTATGGATCTTCTGCAGTTTCAACAATTTAAACTGTAAGGAATATTTATCCGAACATTAAACTTTAATTTAGGAATACCCGATTATTAATTGCAATAAAACAAAATTAAGCTGTAAACGCATTTTGGAGGGTATATTACTGGATGGCGAATCGGTTTCTTCGAATAGTATCAACTCTGAAAATATTGTTTTAAACGATTGTAAATCCTGCGTAGAAAAGCTTTCTGTTACTGAAATTTTTGTCAATTCTTTAACTCGGGAACCGAAGAAATATCTATCTTTTTTCTGAGTGTATTGTTTATGCTTTCAGGTCTGGTTTTATTTAATAAATTCCCTCCTATGAAGCCTGCTGGCTTTGATGGTTCAGCTGGTAATAAAGAGGTCATTTCTAGAATCATTTTTTGTAAAATGCAAGCAGGCTACAGTAATTATACATCTAAGACTAAAAATAGTAAGTTGAGAAAAAAGTTCTTTCCCAACTTTCAACCTTTGTGGATTATTTTTCTTTATGGATAATAATAGAGCCGCCACCAGTGGAAGTTGATGGTTCTGTATCTTCTGCTATCCCAACCTCATTGTCGTAAATTATTATATCATTACTTTCTTTATCCCAGATTTTTATCCTGAACTTATCAATTCCATCTCCTTTGATTGCCCCATCAACTGCACTCAACATGAAACCATAGTTTCCTTCACCATTGATAGTTCCAGTACCTTTGTACTTAGCCTGTGATCCGGCAACGACAAGCCAATCATAGCTAGTCGACTTGAAGTTCAGGTCTGCAACCTTGAACTGGAACTCTGTATTACCAGTTGGGACAGTGGCACCTTTCTGGTACTTCGAAACGAATCCAAATGTTGCTTTGCCTGCTAGGGTATTATCCGGCACATACGCACCTGCAGGTGAGTTGATCCAGCCACCGCCTGTTACAAAACCGCCTTCAGGATTATAAATGACAACATAATTTTCTGCTGCCACACTGGCACTTCCACTATCATTATCCGTAACAATGAGAGTTACCCAGTACACTCCAGCATCTGTATATACATGCTCGCCTGTTACCGTACCTGCACCGTTTGCTTCACTGACAGAGCCAGGTGAACTTGTGCCGTCTCCCCAGTCCCATACCCCATTATGTGTATCTACGGTACCTGCGTCAGTGAATGTGCAACTGGTTGCGATCTGCGTGTTAATTAAAAGCGGGTCAATGGGAGATACAATTTTGCTGGCAGCTGGATTGACGTTACTTATTTTTACAGCAACGGTAGCGGTGTTATTAAGCTTGCCGTCACTGACTTCAAGTTTTGCATTTCCACTCCACTCATCATACCAGGTGTTAGTAGCTGTTGGCACATTTGACAATTCGGTATCCCATATTCCATCACTATCGAAGTCCCACTTGTATTGCAGAGCATTTCCATCCGGGTCACTTGATAAGCTTGCATCAAAAGTTAAAGGAGAGCCTTCATCTGCCTGGTAAGCTTCCCCTGCATTGGCTACCGGGGGCTGGTTAGCATCTGGGGGCGGGTTGTTGTATGGGAAATCACTGTGCCAGGGTTTCATTAACGGGTAATGGTCAATATTATTCTGGGCTATTGTATAGTTGCTATCCCCGATCCCGTCGCTGCCGTCTTCATTCTGACCTGTACCGCTGAACTGATCCACGCCGGTATAATCGCTATAGAAATTCCCGCCAAGCGAGTACCCGGAATCCCACTGGTTAGTAAGTGACGTATCGCCAGTAACTTCACAATTTTTGGTGTTACTCAGGTCATTGTTGTAGAAAAGATTATTGTAACTTGGATGCTGAGCCCACTGATATAGATATATGCCCACCTGGTTGTCGTAGATCTTATTCTCCTTTACAACATTGTTTCGGTCATTGCTATCAAACCGTATGCCACGTACATTGGAATATATTGTGTTTCCAACGATTGTGTTCCCTGATTCACCCAGTCCTCCTGAGCCTACACCTTCAGTGTTGTTGTAAAGTATACAGTTTCGAATTGTGCCTCCCGAGGAAGTATCAATTCCAATGCCAGCGTGTCCGTTTGAATAGCTAACTGTATTTTCAATAACCCAGCCGGACGACCAACCGATCAACACCCCGTCATTAGAGTTGCCATAGAGCTTTGAATCAATCAATTTCATGTAATTTGAGCCCGCGTATCCAATGACCCCCACGCTGTTTGAATAGGCTTCAATATTCTGCAGGGTATTATAGGAAGAACCCCGATCACCAAGGTTTATCCCGTATTCGATGTTATTTGCTACTATAACATTTTTAACAAGATTGTTTTTTGAGCGTTCAAGGAATATCCCTATTTTCCCGTTTTTGACAGTAATATCGGAGATTACCAGGTTATCGAACCCGATCGTGTATATTACGTTGCCAGATCCGCCCCCGTCGATTATCGTTGTGCTTTTGTCTTCGCCCTGTAAAGTTATGGGCTTGTTTATTATCAGATGCTCATAATATGTTCCTGATTTCACATAAATAGTGTCACCAGCAGCAGCCGAATCAATGGCTGCCTGTATTGACCCACTGTCGGTAGGAACTGTTATGGTTACAGCACTTGCTTGAGTCGGTATCACTATTCCTATCAGAATAGCAAGCATTATTACGCTAACAGTTGATCTCAGTATTTTTGCGAGCTGTTTTCTCATACTCTAACAACCTTCACCAATATCCGTTATTGATTCACAGTTACTTTCTCAGAAAATTTGTGGCACAATCCGTTTTTCATCTTTTGAACTATTTTTTCCAAAATTAATAAATATTTTTAAATGTATCTGAATAATAAACTTAATAATTAATGATATTAAATAACATTAAGATAATGAAAATTCTTTTGTATTCGGTTAAGATACGAAATGAAAATAATGTGTTATTTTTGTAGTGATTTACGTAAACCTAATATTGGGAAATCGATATGTTCTGTTGATTTGAGTAACCACTTTTAGGTTAACGGATTCCTTAACCGAATACGAATTAATGAAAATTAATTTGACAGCCATAGCTTCCTTAAATAAAAGGTACAATTGAAAAAGAATTTATTCCAAAAGAGGTTTTGCTTTTGTAAGTTTTTCAGACTTTTTCAATAGTCAAAGACCCGATTACTATTTGTAATAAGAAGTCTTTTGAGCTTTGACATTACTAATATAAAAATAGAAATTACAGATAGTTGCCAATTTACTTTCCAGCTACCACCGGTTGAGTGTAAAAACCCTAGAACTCTTTTCAAGGTACAAAAATTCTCTCAATAAGTTATTTTTTTCCTTAATCCTGGAAAAAAGCCGAAAGTTTCATCTGCTCAGTTTTTTGAATTGTTTCGATTTGCTCTTCCTGTTTTTGTTGTTTTCTTGTTTTGTCTTTTTTTTCGGATTCCAGAACGTCATCAAGAAAAGCGGCTTCATTTTCCGAATTTAACGAATTTATATAATGCTGCATTGTTTTTTCCTGCCAGTTCTCCGAAAGAAGCAGGAACTTTATCCCCCTTTTCTGCTCGTTCCATTCCCAGACTCCAGCCTGGTAAAAGATGGCTCCCAACTGGCTTGAAAGCTGGGCATAAGACACTTCTGGCCTGAGTCTGTACAGGAATTTCCCGATGCCGTCCTTTTCCTTTCCCATATATAATTTTGCAGCGCCGTTCGCAAGGTCTTTCCATTCCTCATCCTGCATGAACCCGCAGAGCCTGTCAAGGTGGCTGCGGCTAATTTTATCAATTCTGGGAAAGCGATTGCTCCTGAACTTTCTTTTTATGAACAAGTTTCCTCGTTTGTCTATCCGCCAGGAAAAGACTTTTTGTTTTGTGCCAAGGGTTCTGGACCTGGACCAGGAAGCAGCCATGAAGGATAAATCTGATTTTAAATATAAAAAATTGTTTATTGTACGTGCTATCTTCCGGCCGGAAGGGAGAAATTGAAACTCTCTTTTAACGAATGAGAGTTTTTTGAACCATTTTTAGCGGACGAGTATTCTTTTTAATTTTTTTAATTTATCTTCTTTATGTTAACTTATCTTCTTTATGTTAACTTATCTTCTTTACGTTAACTTATCTTCTTTATGTTAACTTATCTCCTTTACGTTAACTTATCTTCTTTATGTTAACTTATCTCCTTTACTTTTACTTATTTTTTACTATAACTTCTCGTTATCCGGGATAAAATTCCTCTTCGGGAAATCTGGCGGCTTAATCAAAAAATAGTTTCATGCAGTCTTCAGGGATTTCTCTTTTTCGAATGATGGGATTAAGAGACATGAGCATTTACATAACTCCTGACAATAATCCAGAGAACAAACCAACCAATTGCTGAAATCAAATCGTTTCTAAACTTTGTTTCCATGTGCTTATTTAATTCTCTTATCATATTTAATTTTTTTTCTATGTTTAAAAATTAACCGAACTGCCACCTATTCCCGCAGGAAAAACTCCTGTCTCACACCAAAAGTTCTAATCACGGCCGCAGGACTATTTTATAAGACAACTCTAAATTCCTAAAAATAAAAAGAATAGCTTGTAAGAACTGACTGCTTATGTATATTTATGATAATTGAAGTTCTCAAACTGTGTAAACTTGATTATAAAGTATTCGGAGTAAAAGATTAAGATATTTTATAAATATCATCGTGATGGGCAAAATCCCAGAATATGATTTTATTACTACGGGAATGCAGAGGGTCACGAATACCCAGACCTTCCGATGCTCGACTTAAATCGGATGTCTCCAATTTCATCTTCGTCTCTTATTCGCTTCCCATTCCCCAAAATGTTCAAATCCGCTTGTAATAAGTTCCGATTTTTGATTCCTGCCGTTGAAAAGGATTATGAAAGCATTGTACCAGAAAAGCTGGGGAATTGTGTCTTTATAATCCGTAAGGTCATCATCAAAAGCTTCTTTGACCCTTCTTTATACACATTATAGAGAATAGTCTCGTTTAACTGAGGGATATTGAAATAAACTCGTCGAGTGGGGTATTCTTAGAAGGTGATTAACCACTGCAGTGAATATAAAAAATAGTAGTATGAAACTTCGAACTATCTAATTCATAATACGTATGGCAGACATGCAAATGTTTGATTCTGATCCTCAAATGCGTAAGTCCAAAAATTATTAAGCTATATATTGGATCTTCAAAAAATAATTCATTTTTTAAGGGTTATTGAGCCTTATTTAGGAAATTAAGTGTGACTTCAGCTATTTCCCAATAAAAAATACATTGTAACGGAATTATTTGCTATTCAAAGGGATAAAAAATTTTAATTTTAGATTTCAAATATCTTTGATCCTTATTTTGGATATTTAATTTAGTATAACAAATAACAAAACTGGATGCCATAATTACAAATAAATATAATTTGTCAATATATTAAGCTTTTATTCAACTTTATTATTACTTTTAATGATGAATAAAATTTATTTTTCAATATATGGAACTATTAGAGTCAATTTTATCTAAGGAGCTCATTATGTAGACTTATTAGCAAAAATAAACAATTTAAATCCTTTATTTTTACTCTGATTTTGAAGAAACCGATTATTATATCTTTATATATATTTATATACATTTTTCCTATTTTGATTATTAAAACAATATTAATATTAATTTCGGCCTCACATAGCTATTTATTATCATCTTTTATGGTATTATATGAAAAACGTTTTTTTAAAGACAAAACCGCTTATTAATAATGAAAGGTGGTATTTACAAAATATGTCTATCTAAGGGAAGTGAATTGAGAGTACAACAGCTTTAAAATCGTATTAAATCTGGAATTAGTGGGGAATGAGGACAAATGGGAAAACAAATATTTGACAGAATGAAAAAGACAGCATGTCTTTTCGTGATACTATTTTTTTCGATATTAGTGTCAACTGCAACAGCAGAAACCAACTGTGACATAGGGAACAATAGTAACTCAGAGCAGGATACAGGAACTCCCGATTATATAGATGCTGGCTCAGGGAACGTATTTAACGATGTCACATTTAACAATGTCACATTTATCAATTGGGATAATTCATGCAACACATTTAATAATGTCACATTTAACAATGTCACATTTAGAAATGAGCAAAATCCAAAGATCATCGTTTACAATCGTCGGAGTCCGGGGAACACCGTTGACAATGAGCTGAACACAGAGGACACCGCTAACAGTGAATCGTCCGCAGGGGACGCCGCTAACAATGAATCAAGCGCAGGGAACACCTCTAACAATGAATCGTGCGCAGAAGACACTGCTAACAATGAGTCTGAAGTAGGAAGTACTGAAAATAAGGGAGAGAATGCAGGAAGTACCGCTAACGAAGGAGATTATGCAGGGGTACCGTAAATAATGGAAAGAATGCAGGAAGTACCGTTAACGAAGGAGATAATGCAGGAAGCACCATAACCAATAATTATGGAAAATACGGCGGAAGCACATTTAACGTAGGGCAGTACGCAGGAAGCACTATTAACAATGGAGAAGGTTCAGGAAGCACCATTAACAATGGAGAGGGTCAGGAAACACTATTTACAATGGAGAGGGTGCAGGAAGCAGCCTTAACTATGGAGATGAGGCAGGCCAATATAGTTATGGAAGCACTCTTAACAATGGAGGGGATGCAGGCCAATATAATTATGTTGGGCCGGGAGCAGGAAGTGCTACTAACTATGGAGTGGATGCAGGCCAATAGAATTATGTTGGGCCGGGAGCAGGAAGCACTACTAACAATGGAGTGGATGCAGGCGACACGAATTTTGTTGGGCCGGGAGCAGGAAGCAGTATTAACAATGGAGAGAATGCAGGAAGCACCGTTAACGTGGGAGAGGATGCAGGAAGTACCGAAAATAATGGAGATCATGCAGGAAGTACCGTAATTAAAGGAGAGGATGCAGGAAGTACCGAAAATAATGGAGATCATGCAGGAAGCACCATAAATAAGGGAGAGGATGCAGGAAGCACATATAACAATGGAGATAATGTAGGAGCTACCGTAAATAATGGAGATAATTCGGGAAGTACCGAAAATAATGGAGAGAATTCAGGAAGCACCGTAAATAATGGAGAGAATGCAGGAAGTACCGTAACCAATAATATAACCGTAAATAAATGAGCAGAACTAAACACAAAACGTAACTATTCAGCCTGAGAAAAACGAGGTCAATAGCCACCTTAGTTAAAATTCAGTAAGCAAATTTCAGTGAGCTGATTTTCTTAAATTACGGGCTATTGATCATTTTTTTCTTTATGGTTTTTGATTGCTTTCTCTTTTTTCTCTAACATGTTCTACCCCAACCTAACAACACGAACCTGTTAGCTCTCATCTCTGCAAATTTTCAAGAAACATCCAGGAAAGCAATGTTTGTCATAAAATGTTGTTGTTTTTTGTTTGGCAAGAAGTCGTAGCATCCAGATTTCATGAGGGTAACCCAAATCCTTTGGTTTCATGCATGCAAGTGAGACTAAAAAAACTCGTGATTCAGCGCTAATACCTTGATGTCTCACACTTCTGAATTTATATACCAAGCCTTCTTTAATTCCAAAATCTAAGACTCTTTTTTAACTCTTCCCTAGCATCAGAGGCTGAATTTCTCAAAAAAATTTGAAGCTGCTTGTTGCACCATTACCCTGTTCTTTTGAAAATCAATATTGCTGCTAAAAATGCTATTGGTGGTATTAAGCTTATTAAGGTGGTTGTGTAGTCTATTGTTATTGTTTTCATTGGGTTTTTATTGATAAATATAAAAAAATAACTGATGAAATACAGAAGTACTGTTGTTGCTATTAAGACTACTATTAGCCCACGGTCTTGGTCTTTTATTTTTTGTAATGTTGGCATGTTTTAATCTTGTTTCTTGTTTTTTGTAGTGTCGGCATGTTTTAAATTACTTAATTGTTGTTTATAAGTTTTGTGTTTGTACTGATTTGGCAACCGCCTATATTTTTAAGCTAACATGCAAATTAAAACAATATTTTAACTAAGTTACACGACTCAATTCCAAAATATAGTGATGAATGTAAAATTAAAAATCACTAGATTTTGAAAATGGCCACAATCTAAAAATACAGAAAGATGAGTTTACATATTTGCAGCCTATTGATGTGTGGGTTAGGAGAGTTGCATTGATAACTGAGATTATTGATAATCTTAAAGAAAAAACGAAGTCATAAGAAGAAACATTGTCGAAGCCCGCTCAAAGGCAGGAGTTCCTACAATAAAGTTTAATCAAGGAGCCTGATACTTGGGACATAATTCTTTTGATATAGTTATGGATAATTTAAAAAGGGCATGACTATAAAATTCTGTTTTCTCTAATTTTTTACTTTTTCACTTCTTACCATGAAAATCAACTGCTTCTGTTATTGTTCCTGATGGTTCCTGATGTGCAACGTCCGATACCTGTCATAGAGAGTTACGTTCAGAGTCAGGAGGAGGACAAAAAAGAGCGTGTTAAAAAGGTTGATTGAACCATTGTATCTGGGCAGCAGGAAATCGAATGCAAGGATTATGCCGAAGTTCACTAAGGTCATTACTATGAATTCCCGGATTATAGAACTCCAGTGAGTCCCACGCCTGGCAAGCCAGTGGCTCAATGCGGTGTTTATTATTATAAGAATAGCCATACCTATTGCAAGCTGGAGGTTACTTGACTTCACCTCGGGGAGCACCTGGGCAAAGATTATGCTGAGGAGGGATACCAGCACTATCTTCTCGATAAGGGCGTTATTGAAGAAACGTTCTGAGGAATTAAGTTCCAGGAGACTGTTTCTAATGCCCTGTCCGGATATATCTTTCGAGGTGACAGGGACAGGATCGGCAGTGATTGAGAAGCCAGGTCTCATGGGAGGCATGTCCCGGAGCAGCCACCATGCCATTGCTAGCAGGAATAAAGCCCAGCCAATCAGAATCAACGCGTTTGAAGGATTGGCTCTTATCCAGTCGGTTGTGTCCAGTTTGGCGATATGTATCCAGTATTCCTGCGGAAGCTTAATAAAGATCCATATCAGAGCTGCAGCGGTAATCAATTTCTTTTTTGTAAGCACCAGCGGGTTCCATTTCAGGCGGACGGCTTCGTAGAAGATAAAAAAGTACTCAAAAGTGTTGGGAAAGATAAGCAGCAGTGGCCGCATGTGTGTTAGTTCGAAAAGGGTCACGCCGACCAGCCGGTAGTAGAAAAGGAAGCGGTCCAGTTCGAAGGCGTAAAGGTTCGACCAGTTGCGCAGGGTCGAAAGGTACGTGATGGTCAGGTAATAAATGTCAAGAGCTTTGTCGTAGCCCTGATAGCCTTCCAGAGGCAGGCTGGTAAATTGCTGGAAGATTGTCTGGTCGATACCGTCAAGGATCAGGCAGGCGAGTACGCCGGGGAGAGGGTAGCGAGGAATGGCTAGCGGTATAAAGAAACGTGACATAACTACAGCCCAGAAAATCAACATATCCGATGTATCCGGCACGCTAAATATGCCCCCTGTCCCTCAGAACTTTTCGTGGTCTATTTCCTGGTCTGGTAGCCCTGTCGTAGTTCCGACGACCAGGCCGGAAATTAGTATTATAAGCTGGAATTACTAATATGTTATCTGTATTTATTATAGTATCTTTATTAATTTTACAGCTTTTGATTGCTTCGACTACTATTTTTATATTGAAACTAATATACTTATTTCAAACTTAATATATCAGGCTGTCTCAAAACCATTTTGAATTCTACAATTGGGTAATACCCATTTCAATTTTTATTTCATTTCAACAAGAAAAGGTAAATTTTCATAGGTCAACATAGCTTATTTGCTATTTTCTGCTCGAATTCTCCCTTTATTCCAGCCTTTACTTCCTCCCCCAACTATCATTTTCAGCATATCTTTCAGGTTTTTCCCTTCTCTTTTTATGAAGTCTGCTATTTTCTTTATATTGTGTACAGTACACATCATAACAAATTCAATTCCTGTTTTCCTTTTCCCTCTCAACAGAAATTCCCTAAACCCTCTATCCTGTTTCATCTGTCCAAACACAGGTTCTACGGTAGACATTCTTTTCTGATACTTTTCCGTACCCTTTTCTGTGTTCAGTTTAACCCTCATACTCTCCATTAAATGTTCTCTAGGATCTCTTGTTATCGTCCTTTTTTCACTCTTAGTACATGCATTTCTCAACACACACTGAGAACAATAGCTACAGACATAATATCGTAAATCAGGTTCACCTTTCCTCTTTTGTATTCTTGTAAAGGGAATTTCAAATGCAGCAGGGCAATAATAGCAGTCTTTTTCTTCATCGTATTTAAAAAGAGATTTCCTGAGCTTCCTGGTTTTTCCTTCTTTTTCAGCTTTATAGAAGTTGTCAGGAATATAGGCATCAATCTCTTCTTCCAGTAAAAATTCCAGATTCTCATATGAGAAATAACCTGCATCTGCAAGCACTATTGTTGGTTTATATCCCAGTGTATTTTTTACATTTTGTATCATTGGTTCCATTTGATGCAAGTCGTTTTCTTCGTTGACAACGTCTGCTGCAACGATTATTTGTTCCTTTTCATCAACAGCAACCTGACAATTGTAGGAAGGTTTCTTGCTCCCATCTTTATGCTTCATAATTCGAGCATCGTTGTCTGTGATGTTTACTTTTTTCAGCTTTTCTTCATCAAGCTTCTTCTTAGCATTTTTAATTTTCTCTAATCTTTTCTTCTTGTCAACTAGCTCTTCTGGAATCTGATATGGTGTTGAGTCACCATAAATTTCATCTTCATACTTATCTGTCTCAATACTCTCTTTGAGTATCCTATCTATTTCTTTTTCGATAGCATCCGAACTTTTGCTTTGTCTTGATGAAGCATTTGCCTTGATCTTTGTTCCGTCAATAGAGATACTTGAACCAATCATATCCATTTCTTTACAAAACGTGACAACCTGGGAAAAGATTTCTTTAATAGGGTTGAGGTGAGTTGAACGGAATCGACAAATCGTATGAAAATCAGGTTTTTGCATGGCTGCCAGATACATAAAAGCAGTATCAGTTTGAGTCATTTGTTGTAGTTTACGTGAACTTCTAATGCCTATAAGGTAACCATAAAGTAATATTTTTAAAAGAGGTCTTGGATGATAGGCTGGGCAACCTTCCTTAGAGTAAGTGGATTCAATAGCATTGATATCAACGACATCTACGATGTCGTTTAGTACTCTGGCAATATGGTTTTCAGGAACAAAATCTTCCAGGTTTAATGGAAGTAAAAACTGCTGCTTTTGATCGTACTTTCTAAACATGGTGGAACAATAGAATTAAGTTTTGCAAAAAATATAAAGATTACGAGGTTTCTAGCCCAAATGTGCGACCGGATATAGTTTTGAGACAGCCTGAGTTAAAGGGTTTTCAAAGGTGTACATGGCCCACAAAAACAATAAAACTATGGTTAGAAAGAATGGAGTATACATAATTGTGAGCAATGTGGAAGTTTGATCCCAATTGTAGGAATCAAATTTAGTTTTTATACAGCCTGTAAATATGTGTTTCTCAATGTCTCTTTTATGTTTGGATGGGGGGTTATCGAAGGAAACAAGCTTATTTCTATATACTATAGAACTACTGAGAAAACAAACATATAGGCAATTGTGTAAAATTCTGTCAAGAAAGAGCAACTTTCATTATAATAGAGCCTATCTCAAAACTCAAAATTGCTTCTCTGAATCCTGTATTCCGAATAATCAATCGAGTTTCTAATCATGAAAACAATCCTAAAATTCTTGATGATTAAGAATCAAATGGCTTTTGGGATAGGCTCTATGACTAAAAAATCTAAACTTTTATTTATTATTGATTTCTTAGTTATATTTCTGCTAATTTTATATTAATTAATATTATATTACTAATATATAATATCCATTTAATACAAATGTAAATAGGCTATCCAAAGCATAAAACATGACACATAGAATGCTAATAAAATAACAATACAAAATAGTGCAGACATAAAAAGATTCAGGAGTGTGTATATGGCAAATTATCAAACGAGGACTCTTGAAACACCAACCACATTCGTCAATGAAAGTGATGGTGTGTGGACGATGGCTGATTACGATCGCGATGGTATCCCAGATCTTGTGTTCATCAAGACAAGCAATACTCCAAATGGACATGTTGAAGTTCACGTTGCTTCTGGAGCGTCTAATTATCAAAATAGAATTTTTGAAATGCCAACCACATTCGTTAATGAGAGTGATGGAGTATGGTTAATGGCAGATTACGATCGCGATGGTATCCCAGATCTTGTGTTCATCAAGACAAGCAATACTCCAAATGGACATGTTGAAGTTCACATCGCTTCTGGAGCGTCTAATTATCAAAATAGAATTTTTGAAATGCCAACCACATTCGTTAATGAAAGTGATGGTGTGTGGACGATGGCTGATTACGATCACAATAGTATCCCAGATCTTGTGTTCATCAAGACAAGTAATACTCCAAATGAACATGTTGAAGTACACGTAGCTCCAGGGGGGACTCCCGTTTCCGAGAATATGACACAAATTACTAATCCACTGGCACCGACTTCCAACGGATGTTACGACCTTAGAAACACTCGTTTTGCGGAAAAATGCAGTGAATTTCTCGCCAATAAATTCGCTGATTTAGGAAGTGCTGAAATAGATGCACTTGAATATTGTCCTCCTAATTTAAAAGTGGATGCGCAAGTACATTGGAAGCATAGGATATTACCCGGGGATACTCCTGCATCTTTTGTAGAAGATACCTTTGAAGTTAAATTCGATTCCGATCTTACGAATCCAAGAGGAATCGAGTTTTGCTTTGATTTACCCAGAGGTTTTGGACAACAATGCCTATCTGTAGAGGATATCGCAGCGATAATTGCCGCTGCAGTCGCATAATTCATTTGAATGGGAGTGATATATTCACTCCCCTTATATCTTTTTTAATAGGCCTAGTGGGAGCATAGTTGCTACCAAGTGCAAAGTAATTTCCAAATAATAGAAGTACCTCGAAATTGAGGGTTCTGTTGCAAAAATAATTTTTCTACCCTTTTAGGCTATAATAATTTCTTTTTGTGTTATTATTGACCTGCTTATGACATCTTAATATCCCAATTGTGATGTTTTTCACTGGTTTGGTAAAACAGCCAGATTTTTTGCAACAGAACCAAATAACGCATATAAGGTTGAGAGTTTCACTCTACAAAGTAGATCATTTTGTTGGGCATCTGGGTCAATTCATTACTTTCTATCCCTGACCTGACAAGCTTCTCGATCCTTTCCCATGCATTTTTGCGTGTGGTTTTTATCCCGAGAAGTCTCGAGGCCTGGACAATAAGATCTTCAAGAGGGGTTGAATACTGGCTGTTAAGGACGAATCGGACAGCTTCTCTTATTTCCTCGTCGCAGATCCACTCGATTTTTGAAGACGCATCCCCATCACGCCTGCGCAGGAGACAGGCAGGTTCCGGAACTGGCCAGTAGAACTCGCCTTCGATCCGGATTTTTCCTGTGTTCTCGGCAAGCGCCGCAGAATCAAATATGCGCTGTCTGATTTTCCCGAGCATGCGGGGAATTCCTGTATGCGATTTTATGCGCTGGAGCAGGGCTTCTGCATGAATAGGGCCTTCACACTCTATAATCCGTATAACTGCTTTTTCAAGCTGCTCATCGGAAACCTTAGAAAGGTCTGCTGATTGCGGAAGCCCGGAAGAGAGGCATGCCCTGTAAACGGATACGGCAGCTTCGAGAGAATTACTCTTTCCAGACAGCTTTTCAGGCTCTTTTCTTGAAATATCAGAAACTCCGGCTGTCCCTGACCCGGTATAATCAGACAGGAATTCGAAAGAGCTTCCGGTGCCGGATTCATCCGAGGATTTACTTATTTTTCCAGCCGTTGTTACAGGCAGGGGCTTCTGCAGGGTTTTGGTATCAGCCTTAAATTCAGGTTCGAGAGCAGGTTCTGTTCTTTGTTTCATACCCTGCTCAACTGCAGATTCGGCTTCAGGCTCTATCTCGGGTTCGGAATCCCATGTACCTGTATAACTGTCCTCCTCGGGATCAGGCTCCGGATCGAAATAGCCTCCTGAGCCGTAAATATAAGCGAACTCGTTAAGCCTCTTGCCTTTCTTTTTCTTTTCAGTGCCTGCACTGAA
>CAVZFI010000025.1:0-98946 GCA_963774465.1 uncultured Methanosarcinaceae archaeon | reverse complement strand
TGAATATTTTTTCATAAAATACATATTGAGCCTATCCCAAAACCAATTTTTATTCCTATATCCACAAGAGTTTCATAACTACTTTTCTGATCAGTAGATCGATTGATTATTTCAAAATCGAGATTCTAAGAATTGTAATTTTGAGTTTTGGGATCAGCTCATTGTTTAACTGCATTCTTTTCTTAACGTACCTGCATTCAGGGACCCCCGATCAGTGTCGTGTAAAAACGAGATTCAAAGTGCAAATATGTGACCTTTCTGAACAAACATTAACTTATTAATTTTTAAGTTAGTCAGTTTATAGAGCCTCAGAAAACAACATCAGTAACATATAGCTAGCGCTGAAATGGTCAGGATATATTACCAAAAAATTTCGACAAGTTTTTATATAAGTGACAGGGAAAAATATTATTATTGAGTGGCCCCAGCGTTTTGGTGCCAGATGAGGTAAGCAAGTGTGTCAATTAAACAAAAGCGAGAGTAAAGGAGCACGATGCGATACAGACCGTTTAAAGCATTCTTTAGCAATCAGTTTTACTGCGGCAGCTATCACTGGTTTAATCTTATTTTTTCTTGTAGGACGGGGAGATTTTTCTTCAGCTCACCTGGCAATCACCGCGTTTATTGTCATAGTAGGTACAGCAATGACTTTTTTCATCCTGTGGACTGGCAGAGTCAACCTTCTCCGCATGGTATCTTTTGTTGGGATGGATGGTTTAATTTTCACCATAGCATTCTCTCTGGAACATGAAGTGCACAGGGGCAGCATTCTGCTGACCGATCAAGTCCTGAACAATACTGGCGCTCCCATCTGTCCGATCACTATCCCGTTCGTAGCGGTACCATACTTTACCGAGGGAAAAATGGTCTTTCCGTCCCCAGTCACATCACTGTTTGCCATTCTCTTCATGTGGCTCGGTCTTGTACTTATCCTGGGACGAGGGTGGTGTGGCTGGATATGTTTCTTCGGATGGATGGATCAGTTTTTCGCCTCTCTATTAAAGAAGCCTATCATACCTCTTGAAACCCCGCCAAAATGGGCAAAGATGTTTCCTTACGCATTGATGTTGTTCCTGATCCTGGTCAGCACTGTCTTTCTGATACCTGTCTTCTGCGCTTACATGTGCCCGCTGCGGATCATCTATGATCCGCCTGGCGTGACGACGACTTTCCAGTGGATCACAGCGCTGATATTCGTGACTGGTGGACTGATCTTCCTGGTGATAGGCCCGCTGCTCACAAAGAAAAGGCTGTTCTGTAGCTTTATCTGTCCGCTTATGCCTGCCAATGCTATAATTGGGGTCATCAATCCGTTTAAGGTAAAAGTCGACACAAGCCTCTGCAAGAAATGCGGCCTGTGCGTGAAAAGCTGTGAGCTGTTTGCGATCACCAAAGAATCACTTGCGAAGGGAGGAACGACAATCGAGTGCGCCAAGTGCGGAAAATGCATGGACAAATGTCCTGCAGGTGCGATCGATTACCAGCTGATGTTTACTGACCAGAGCATAAGATTATGTTTTATTCCACTGGCAGTTATCTTTAACATGCTCATTGTGTCAGGCTTCATATGGATGATTGTACACTACTTGATGACCGGTGAGATAGGGAGTTTCTGATAATTGCATTTACTTGTTGACTGGTAATAATGGAAGTTTCTGAAATGGCTATTGACAAAAAAAATATCAAGATATGGGTAATGTATCTGTACACGGTTCTCATTGTGATCGTTGGCTTTGCGTTGCTAGCGAAGTCATGAGCGGTGGCTGATGATCATAGAGGCTATTTCCCAGGGCATGCTGCTAGGGCTGTCCACGGGCATTTTCTGCCTGGTCACCTGCGCCCCTGTATATGTGCCTTTTGTCCTATCGGAAGATCGAAAGCTGCGGCGGAATATACTAGCCATTGGAGAGATTGCAATGGGTAGGCTAATTGCCTACCTGTTTTTCGGCCTGATACTGGGAATTCTCGGCAAGCAGATAAACGGTCCATGGCTCAACAGAGCCATAGGGACTGCTATGATTCTGCTGTCCGTCTTGATGCTAGCCTTCGTGGTGGTAAAGAAATGGCCTCACTTAGGGCTGTGCAAGCTGAGTAAAAAATACGTGAATTATCCTGTTTTCTTTGGCTTCCTGACAGGAATCAATGTGTGTCCTCCATTCCTTCTGGCGATGTCCGCAGCTCTGTCTTATGCCAGTATTGCAGGCAGCATATTGCTATTTGGAGGATTTTTTGTTGGAACCTCATTTTATCTCATACTGCTGGTGCCGCTGGGCCTCGCAGCTAAAGTGGAAAGCATTAGGCAGATCGGGCTGATTACAGCAGTAATGTCAGGAGTAATGTTTCTCGCACTGGGACTGGGGTACCTGCTATTATGAAGATAGTAGCCACTACGATACCCTTCTCACCATTGTCGTTTATACACTTTAATGAGCTTGGACAACCTAACAAGAGTAAACGTCACCATGGCTATTGAAGGCAGTGTGTCAATCTTTCTGTAAATTTAAAGCTGAATTTTTGGTACTTTATCACATTTGGTTTAGTGACTTTTTGAGCTTCCGATTTTACAGAACTTTTGGTACACTACTCTATCTATATCTTCTACGATTTTGAAATGAGATTTTCCAAACCAAAAGCTGCGCGTACTCTGGTAAAGCTGTAGCTATGCTAGGATTTTTTACTAAATAGGAAAGGCTGAAAGGAAAGGCTGAAAAAACAGAGAGGGCAGGTAGAGAATCTAAAGGTCTACAGAAAGAGGATAATTAAACTCTAAGAAAAAAATAAGCATGCCAGAAAGTGAATGAAAACAATTTGCTGAGGCTGGTTAGAAACAGTTAAAGAATTAAGCGGGCTCGAAGGGATTTGAACCCCCGACGTCTGGGTTAGAAGCCCAGCGCTATATCCTGGCTAAGCCACGAGCCCTGTTTGCTTTTCTTACTGCGGAATACGAAATGCGCGTTCTAAGATAAAAACGTTTTGGATGGATACATTAATTGGAATTGTAAAAAACCTTAAAATATTTGTATAGAAGCGGAATTGTAATATATATTTAATATATACTCACTTACTCGGCATTTTACTTAAGAATTTGCCAGTATGGAAACTTCCCCTGAGGCATTGAGTTTTTTAAAACCCCGCGCAGAGCTTACATACTGTCAATGAGTGAAAAAAGTAAATGGTCTATTAGGTTTACATATTAAAACCAATATTTAATTGAAATTATCAAGAAAACAGGTAAACTCTATAAAGTAGTAAGATTGCAGAGGATTGTTCGCAAATGAGTGAGTTACTGATATACTTGGATGGGAAGTTTGTTCCCAAATCCGAAGCCAAAGTTTCGGTCTATGATCATGGTTTCCTCTATGGCGACGGCGTGTTTGAAGGCATCAGAGCATACAGTGGACGTGTCTTTAAGTTGAAAGAGCACGTTGACAGGCTTTATGACTCGGCAAAGGCAATTGCAATGGATATCCCCCTTACAAAGGAAGAAATGAGCGAAGCAATACTTGAAACCCTCAGGAAAAATAACCTCAGAGATGCTTACATCCGCCCAATCGTTTCAAGGGGAATAGGAGATCTCGGGCTTGACCCTCGCAATTGCGAGAAGCCCACAGTGGTCGTTATAGCCCAGAACTGGGGAGCCATGTACGGCGACCTCTATGAAGTCGGGCTTACAGGAGTCAGTGTCTGCATCAGGAGAAATGCGCCTGATGCCTTATCCCCGAATATCAAGTCCCTGAACTATCTGAACAATATTTTGGCAAAGATCGAAGCCAATGAAAAAGGAGGGGATGAAGCTATTTTCCTGGATCAGAATGGTTTTGTCTGTGAAGGCTCAGGAGATAATATTTTCATAGTCAAGAACAATAAGGTCTTTACTCCCTTTACAATCAGCAACTTAAAAGGGGTTACCAGAGCCACAGCCATCGAACTTTTGGATGAGATGGGATACAAAACCATCGAAGCAAATCTCGGCCTGTTTGACCTTTACACAGCAGATGAAATTTTCGTCACAGGCACTGCAGCTGAATCTGCCCCTCTAACCAAACTTGACGGAAGAATCATAGGTACAGGCAAACCAGGACCCATGACAATGAAAATGGTTGAAGCCTTTGACAAAATAACCCAGAGTACGGGCACACCCATTTATAAGTGAAAGGGCAGCCCTGAAAAATGAAAGAAACAAAAAAGGCAATAAAATCACGCGGGACTTTTCCCGCCGGGGTTCTTTTTTATCAGTGTTTTGGTGGAGCGATTCCCTTTTAAATTTCTTTTTAAATCTCTTTTTGGATTTCATTTTGAACTCCACTTTGAACTTTGTTTTGAATTTTTCCTTTAGCTCCTATTTGAGTCTCCGCTAACAGATTTCTTCATGCGGTCCATGAAAAACGATTTTTTCCATGCCTGTCTCTCTGTGACGGCCTTTCTCGAATAGGGGCTGCTTTATGCTAACTGCTTGCAGTATATTCCCTCAACGGAAAAAATAAGTATAAAACATGTCAGGTAATGCTATTAAACTAAAAACCCATCTGAAGGCCGGTAGGATCACAGGATTTGATTTTTATGAAGCGCAAAGAGTTTCGGAAACTTGTCTCCGTGGATAAGGCACGGGAAATAATAAACAGCCTGCAGGTTATTCCTCGAAAGGAAAACTCAGTCGTTGAAAACGCACACGGTAAAACCCTTGCAGAGGATATTATTACCGAAATTAATGTCCCTCCTTTTCCAAGAGCTGTAATGGATGGTTATGCAGTCAGGGCAGAAGACACGTATTCCTGCAGCGAAACCGAGCGTGTAGAACTCAGGATGCTGGGAAACATTCCAGCAGGTTCGGATGCAAAATTCACTGTTTCAGCGAGGGAAGCCGTGGAAATAGCTACAGGAGCACCGATTCCTGAAGGCGCCAACGCTGTGGTCATGGTTGAATACAGCTCTGAAGAAGACGGAACCGTATCGATTTACAGACCTGTAACTGTGGGAGAAAACATAATGAAAACCGGTTCGGACATCCTGAAAGGAGAACGTGTACTGAGGGCAGGGCGGAAACTCGGTACCAGGGAAATCGGGGTGCTTGCTTCTGTCGGAAAAAAGGATGTCCCTATCCTTAAATTACAGGTAGGGATAATCTCAACAGGAGACGAGCTTGTGCGTCCCGGAGAAAAACTTACTTCCGGGAAGATATATGACGCAAATTCTTACACATTATATGCCGGAATACATGAGTGCGGAGCCTTCCCCCTGCTTTACGGGATTGTAGAAGATAACGAGGCAACCATGAAAAAGGCACTTGAAACTGCGGTTTCGGAATGTGCCCTGATTCTGACTTCTGGCAGCACGTCATCAGGGGCCGGGGATGTGATGTACAGGCTCATAGATGAAATAGGAGAAACCCTTGCCCACGGTATAAATATAAAACCCGGAAAACCTGTGGTTATTGGCATGATAAAAGGCGTCCCTATAATAGGGCTGCCCGGAAACCCTACATCCGCATTAATGATTTTTAATGAATTCGTAGCCCCCCTTCTCAGAAAAGCCCTTGGAGATGATAAAGAGCTCAAAAAAATGGAAAAAGGAATTATGGGTACCGGTTTCCGTTCCGAAGGAAGACAGCAGCTCTTTCCGGTAGGCCTGATCCGTGGGAGAGTCTATCCTGCAGATAGAGGTTCAGGTGCCATAACCTCCCTCTCCGGGGCAGATGGCTTTATCGAGATTCCATCCAGTACAGAGTTTATTGAGGCGGGAACCCCTGTTGAAGTGACCCTTTTCGGAGAGGTTGAAAAACCTGACATTCTGATAGCAGGCGGATTCTGTCCAGGCTTTGACCTGCTTGAAGACCTTAGCGGGCTTCGCTTCAGGACACTTTACACCGGTTCAAGCGGGGGCTTCAGTGCAATTGCCGCAAATACAGCCGATATTGCAGGTGTAAACATGCCTTCCATATATTCCAACGGTCAGACTGGCATCCTGTACAATATCCCGACAATCGAGAATATGAAGCTTTCAGGCGTTGTACTCGTCAAAGGGTACAGGCGGGAAGTGGGGTTAATTGTCAGGCAGGACAGCCCGATTTCTGGACTTTCGGATCTTCCAGGAAAACGCCTGATTAACAGGAACCTTGGTTCAGGCACAAGAGCTCTTTTTGAACTGAAAATTGCAGAACTCGCAGGTAAAAAGGGGATTAGTAAAAAGGATTTTACGGATTCTATACTGGGATACGCATCCGGAGCAAAATCTGAGATTTCGATCTGTGAAGCAGTTGCCTCAGGAAAGGCTGATGCAGGAATAGGAATAAGAAATTGTGCCGAAAAGAGCGGTCTGAAATTTGTAAAATTTGCAGAAGAAGATTATGATTTCCTGATAAGGAGAGAGGTGCTGGAAACTTTCGAGGTTCGCGAGTTCCTGAAAATTCTTAATTCCGAAGAATTCGCTTCAAAACTTCCGAGAGGGCTGAAGGTGTATGAAGAAACAGGAGAGATAATTTCCTTTGAATAAAGCTTTCTTTATGAATATTTACTAGAGCCGTACCTTTCAATAAGCTTTAAATATTATTATTTTTATTAAAAGATATAAATGAGCTAGAATATCCTTACTATTCAGAACCAGTAAATAGAATCATTCCATAGGTATATATATTTCATTCAACTATTCAGGATAAAACATCCAGATAACGGATCTGTATTAGATCAAAAAAGGTTTGCAGAGACCGTATGGATGCGGTTTCTTTTTTCAAGTAATATGAAAATCATTTATTCAGTCCCGAAATCGGCAGGTTCCAGATGAGCAGTATACAGGAGCAAATACAGGAAGTCGAAGACGAAATCCGAAAGACCCAGTACAATAAGGCAACTTCCCATCACATAGGCCGCCTCAAAGCCAAAATAGCCCGTATGAGGGACGAAGTCGAAAAGAAAGCCTCGGCAAGAAGCGGAGGGGAAGGGTACTCGGTAAGAAAATCAGGAGACGGAACCGTAACCCTTGTGGGTTTTCCATCAGTAGGGAAATCTACGCTTCTGAACAAGCTCACGGATGCCAAGTCAGAAGTCGGAGCATATGATTTCACGACCCTTACAGTTGTCCCTGGAGTGCTCGAGCACAAAGGCGCAACAATCCAGTTCCTTGACGTGCCAGGGCTTGTAAAGGGTGCATCTTCTGGCCGTGGGCGCGGAAAAGAAGTCATGTCGGTTATCCGTAGCTCGGACATGGTTATATTTTTGCTCGATGTTTTCCAGCCCAAACATCACGAAGTACTTATGGACGAACTTTACCAGGCCGGGATCCGAGTGGATGCGGAAGCTCCTGATGTGGTAATCAAGAAAAAAGACAGGGGCGGAGTAGAGATCAACTCAACCATTGACCTTGACCTGGATGAGGAAACTATCAAGGCTGTGCTGGATGAGTACAAGATCCATAACGCCAGTGTGCTTATAAGGGAAAATATAACCGTGGACCAGCTTATTGATGTTGTCCTGAACAACCGCAGTTATGTCAGGTCCCTGACAGTCATTAATAAGGTTGACCTTGCCTATCCGCAGCTGATCGAAGAATGCAGGGAAATGTACCCGGACTCAATCTTCATTTCAGCCCACCAGGGTATTAACATCGAGACCCTCAAAGATGCTATTTACGACCGGCTGGGTTTCATCAGGGTTTACTTAAAGCCGCAGGGCCAGGCCGCAGATATGGAAGAGCCTCTTATAGTCATGAGCGGAACCAATATAGGCCAGATTTGTGACCGCCTTCATCGGGATTTCCGCAGAAAATTCCGCTATGCCCATGTATGGGGTACATCCGCAAAACATCCCGGGCAGCGAGTTGGCCTTGAACACAGAATGCAGGATGAAGATATTCTTACTATTATAATTCAGAAGTAAAAAGAAAAGTAGGGAAGCGATAAAAGATCAGAAACTTTCGCACCCCGCACCTTTTTCGTATTTATGTGCTCTCAAAGACGTCTATTGTCTCAGAGGCATTTGAGAAAACGCGCCTCTTTCTGTCATCGGAATCCAGTGAGTTACTGGCTTCAACTTCTTCTTCAAATTCAGCAGCACACTCAGCCGGGCTTTTCCTGGGAGCGCTTTCAGGTATTTTCTTGGAAATCTCTATTTTTCCGGCAGCTTCAAGACCATATCTTTCTTTTGCAGCTTCAATAATGGCTGTAAGCATTCCTGAGTAAGAAATATCAGCGTAAGCCGACATCTTTGCCAGGTGCCCGTCCCAACACCAACCTGGGTTGGGGTTTACTTCAAGGAGCCGGGGTTTTCCTTCAGCGTCAAGCCTCCAGTCAAAACGAGCATAATCCCGGCAGCCCAGCCTATTGAAAAGAGCAAGACAACATTTCACAATTTCCTTCCTGGTCTTTTCCGGGAGAGCTGCAGGCACGGATTTGATATTCCAGTAAGGAGAGTCCGGAAGCCACTTGGCTTCATAGCCACAGATCTTTGGAAGTTCTTCCGGAACTGCCGAGTAATCTTCCTCCGTGATAGGCAGTACGGTGCATGCAGGAGGATTTCCGAGAATGCCAACACTGATATCTTTTCCGGGAAGGAATTCTTCCAGCAGAAAAGGCTTATCTGACCCTATTTTTTCCCGGGTTTCAGCCAGGATTTCAAGAAGTTCCTCCAGGCTGTGGGCGATACTTTTCTGTGTGATCCCGAAACTCGAGTCCCCTGAGTTAGGCTTTATAAGTAAGGGGAAAGAAAGAGGAAGCTTCGTAAGGTCAGAGTCCCCGATTACAAGCGTTCCCTTTGCTACAGGAATTCGCATTTCTCTTGCAACTCCCCTTACAATGGATTTGTCATAACAAAAAGCAAGGCATTGAGGACCTGCTCCTGTATAAGGGAGATTGAGCTGCTCAAGTAATGCAGGAACATGAAGTTCTTTTGTAGGATCATTGAAAAAGCCCTCATCACAGAGGTTAAGTACAAGATCAATTTTTCCTGCCTTTTTCTTCAAATCGTCAAGCAGCGTTTCATGCCTGTCGAAGAAAGTAAATCTCATGAAAGGAATCTCTGAAAGCGCCTTTTTCATTTTCTCAAGCGTATCGAAATCATCGTCATCGAACACACAGGCAGGCTTGACCTGGTCTTCTTTTCTCGGATCTCCCAGCACGACTGCAATGTTCAGGGGTTTTTTATTCCCAGCTGCCTGAAGAGAAGAAAGCCAGGGTTTTTCAGCAGAAGCCGAGAGCAGAATCCTCTGTTCCATCATACCTGCATCCTGAGTGCCTGCGGATACAGGACTAAAGGTTGTATGAAAAGTGGGACTGCTAAATCCTGACGCAGTAAGCAGCTCAAAAAGACTTTCTTTATTGTATAATCTCTCAGCATAAAACTGGTCTGCAATTATTCCCCTATCAATGCGGCTTATCACTTCCCTGCAAATTAGCCTGTCTCCGTCTGCTGAAAGAGCCCTTTCCCTGCAAACAAAGTACTTTCTGTCCAGCCATTCCCATGACCTGGCCTGGAAACTCTTTTTCATATGGTCCCCGTCTACGGAATCAATAAAAACTCTGCCCTCGGGCTTCAGAACCCTGAAAATCTCTTCAAGAACTTTTCGATCCTGAAGAGTTGAATCAAAGTAGCCAAAACTGTTGCCCATGATAGTAACTGCATCAAAAGTATCAGAAGGATAGGGAAGCTTTCTTGCGTCTCCCTCTCTGAACCTGACCTGCAGGTTTTCCTTCTGTGCTCTGGTTCTGGCTTTTCTGATAAGGTACTGGGACCTATCATACCCCTCTACGTTTGAGAAGCCTCTTCTTGCCAGCTCAAGTACGTGTCTTCCCTGTCCGCAACACAGATCAAGAATTTTTTCTTCCGGCGCCACCCCCAAAATAGAAACAATGAGATCGACCTCTTTCTTGGTTACCTCCAAATCATCCAGAAGATCGGCATCGGTCTTAAGATAAAGTGAGTTAAAAAGAGTCTGCCACCAGTCGGACCGGACATGAGTTTCAAGATCTTCAACAGGCCCGAAGGTTTTCTTCTGTACGGTACCCTTAGCGCGCTTGCGCCTGTTATTTGTATCGGTATTATTCTGGGTCATGATCTTATATCTTCCAGAAAAAAGTGTATGTGCTTTGAGTATATCAAGTTTATCGGAGAGTTGGGAAGTTTATATATACGATTAGAAAAAAGAAATTAAATTGGTTAAACGTAATATGGCTTTAAATTGAGTTTTAAGCGGCAACAAACTGCCTAAATTCATTTAAAGAGAATTTAGTACTTTGAAGAGTCAAAGGAAGATAAAGTAAATAATAGCATCTAAAAACGTAATTAGAGCTCCAATTCGAGAAAATTCAATAAAAGAGAGGGTTTTGCCTTCTTTTTCTGCGTTCTGGATAATTATTACATTGCTTGCAGCCCCCAGAATAAGTAGATTGCCTGCAATTGTGCTTCCCGCAGCAAGCGCCATCAGCTGTCCCTGAGAAACTGCACCTCCCATAGCAGGAAGATAGAGCGCAACAAAGGGAACATTAGAAATTAGCTGACTGAGTCCAATGCTGAGGGCCAGGATCATTGGCACAGAGCCTAACTGCGGAGACATCCTGCCAAGCAGTTCCTGGCATGTCCCTGAAATCCACACGCTTTCCATCAGCACAAACATCGAAACGAAAAAAACCAGAGTTGCCCAGTCAATATTTCTCAGGATCTCAATGCGTTTTTTACTGAGCAAGACAGGCGATGCGGAGAAAAGAGCGAGCAAGCTCAGGCTGAAGTCCCACGCAGGAAAAAATTCAACAAGAAAGACCTTACAGCCTATCAGAATTAGCATAAGGGAGAGAGCCATTTTTGCAACCCTGGCCATTTCAGGATCGGTAACGATTTCTTCAGAATGGGCAAGGGCTGATTTTCCGAATTCCTGCCTGAAAAAGAGCCTCAGGACGGCATAAGCAATTATGAGGCATATGAGAGTTGGCAGAGCAAGTGAAGACAAAAAAGTTACAAAAGGAGCATCCAGGTTTCCATCAACTGCTATGAGAAGATTCTGTGGGTTTCCTATAGGACTCATAACGCTTCCGGTAGTTACTCCGAAAGCCAGTGCGAAAAGCATGAGCTTGGGGGAGATATCATACTTTCGGGAAAAACTCAGGACTAATGGAGTGCCCATAATTGCCAGGGTATCGTTCATAAGGATTGCAGAAAGAATTCCCGTAGAAAAGAGTACAAGCAAAACAAGCTGATCCGTATTCCTCGCCCTGGAAACTATCCGGCTTCCGAGACAGGCAAGGTACCCACTCCTGTTAAGCGCCTCTCCCACGCAAAAAGCTCCAAAAAGGAAGACGAGTACATCAAGATTAATCGCATCCAGAGCTTCTTCAGGCGAAATCTCGCCGAGCAGCAGCACCGATACAGCCCCCAATGTCATGACCTGCCAGATCTGCAGTCTCAAAGATCCGATCTGCCTGAGAGAGGTCAGTACAAAGACGCCAAGAAGAATAAGCACTGAAAGGTCAGGTAAAGGTAAGAGAAAAGACATTATAGACTCCGTTGCCATAGAACCCACAAACTTGAGGATATAAATTTAGAATGTGATACCAGCTTAAGTATAAAATTCCTGCGCTCGTGTGGAGATTATTCACAAGAAAACAATTTTAAGGACATGGAAGGCACGAAATCCTTAAACGTAGACTGATAGATATTTTAAAGTATGACAATCTGGTTTCCTTTTTCTGCAACCATCCGTCAGGAAGAAGATTTCTATATCTCAATCTGCCCTGAAGCTGATATCATTTGCAAGGGAAACACTATTGAAGAAGCTATTGAAAACCTGAAAGGGGAAGTGGAAAAATTCCTGGGGGAAGAGCTGTCCCAGGGATTTTCGAAAATTGCATTCTACTGAATTTGAAACTTATGGCTCTCTTCCTGAAACATAGATGACCCTGATTTCAATCAGGGTAGCTGTCAATGATTTAGCAGTGCCTGCATCAGACGAGTGAAAGTACCTCGTTAGGAACGTAGACTTTGCCTGTTACCGGAGCGTAAACAACTATGCCTTTGAGTTCGTGAGTTACACCGTCTTTGAGAAGAAGGTTCTTGCTCACAGGTAGTTCGGCATTTCCGATTCTCAGTACCGGGTTTGAAGAATCTGTCATATCCAGCAAATACTCGTTTTCATCCAGTTGCCCATCTCCTTTATCTCTGGAGAAAGCCTCCCCTACTTCGACAAACAGGCACCTGTTGGTTTCATTCAGATCGAAACCGATTTTCTCAGCGATATATTCTGCAATTTCAGTATTATCCAGGTAGCCTGATGGGTGGTCAGGGCCGTAAGCCCATAGCGGGACATTATCACCGCAGTGGCCGTGGCTGGTCCAGCCGATAACTGTGTGATTCCGGCTGATTACCTCGCTGATGGCATAGTCAAGTGGGAATCCTTTCCCATTGTCGTACATTTCGAGGATTTCAGTTATATCCTCGTCAGTTGCATCAATGCCCCACCATGTCTTGAGCTGGGTTTTGAGATTTTCTGGAGAGAGATCTGTTCCGATTTTTGCTGCAACACCCAGGGAATTGAGTTTCATGCTTTTTAGAGGTCCAATAACTTCTTCTACCGTTGTGGAGTCATACTCATGATCGGAGTAACTGCCAATAGTCATGCCGCCTGTGTTATGATCCGGGAAGGCCAGGACAAGGGTATGCCCATCTTTTTCAGCAAAATCCACTGCAACCTTTACAGCTTCGTCAAAAGCCAGGAATTCGGTAACAGCATAGATAGGATCATTGGCGTGATCTGCCCAGTCAACCTGGCTGCCTTCGACCATTAAAAAGAAGCCATCTTTGTCCTGGGAGAGTAGCTCAATGGCTTTTCCAGTCATCTCTGGCAAAGAAGGCTGATCAGGTGCCAGGAATGGGCGGTTAATATTCGATGCCATGTGGCTGCTGGCAAAAAGCCCCCAGGTTTTGCCGACGGTCAGGTTCGACATTTCATCTCTGGTGTCAACAAGCTGGTAGTCTCTGTCAAGAAGCACCTGTGTCAGGTTTTCTCCGTCAGTCCTTTTTCCTCCTTCAGCTACAGGTATGAGATAATCGGAACCGCCGCCGAAGACCACATCAATATCTTCATAAACATCTGTTCCGTGATTTCGGTTTCACTATCCCTATTATCAACATGAGAAGCAAAAGCTGCAGGTGTGGCATGGCTGACGCGAGAGGTTGCCACAAGCCCTGTAGCCTTGCCTTCAAGCTTTGAACCTTCAAGCACTGTTGCAAGCGGGCTGTATTGCAGTTCTTCGGGAGGGATTTCCAGCGTGCTTAAGACGACATCGGCAGCCGGACCTACACTCACAAATCCATTTGTTGTCTTATACCCTGTAGCAAATGCCGTTGCAGCAGAAGAAGAGTCTGTGATAACCGAGTCAGTACTGTAAGTGGACACTGTTCCAGCTATCATTTCATCAACCTGGAGGGGTTTTCCGCCGTACCACCGGGCAAGCGTCTGCACACTCTGGGAACACCCGTCAGGAACAAGGATGATAATATTTTTGATCTTTGCTTCAGAGCCTGCCGAAGGTGTGTAACCGGCATCTTCAGAAAGTGTACTATCGGCGCTG
This sequence comes from uncultured Methanosarcinaceae archaeon, assembly GCA_963774465.1. Taxonomy (GTDB): domain Archaea; phylum Halobacteriota; class Methanosarcinia; order Methanosarcinales; family Methanosarcinaceae; genus Methanosarcina. The sequence goes on along the minus strand of CAVZFI010000025.1, from coordinate 85,400 downwards.
TCACTGGAAGTAGCACTTTGATTCGGGGAATTGTTTGAAGTCACTGCATAAGCAAGGTTTGCGAGAAGCAGCAAGCCGACGATTGATAGAATAAACAAAGCATGTGGTCTCTTGGTCTCCATTAAATTACCTCGAAATTGAAAGCGATATTTTAAAACAGAATTTAAGAGCAGGTTTATTTCAGACCTTACTCAGAATTTTATATTCCAAATTTAGAAAGGAGCCAAACATATTTGAGTTTTTCACATATAGAATATATTTAGATTAATGTATAATATTTTGAAAATATGTACATATAATCCTGTTTTACAGTGCCACCAGTCAGAAGATTGACCTTATATTTTCCTTTCAGAGCCTATAGAATCAAAGGGTGAGATTGTTAGAATTAACGGATAAAAGAAATCCAGCTTCACCTGAAGGTCCCGAGTAATTAAGAGTCTAAAATAAAAGAAATAAAAGGATACGAAATATTTAACACAAAAACTTGAGTATTGCAAACTATGACAGAGATGTTTACATTTTCTGCGATGGTGCAAAAAGAAAATGAGAGGTACGTATCCTCATGCCTTGAGCTGGAAATATCAAGCCAGGGAAAAACGATTGAAGAAGCAGTCTCTAACCTGAAAGAAGCAGTTGAACTTTACATTGAAAAAGAAGACATTGCCCTTCCTGTTAAACGCCCGTTTTTAACGAGTTTTAAGGTAGCATGGAAGAAGCCCGGAACGGAAAACACAACATAAAAAAGAATTAGAAGAAGCCCGAAGACGTTGAATCTCTATTGCTGTATCCCCCAATACAGCAGTTCCGAAGTTATGCTCCCCCAAGCATATCATCCAGAGCAGAATGAATGTCTCCAGGCGGTTCTTTTATTTATTTTGGCATGTATCCCATCTTACTTCCCAACTCCAGCATATAATAATATCATAAATTATTTTAAATTAATTATCTAAAAAATTGTTTTGTAATATATAATATTTTAACACGAAAAGTTTTAAAGCCATCAAAAAATTGGACGTTAGATCTCATTTTGCCGGAAATTCCATCCAAAAGAGTACTCAAAGCGATTATTCAGAAATTTGCAGAATATTGCAATAGAATAACGCGTGAAATAATCTGCAGTGAAAATCGTTCCAGAAGAATGGATGAATTTTAAGAACAGCAGATGAATTTTAAGAACAACGAATCTTAACTGCTGCCTTTTGAGCGATTAGAGTTGACAAAAATTAGATATGTTATTATCAAAAAGATGATGAAAAGCATTTTTCTTTTCCATCAATACATCGAAAGAATACACAAAAGCGTGTAAAGAACATTAATAAAAAAATAAAATACAGTAGACTCACATCAAAATAGCAGAATCAAAAGCCGAGTAAGAAAGCCCGGAAGCCCTGTATTCCTTTTACCGTAGCCCCCGATACAGTCGCTCTGAAAATACGCTCCCCCAAGCATATTGATTCAGAACAGGATCGATAGCTTCCGGGCAATCTTCACTTATTTTATACCCTTAAGTCACTCTTTCTGCTCTCTCCAAGTTACAATATGTAATTATTCCCGTAATTATTTTAAATTAATTATATCAAAAATTAGTTTCAAACGAAAAATGCTTTCGCACAAAAAGTTTTAAAATCGAAACCGAATTTCATAATAAATGAGTTTTTAACGTTAAGCTGGATTCAATGTAGACTAAAAAAGAGCTACAGTAAGGACTGGGTCAGCGATTAGTTACAGCTTGCAGTACGGCTGAAGCTCTCAATAGGAATATACAGGGAAGGTTTCAGTTCTTCGAACCATAAAAGAGACTTAGAAAAGGGGTAAACAACACGACTCAAAAATAAAATTCAAAATCATAGCGCGAAAACACAACAAGAAAAATGGCTTTCTTTATTGGATCACAACAAAAGAGTTAGCAGGAGATAAAGAGATAAGTAGAGAATAATAAAGATTAAAAGAGAAAATGAAGGTTACTAAAAAATGGTAAAAACAGTAAGAAAATACCCAGAGGCACTGCATCCTTTGACTTTATCCCCCAATAAAGCCCCTTCGAAATTACACTCCCCCAAGCATATTATTCGAAGACGGACCAGCGACCCCCAGAGATTCTTCATTTATTGTGGCAAATACCTCCACCTAACTTCCCAACTCCAGAATATACTAATGACATAAATTATTTTAAATTAATTATACAAAAAATTGTTTTTAAGCAAAAAATAATTCGGTGTGAAAAATTTCAACGTCAGCACAGAGTCAAATTTAAAACCTGCTTATAATTTAAAGCCTGCGTATTATTTGAGAAAAAGATTCCATATCAAACCTGAAATAGAAAAGAAGTTTATTAGCAGGGAAAAAAATTCTATGGCAGATAACAAATATGAGATAAAAGCAGATCCAGGCAGATAAATCCTGGAATAGAATGTAAAAATAGTATCTTTATTCAAAAAACCCAAAAATAACAAATAAGAATGAAAAAGAATGAAAATGAAGTAATTTAAAAATATATTAAAACTCAGTAAGAAGAAGCCCGAGAGCGTTTTAGTCCCTTTGCTGTATCCCCCGATACAGCCGCGTCTGAGATATGCTCCCATCTAACATACCCTCAAGTAAGAACCAGGTTAGCTCCCGGGCGATTCTGTCACAACCCGCTACTTCGCTATTCAGTCATACCCTATTTTTTCCAACTCCATAATATAGTAATAGGGTCCTCAAAAAATGATTCATTTTTCAAGGGTTAATAAGCCTTATCTCGTGAATTGGATGTGGTTCTAGTGCTTCCCCAATAAAAGTACAGATGATAAAGAATTTATTTTCCATTAAAGAAATTAAATATCCTTAATTTTCATTTTAAGGTTTTCTTAGCCCTTATTTTCAACATTTAATTTTGTAAAACGGAAAACGGAGTCAGTTGCCCTAATTTCAAAAAAATGTGATTTGTCAAAAAATAAAGCTCTAATCCCGTCCATCTATTATTTTTAAAGTTTAATCGGGTTTATTTTCCTCTAAATTGGATTTTAAGAATGTACTTTTATTGGGGGAACTCTGGTTATATATCTATTACCTAAAATAAGCATTCTGAATCCTCAGTTTACACACTGATTTTGGAGGACCCTATATAGTAATGAAATAAATTATTTTAAATTAATTATCCGAAAAATTGTCTGCAAGCAAAAAATAGTTCCATGCAAAATATTTCAAAGCCAGAAAATAACTGTAGGTAGAAATACATGCAGAAGTCAAATCTGACCGGAAAATTAAGCCAAAAAGTCCCGGGCTGGCACAAAAATTAAGTACATGAATTATCTATAAGTAAAAGCTTTAAAATGCAGTCCTGTAGGGTAGTGGTCAATCCTTCGGGCCTTTGGAGCCCGGGACAGCGGTTCGAATCCGCTCAGGACTATAAAAATATTTTTAAGAGAAATAAGCAAATACTATATTTCAAACTCTGTTATTTACGCCTATTTACAAAGTGTTAGCTGAAGCAAAAAAAGATTTTTGACATAAAAATGAATCTAACTTAACGCCAATGATGCGTAAGATAGAGTTTGAGCCTTTTGATAGTTAACATATGATAGAATTACCAATTTTTTGATTACTTCCGGTACTGGTTTATGGGAATCTCATGGCTTCGCAGATTGCTTCTTCCTTTTGCCCCAGGTGCAGGGTTTTTTAACTCATTTTAAGCTTTTTCAAACTCTGGACGCATCCTTGAGTCATTGATTTATTTCTATATCTGTAAATTCTATTACTTTTTTGGGAAGGGGTTGAGACCGCTTTCGAAATAGAGATTTCACAGTTTTTTTCTCCAGGAACCGGACGCGATAAACCCCTGCCCCTGAGGTAGCGGTCGAAAATTTAAACGCTGTCACAGCCATCGTAAAGGAGGATCGGAAGAGAGAAATCAGAAGTCGAGAACACACAGGACTCAGCCATAGCTTATAGATATGTTTTATGAAATAAATAAATGGAAAAGTAGGATGAAGAAATCTGTTAATCTGTTTTATGAAAATGAATAAAGTAGGAAAGTGAGAAAGTAGGATGAAGAAATCCTACCTCTCAACAATTACCACCAGTCACATCTGTCCCAGCAACCCCAATCGTCCCAGTCACAGCCACAGCCGCCATAGCCGCCCCAGCCGCCATAGCCGCCCCAGCCGCCATAGCCGCCCCAGCCGCCATGTCCACCTTTGAATCCGTGTCCACCAAATCCGCCGTGTCCACCTCTAAATCCACCTTTTCCACCAAATCCACCGTGTCCACCGCCACCGTGTCCACCGCCACCGTGTCCACCGCCACCGTGTCCTCCACCAGGCCCCATCTGATGTCCACCGCCACCGTGTCCACCGCCACCACGTCCTCCACCGCCACCGCCACGAGCGGCGGCTGCTGATGCAGCTGTCACAGATAATACAAAACAGACAACTAGTAAAATAGCCAGTGTCTTTTTAAGTTGTTTCCCCATTTGTCTACACTCCTAACTTTTGTTCAAATTGATACAATTCAAAGTGTTTTATAATCACTTTTCGCAGGCAGATGTATGGAGTAAATATTATTTCATCAATTAGTCATCCAGATTGACTTATTGAAGAATTTTTTGAATAGAATGCTATTGGTACATTCTATCTTCACTTTATGTCCGATGTATATGTGCCTATGAAAGCGATTTCAAATTGTATCAATATAAGATAATCATTCAACGAATATAATAGATATAGAAATATAGATAAGAATATAATATATGCCGAATTATAGATAAGAGTTCAATAAATATTATCGTGACCCATTAGCTGGTTGATATTTTATTTTTTGAGTGTAGGTTATTCACCTGCATCTGTTTTCTAAGCTTATTTGCGTACAAGAAATTGAAACATATATAATGTGAAAAATGAGACTCGGAAAGCAAGTAGGGGAATATACTAGGGAAAAAATAGCAACTTATTATTAATGGACCGCCAATAAATATTAAAATCTGAAATAATCATGTAATCTGTTTTATGAAAGGAATAAAGTAGGAAAGCGGGAAAGTAGGATGAAGAAATCTCTTTTATGAAATCTGTTTTATGAAATCTGTTTTATGAAATCTGTTTTATGAAATCTGTTTTATGAAAGGAATAAAGTAGGAAAGTGAGAAAGTAGGATGAAGACATCCTACCTCTCAACAATCAACACCAGCCACCACAGCCCAAGTCACAGCCACAACTGTTGTCCCAGCAACCATTGCCACAGCCGCCCCAGCCGCCCCAGTTGCCGCCCCAGCCGCCCCAGTTGCCGCCCCAGCCGCCCCAGTTGCCGCCCCAGCCACCGTGTCCACCGTGTCCGCCGCCCCAGCCACCGTGTCCACCGTGTCCGCCGCCCCAGCCACCGTGTCCACCGCGTCCTCCTCCATGTCCGCCGCGTGCGTCTACTGCCGTAACTGTCAATGACATTACAAGCATGACAGCTAGTAAAATAACCAATGTCTTTTTAAGTTTCCCCATTTGTCTACACTCCTAATTTTTGTTCAAATTGATACAATTCAAAACTATTGTTTTATAATCACTTTTCGCAGGCAGATGCATTGAGTAAATATTATTTCACCAATTAGTCATCCAGATTTACTTTTTAAATAATCTCTTGAAGAGAATGTTATTTGAAGAGAATGCTATTGGTAAAGAGAATGCTATTGGTACATTCTATCTCCACTTTATGTCCGATCTATATGCCTGTGAAAGCGATCTCAAATTGTACCAACATAAAATCATCATTCATGAAATATAATACAAACAGAATTATAAATAAGAAACTAATAAATATCAAAGTCTGAAATAATCCGGTCAGGTTTCCGCAGATACATCTTCAGTAATGAGATTTATCACAATTTGTTCTCGCTTTCTGGATAACCCCGCAAAAATACCACTTGTTTACCCAAAATTGCAATAAGCTCAAAGTCCATATCGACTTAAATAATATAAAAATGGGCAAATAGGCAAATAGATATTAGTAATGTGTTGTTTTTAAGAAGCCTTGACTCTTTTTCATTAGGGATTTATCACAATTTATTCTCGTTTTCTGTATAACCCCGCAAAAATACCACTTGCTTACCCAAAATTGCAATGAGCTCAAGGTCCATATCGACTTAAATAATATAAAACTGGGCAAATAGGTAAATATATATTAGTAGTGTGTTCTTTTTAAGAAGCATTGACTCATTTTCTTAATTCCGTAGGACTGCACAGTTGGACTGAAAAAACAGTAGCTTGAGACTTCAAGTGATCCAAATAATAATATATGACAGATCTGCTCGTGTTCTGTGTTGCCTCTCAGGTGAGTAAGCCCTACCAAGGATCTCAATCGTCAATATACCAATTATTGCTGAACTAATCGTTCAATCACCAATCAATAGTAGTCCCAACCGTTCCAGCCGTAACCGAGGAAGCAACCGCTCAGGACTATAAAAATATTTTTAATAATTCGAAGTAATTAATGTTTTTAATTACTGTTTTTTAAACTCTGTTATTTACGCCTATTCACAAAGTGCTAGCTGAAGCAAAAAAAGGTTTTTGACATAAAATTAATCTAACTTGAATACTGATGATGCGCGAGATAGAATTTTGAGACTTTTGATAGTTGGTCTATGATGGGATTTATCAATTCGTTATTGATTACTTCTTTGCCTGGATTGGTCTCTGGGCATTTCATGGTTTCACAGATTGCTTCTTCCTTTTGCTCCAGGTTCATGGTTTTTAACTCATTTTAAGCTTTTTCAAGCTCTGGTCGCATCCTTGAATCATTGATTTATTTTTATATCTGTAAATTCAATTATTTTTTGGGAAGGGGTTGAGACCACTAGCGGTCGAAAATTCAAACGCTGTCACGACCATCGTAAAGGAGGATCGGAAGAGAGAAATCAGAAGTAGAGAAACACAGGGTTCAGCCACGACCTATAGATCTGTTTTATGAAAAGTAGGAAATAAGTAGGAAATAAGTAGAAAATAAGTAGGAAAGCGAGAAAGTAGGATGAAGACACCCTACCTCTCAAAAATCACCACCATGTGCCACAACAGCCACAACGGTGGTCCCAGCAATCACAGTCGCAGCTGCGCCAGCCGCTCCAGCCGCTCCAGCCGCCCCAGCCGCCCCAGCCGCCGTGACCAAATCCGTGTCCACCGTGTCCAAATCCGTGTCCGCCGTGTCCGCCGTGTCCACCGTGTCCACCGTGTCCTCCACCGGCGCTTGCTGCCGCGGCTGTCATAGATACTGCAAGACAGACAACTAGTAAAAGAACGAATGTCTTTTTAATTTTCCCCATTTGTTTACACTCCTAACTTTTGTTAACTTTAGTTCAAATCGATACAATTCAAAGCTATTGTTTGATAATCACTTTTCGCAGACAGATGCATTGAGTAGCAGGCAGATACATTGAGTAAATATTATTTCACCAATTAGTCATCAATTAGTCGTCCAGATTTATTTCTTGAAGAGAATGTTATTGGTGCATTCTGTTTTCACTTTATGCCCGATGCATTATGTGCCTATGAAAGCGATTTCAAACTGTATCACTTTGGTATCACTTTAACTGTATCACTTTGGTATCACTTTGATACACTTTGATATCATCATTCATAGAATATAATATCAACAGAATTATAAATAAGAAACTAATAAATATTAAGATCTGAAATAATCTTGTCATTTTCCCGCAGATATAGCTCAGTAATGAGATTTATCACAATCAATTCTCACTTTTTACATAACTCCACAAAATACCACTTGCTTACCCAAAATTGCAATGAGCTCAAAGTTCATATCGACTTAAATAGTATAAAACTGGGTAAATCGGAAAATATAGATCAGTAAGGTGTAGGTTTTACGAAGCCCTGACTCTTTTTCATTAAGCAGGTTCTTTATCTCAGATTCCATAGGACTACACAGTTGGACTGAAAAACCAGTAGCTTGAGACTTCAAGTGATCCAAATCATAATATATGACAGATCTGCTCGTGTTCTATGTTGCCCCTCAGGTGCATAAGCCCTATCAGGGACCTAAATCGTCAACATCCCAATTATTAGCTGAACTAATCGTTCAATCACCAATCAATAGTAGTCCCAACCGTTCCAGCCGTGACCGAGGAAGAAATCGCTCAGGACTATTATCTAATTTTTACATAATCCAGTTGAAATTGCCTGTTGGTTTAAAAAAGGAATTTATTTTCTTACTTCGACCAGATCTTTTCGCATTTTTCTTCTTCAGCATCTGTTCAGAGATCCAGCCAATAGCATTGTAAATAGGATTTACCGGCACATCCACGTAATATTTTGCTTTCGGGTTGAGCCAGCCTTTTTCTTTCCAGTATGCGTAATCAGCAGGGGAGCTCTGGCCAAGTTCGCCAAAACTTGCCTTCTGGGCACGAAAAACGAATACATCTCGAAGCCCTGGAGGGCGGCGTTTTTTCTGGAGGGCATTGTAAAATGCAAATGCAGCTTTCTCAAGCTTCCGGTCATTCTCCTGCTCTTTCCTCCTGGAAATTTGCATCGGAGGAGTTACGAGGCCAACGCGGGAAGAGACTTCAAAACCCCATACACCAGCTACCAGTTTGAGGTAATCGAAAACTTCCTTAAGGCCCAGTGCGCCTGTGGTAGAGAGAAGAAGGGCTTTTTTATCGAAAAAACGGGGGCGATGAAAGATATAAGAGAACCGGTCAATGAAAGTTTTCATAAGTGCAGAAACATTCATACCATAAACAGGTGTAGCAAAAATCACCCCATCGGCAGCATGCATTTTCTGCTCGATAAGGGGAGCATCGTCTTTACATGGACAATGATCCTCTCCTTTTACAAAACAGACAAAGCAGCCACGACACTGCAATAAATTCGCATCTTTGAGCATCAGGTATTCGAATTCAACACTACCCATAGACTGCATGAATTCTTCGATTTTCTTCGCCGCTCGATAAGTGTTACCTTTTTGCGGACTTCCCATAACAACCAGGATTTTCATGACTTTGAACACATTCATTTCCATTCATTCCAAAATAATAGTACTAACTGATCTTCTCGCATATATCAATCATAGCTATCTGCCCCACAGGCAGATTGACATCATTAACCCCTTGGGAAGCTGCTACATTTTCTAGATTTAGACCCCTGAAAAGGAGGCAAAGTAATGGTAAAAACGTTAAACTCCGATAAAATAAAACCTTCTCCAACCCTGAACACCATTCTTGTGGTCGAAGATACCCGAAAAACAGTCCATGCAGCGTTGTAACAGTTGCCGAACTCAAAAATAATTCCAGGACAGGTAAACCACAATACCCTGATGGTTATTCTGGACTATCTGGAGCAGAGCGACAAAATTGTTGTCGGGCTCAAGGGAATAACTGGAGATTCACAGCAGGAGTGAAAACCAGTGGAGAACTGTCTCCAGGGGACTTGAAATCTGAAAATAAGAGGAGATTTTAATTATATAAATTAAGAGTAATTATATATCCATTAAAAAAGGTATTAAAATGAGGTAAAATAAAGCCGGGCAAAGGGTTCATTTCTTAATTTTTTTCTTGCTGAAATGTTCCCTCATTTTAGTTTTAAGAATTATCAGGATATTTCTGGGGGCGAGAGGATTTCTTCTTTTATATCTGAAGATGCAGGACCTGAGGAACTTGAGTCAATAGCAGTGGCAGTACATTCCCTTGTGGGGCTTCCGACCACCATTCGCAGCCTTAATAGAAAGGGGCTTCGCCTGGAAAATGGGAAAATCCTTGATAGAGACTATACCGGACCTGTACTCGAAGAGGTGCTCAGGACCGGCAAGACCGTACGTGGAGTTCCGAAGGAAGGCACGTACCTGGGAAGGAACGTGGCTGTTTCCCCAATCTTCTCGGAGAACGGGAAGGTTATTGCAGCACTCGGAATTGTGGATTTGCTATCTGTCCTTAAGATGCAGGAAATAATCAGGACCGTGGTAAACAACAGTCAGGCAGTGGTTTTTCTGTGGAGACATGAAGAAAAATGGCCGACTGAATTTGTTTCAGAAAACGTTGTCCAGTTAGGGTACACAGTGGAGGATTTTATTTCTGGGAGGGTTCTGTATGGGGAAATCATCCATCCCGATGACCTGAAGAGAATTGAGGATTCACTCGAACAGCGCATCCGGAAAGGCGGAGTTGACTTCGATATAGAGTACAGAATCTTTACAAAAGCCGGAGACCTGCGCTGGGTCAACGAGAGGGTATTTATCCAGCGGAATGAAGACGGAGAGGTAACCTACCTGCAGGGGCTCGTCCTCGATGTAACCGAACGGAAAGAGAATGAAGAAGCCCTCAGGAAATCTTTTGAAATGCAGAGGCTGTTGAGGACGATAATAAATAACAGCCAGGCAGTAGCGTTTCTATTTGAAAATAAAGAAAACATGCCTGCCGAATATGTTTCGGAAAACGTGACCCAGTTCGGGTACACGGTAGAAGATTTCACCTCAGGGAAAGTCCCTTACGAGAACATCATTCATAGGGATGATATCAAAACAGTTATTGAAACCCTTAAACGCAACATCGCAGAAGGTCAGGACTCTTTCGGTATTGAATACAGGATATTTACGGGGGACGGAAAAATGCTCTGGGTGGAAGAGAAAACCTTTATCCAGAGGGATGAAGGAGGCAAAGCAACCCATATTCAAGGCCTTGTCGTTGATATTACTGAGAGAAAAGAAGCCCAGAGAATGCTTGAAATCCAGCGGGAACTGGGAACGAAACTTAATACTACCTGGAATCTCCATGCCATTCTAAACCTGATACTTGATGCCTGCCTGCAGATAAACGGGCTGGATGCCGGGGGTGTATACATTAAAGATGAACTCATGGACCAGATAAATCTTATTGCATTCCGGGGAATTTCACCTGAATTTAAAGAAAAGGTTTCAAGATATAAGGCAGACTCAAATGAGGCAAAGCAGATCTGGATTGAAAAGCCCATTTACTCACTGGATTTTTACTCAAAACATATGGCTGAAGCGGTAAAGGAAGAAGGAATTACAGCAGTTGCGGTAATCCCTCTTAAGTATGGTAAAGAAATCATAGGCAGCCTGAATTTTGCCTCCCATACCCTGGATAAGATTCCCTGGAGTATCCGCAACTTCCTTGAAAGCATCGCTCTCCAGGCGGTAAACCATATTGCTCCGGTCTGTATCCAGGCGGACCTGTCTTGAAATGTTTTCGAACTGAAAGCAGCCTCACAAAACCAGACCTGGGACGTGAGGCTTCAGGTAAACGAACCCCTGGACTTTCCTTCAGTTTACAGCTATCTTCAGAAAAACAGCACTAGCTCCGAGCCAGATATCACTGAAGTTTTTACTCAGGGCTCAAATGCAGAGGAGATTTTTTAGAAACGAGAGTAAACTGGGATACATAAAGTACTTCATACCCACCGCAGAGGTTGAAACTTTCGACAATGGCAATGAATACAAGCTTGAACTCAGAGCTTCAGGAGACGTAAAACTGGAAATAATTATGCCTGGAGGGAGCAGCGGCGAAAAGATACCTGAAAAGGAATATCGGGCAGTCTTTAGAGAAATGTTTGAGAATATGGGGCTTCCCCGGGAATCTGTAGATAGATTTGAATTCTCGTATAGCACTTCCCTAGCTTGGTAAAAAGGCATACTCAAAGGTTTTAGTTCTCTTTTCGTGAAGTTATCTTTCACAAATCGCTGGGAAACCAGAAGCAATGAAACTGGATTCACAACAGGAACGAAAAAGCTGAGAAAAGCAGTAAAAGATTAGAAAAACAGTAAAAGATGAGAAAACAGTAGCTATGGGCTTTAGCGTTGAGTAAAAAATGGGTCAGGTGGTTCACAAGGTTTGGCCTGCGCCAATGAAGTATAGTACGGGATCAGTTTTCAAGCTGTCCTGAATTTGCTCCATTTTACAGATTACGCGCCAATGAAGTTTATTACGGGATCAGTTTTCAAGCTGTCCTGAATTTGCTCCATTTTACAGATTACGCGCCAATGAAGTATATTGCGGGATCAGTTTTCAAGCTGTCCTGAATTTGCTCCATCTTACAGTTTACTCCCTCATGAACCAATTGTTATTATGTAAGTCATAATATAAAATATCAGCGATAGAAGTGTAGTTTATTTAACCAGTTCTTATATTTAACAATAGAATACCTTTTTTCACCTGCAATAGGAGCTTTTGGAGATTTTATTACTCTGATATTCGATAAGTCGTCCCATCGAAAGCAGCTTTATTAATCGACTCCGGGGTGCAGGTCAGGTACTTAAAAATCCTTTTAATCAAATTAAAAGCCTTACATTCCAATCAAAAATGTCATATTTTCTTTTCTCTATCTGGATCCTGCTTTAATACTCTTCAAGATTTCCCTTAGCTCAGGCCTTTTTCCGTACGTCAAGAGGTAAGCCCTGAAAAGCCGGCTGGAGAGCAGGATCACCCCATGAACCGAAATGAACAGGATGAAGATGCTGGCAAGAATCTGATAAACAGGCACGGCTGTTGCTCCCATCCTGGCAAGCATGGCTACAGGAGAGGTTAGAGGAAAAAGGGAAAGAAAGATTGCAAATAGGCTGTCGGGATTTGTAAAGATCAATTGCATAAATATTAAGGGAAAAGCAGCTACAAATGTGAGAATTCCTCCAACCTGCTGGCTTTCCTGAAGGGAACTGGTTACTGCCCCGATTCCTGCCATGATGCTTGCAAAGAACAGAAAGCCTAGCAGGAAATAAACAAAGGCGAGGAAAAGAAGCAGGGGCTCAACTCTTGTGAGAAGAGCGTACCCGCTCCCAAGAGCCATTGCTGAGAGCCAGATCACAATCTGCAGGAGGCCGACTGCGCCAAGGCCCAGGATCTTGCCTGTAAGAAGTTCCGAAGGAGTTGCGGAAGAAAGTAGGATTTCCATTACCCTGTTTTCTTTTTCCTCGGCAACGCCGCGGAGAAGATAACCTGACGCCGAAAAAATGCTGAAGAGAAGGAGAAAAGATGTGAGAACTGGAAGACCAAGGCTGGTAAGGATCTCAGCAAGACCCTGCTCAGAGGTCTCCCCGCTCTCTCCAATGTTATACAGCTTTATGTCAATCGGGTCCTTGACCCTATTAAGGACTTGTTCATCCACCTTGTCTTTAAGAAGGGAGGTGATGACAATATCCGAGAGTCCGGTAAACAGTTCAACTCCTGGAACAGGCATTCCTTTTTTAACGGCGTAGAGTTTTATTGTTCCGGTCTCAAGAAAGTCTTCAGGGATAACCAGGTAAGAAGAAATTCGACCTGCCTGAAGGTCATCCCTGGCATCAGAGCTTTCCCGATACATTACAAATTCTATGACTGAGGTTTTTGCCTCGGAAGACCCTAGAGAAATGCCTTCACTTCGGATTGACTCTGGAAAGTCAAAGGAGCCTGTCATATCAATGTAGCCTATTCTCTGGTCGTCTGCAGGGCTCATGCCTGAAAATATTGCTGGAAGAAGACTAATTCCTGTAAGCAGGAGAGGGAAAATAAAGGTCATAAGAAGAAATTCTTTACGCCTTATTGTTTTCAGAAACTCGTATCTGGCAATAATAAAAGTTTTTCCGGATGTATAACTGTAATGGTTAAGAATATACCTGCAGATGGAAGAAATATCTTTCCTGCCGTTAAATTCTCTGTAGGTTTTATGCATTGTTACCAAATAATAGATAGTTTTGGAGGCTATATATAAGCTGTCGAAATCAAAGTTACACTGCTCACTTACTGTAATCAATGGTATTTGCACCAGCATCATGTTTCGAAATAAATGATTCTATAAAAAAGCCTGAGGGAGCAGAGTATTTTACAGCTGGAGTCGAAACCGAAAATGAATTAAGTGAAAATTAAGTGAATTTCGATTTCACATATTATAATCAGAGCCTATCCGAAAAATGTTGACCTTATATCTTATATACAAAAGATGTAATTCTATCACAGAGAATGAGAACTCCGCAAGATAAGAGAACGCACTGCTAACTTATTTCTCCTGAAGTTAATTCCATACGCTTTTTAACACGCTTTCCTTGATACTTATAACCTTAACGTCTTTCTATTGGCAGGAAAAGGGTTGAGTTAATTCCATATGCTTTTTAACATGCTTTCCTCTGACATTTATAACCTTAACGTCTTTCTATTGACAGGAAATGAGTTGGGTTAATTCCATACGCTTTTTAACGCCTTTCCTCTGACACTTATAACCTTAACGTCTTTCTATTGGCAGGAAATAGGTTGAATTAGTTCTACACGCATTTAACGCCCTTTCCTCTGATATTTATAACCTTAACGTCTTTCTATTGGCAGGAAATGGATCGAATTAATTCTATACGCGTTTTAACGCGCTTTCCTCTGATACTTATAACCTTAACGTCTTTCTATTGGCAGGAAATGGATTGAATTAGTTCTACAAGCGTTTTAACGCGCTTTCCTCTGACACTTATATACCTTAACGTCTTTCTATTGACAGGGAATGGGTTGAGTTGCATAACAGAATAATAGAGCCCTCAAGTTGCATCAATCAAACAAGCCTGTTCTCTCCCACAAACTATCGAGATACTTTGTCAATACGATAATGAAAAACTTGATTTGGTGGACTTGATTTTGTGGATTTGTAATCATCACCTTGCATCGAATATTCTACTTTGGATAGCTCTTAGTTCAAACAAATTAAACCCAAAGGTGATACGATGCTAAAAAGACAGCTAAGGATCTTATTCCTGGTAGCATGCCTTAGTTTAACAACCGTACCCCCTGTATTAGGCGGAGGGAGTAATCAAGTAGTAACCGTTGCCGGAGACGGAAGTGGAGATTTCAACTGTGATGGAAATGACGATCATGTGCAGATTAACCAGGCTCTTGATTATGCAGCAAACCATCCAGGCACGACTGTCCACCTTAAAGGCCCATTCACGTATGTTATAGGTGATTCTCTCCTTATAGGTAGCAATACGATCCTTGAAGGAGATTCAGGTGTAACAATTAAGCTCGCCCCTGGATTGCCCATATGGGGTGGACCCGGCAGTGAAATTTCAGATTCAAAAGCTATGCTTATGATTAGAGGCAATTCTGCAGCAGACGTTACAATAAGAAGCTTAACTGTTGATGGGAGTCAGTCAGATCATTATCCTGGAATTAGGCTTGGGACATCCTGTTATAATATGGCAACTCTCGTAGGTGTCAATGGATTGACTATTGAAAGTTGCCTGTTTAAGAATGGATGTAATGATGCTGTGCTTACTTCAGAGTCGAGCAATGTACTAATCGATTCGGTGACTGTAAATTATCCTGGACACGCCGGTGTTTATGCCTATAATGTGAAAAAAATAACAGTTAAGAATTGTAAATTTATTAACAGGAGCAATTCGTCTACTCGATTCGATACCGTCACCAATGGAGTCTTTGCAGATAACTATTGTACCTCCTATGGCTTTGGATATGCAGGCCTGCAATTGGAAGACAAACTTACAAACATCGAAGTTTATGGCAACAAATTCCAGGATGTAGCTGGTCCTGCAATTGCACACGAAAATTCAAAAGAAACTAATGTAAACATTTACAACAACATAATTGATTAATTTAGTATAGACTCAGTCTAATTAGATGATTCGGAAAAACAATTCCGAATAATTAATTAGAATTTGACAAACAAAAGGGAAAAAATACGATCATCTTACAAAATTTTGATTGTATTTCAATCCCTTATTAAAACCCTACATGTACAAAATAATTATTTGTACTCAAAACTTATCTAAGAGCCTATCCGAAAAGTATAGGAATTATGTTGCAAGGTGATGTTTTTTAATGACAAAACGTAAAATCTCGCACGACCCCGAGATCTCTGATGAATTCTGGAAGAAATAGAACCTTACTACCATTGCCTAAGCCTAAAAAGAAGGCTGAAGACCTAGAAAAGCTGATAAGATAATAATGAGCGGTATTTTTTATCTTCTTCATAATGGCTGCCAATGAAAATCGTTGCCAAGATTTTATGGAGCTCCAAGTATCTTTCATAATCGATTTCAGGAATGGCAAAGATCAGGCTTATTTGAGAGCATGTGGATAGCTGGTCTTGTTGAAGATGATACCGAAAAGGCCCAGAGTGGGAATGACAATAAATTGATTGCTCTATGACAAAATTACCATTAGGTGGAACTGGAGCTAATCCTGCTGACCGTGGCAAAAAAGGCACAAAAATGAGTATTTTAACTGATGGTAAAGGAAATACCATTTTCAGTAACGGCAGATGGAGCCAATCACGATAAAAAGCTTGTAAAAAAGACCTTAGATGCTATAATCCACATTCCGCAGATGTACACAAAAATGCCACCAATTATCTCAATATGGCAATAGTTGAAAAATTAACCCATCCTTTGATGGATAATTTTGGGCAAATCGGCAAATAAATTCTACATCTGTGTACATCTGCGGAATGTGGGCTATAATTTTTGAATATCCATTTCTTGGAAAAACTTTCCTTTATCAGTTTGAAGAAAAGCCTGATTTTTTTGCCTGATTTATCTCTTTCATCCAGTATTTCCGGAAAAATTATTCATTGGCTTCACTCTCTACAGTTTCAATAAAGATTTCGTTCAGGGAGGGAAGAGCCTGCTCAAAACGCAGGATTTTTGCCCTGTGGATAAGTTCTTCAAGGAGAGCCTGTGTGTTTACGCCTTCCTCTGGGAAGATCTCAACCGATCTCTCATGTTCTGTTATTTTTCTTATGCCGGAAATCTCCCGAATTGCATTCAAACCCTCTTTTTCCACGAATTCCACCATGAGAGAGTTTTTTCCATGCTCCCTCCGGATCTCCTCCACAGTGCCGTAAAGTACTCTTCTGCCTTTATTAAGCATAAGAATTCGGTTGCAGAGTGTCTGGGCCTGTTCCATCATATGCGTGGAAAGAACTACTGTTTTTCCTGCGTTTCTGAGTTCCAGAATTCTTGCCTTAACAGCTTTTGTACTCAGAGGGTCAAGGCCGGAGAAGGGCTCGTCAAGAATCACAAGTTCAGGTTCATGGATAATAGCAGAAAGAAACTGAATCTGCTGCTGCATACCTTTGGAGAGTTCTTCTACTTTTTTACTTTTGTGTTCATATAATTCCAGAGACTTAAGAAGGGATTCAGCATTTAATTGAGCCTGTTTTTTAGGCATTCCTTTAAGTTGTGCCAGATAGACCAGCATATCCAGAAGCTTTGTCTTCCTGTATAACCCCCTTTCCTCAGGAAGATATCCTATCCTGTCTTTTGCAGCCGAGCTAAGAAGATCTCCAAAAACGCGTATTTCCCCGACATCCGGCCTGATAATATCAAGAAGAAGCCTGATAAGCGTTGTCTTTCCTGCCCCGTTTGGCCCGAGAAGCCCGAAAATCTCACCCTGCCTCACTGAAAACGAAATATCCCCGATAACATTCTTTTCTGAGAAAGACTTTGATACGCTTTCAAATTCCACAGTATGCATCCAGATTAAATACATTCCAATATAGAATAAGTTTATTCGATGATAATGGAAATAAAAGCTAATTCAAGATTTCATTGAAAATGAGAAACTATTCAGCATTAAATATGTTAATGAAAACTAGTAGGGGAAATAAGGGAATTAAGGGGATAATATGCTACCAAAATTGGTTATTCACAACAGTATAAGTCTAGACGGCTCGACTACAGGCTTTGAAGCAAACCTTGACATTCACTACAAAATCCTTAGCAGCTATCTGCCCGATGCCATGATAGTCGGTTCGAACACTGCAAAAGCTGGAACCCAGTTCTTCTGCGATAAAATCCCGCCTGAAGAGG
The DNA here is from genome assembly GCA_963774465.1 of uncultured Methanosarcinaceae archaeon. Lineage (GTDB taxonomy): Archaea > Halobacteriota > Methanosarcinia > Methanosarcinales > Methanosarcinaceae > Methanosarcina. The sequence continues at coordinate 67,637 of CAVZFI010000025.1, read as the reverse complement.
AATCGGATTTCCGGAAGCCTGAAATCCAATCCGATGATCCCAGGGCATACTGGCTGATTGCCGACTCAAGAGGAGTCCTTGAAGGTTTGATGCATGTGTTCAGGCGTTCCGAGTACAGCAAGGATGTAATTGTCCTGGTCTCGGAAAAGACCCCGGAACCTTACATCAATTACCTCAAAGAAAGAAATTATGAATTTATCCGGACCGGAGCAGACCGTGTAAACATCAGACATGCACTGGAAATTGCAAACGAAAGGTACGGATTCAAACTTGTAGTTTCGGACAGCGGCGGGGTGCTGAACAGCATATTACTCGAACATGGGCTTGTTGAAGAAATCAGCCTGATCCTTACCCCTGAAATTACAGGAAAAAATGGAACAAACCTTTTCAGGAGCCTTGAGAAAAGCGGGATTCGGCTTGAACTTTTGAGAGATGAAATTGTGGAAAAGAAATATGTGCATCTGTTGTACCGGGTTTTGAAAGAGTAAGTAAAACTGGAAATTAGAAGTAAGCTTGCTTACCGTATTCCAGAAAGTAATTTCCTGCTACCTGAATAGTTGTAGCAATCTATGTGCTCAATTTTTGAAAGTAATTTTCTTTTTAACTCATATTGCATGCTATTCGATCTTCTTTTTAGACTGGCATATTGAAAGTAATTCGAGTCCTACTGCTGAGTATGCAAAGGATTCATCAGGGATTCGTCACAGTTGCGGGACTTATACGGATCGGGAATTGAACTGAGTATGCAAAGAGTTTATAAGGAATTTGTAAGAGATTCATAGTTTTTTGAGTAAACGCTAATTTTTCAATAAAGTCCCGAACCAGGAAAAATGATATATAGACGTCAAATGATTCTCATCTAGAATCAGTATAGTTTTATGAAATATATATATACAGTCAAACATTTAAAACCGCTATTTTTCCCTCTTGAAGAAAGAAAAAGGCTTAGTTATTGATTTTGAATCTTTCAACCATTGTCTTTTTTCCGGAATAAGCATATGAATGATAATTATGGACATGTACAAAAAAGTTTATAATGTAAACATATATAATGTTAGAAAGTATTAGGCGAAAAGTTCCCGGGAAAAAAGAACCCTCGAAATAGAAGTTTACGGTGGAATGTAAATACGAACTATGGAATTATTCCCATTATCTCTTATAGAAAGGACAGTTTCGAAGATCGCGCTTTAAGCGGGATAGGAGCTGGAGAGCCTGTACTCTCTGCCCGTACTGAAATACAATTTTCAGACTTTCAATTAACCGCCGGACCCCGGCTTATGGAGTGAATGAATTTGCTCGAAACCTTCGTTTACAGCGCAAACCTTTTGAAAAAAGGTTTGATCGAAAATAAGGAGTGAATGAATTTGCTCGAAACCTTCGTTTACGGCGCTGTTATAGCCCTTATATCCGGAACTGTCCTGCCTCTCCTGTACCGCAGTAAAAACGCAAGAAAGGCTTCCTTCGGCCTATCTTTGATTTCTTCAATCCTGCTCCTGGCTTTTGCAGGCACCATCCTTTACACGGGAAAAGGGCCTGCTTTTCCAGCCTTCAGATTTCTTCCCGGGCTGGACTTTACCCTGGCTGCAGACAGGCTCTCAGCAGGATTTATTCTGCTGATCGCAGCAGTTGTGCCAGGCGTTTCAATATATTCCGTCGAATATGTGGAACATGGTAAGAGTGAAGCCGGAAAAGCCCTCCAGGCAGCCCTTACAAACCTCTTTATCCTTGCCATGCTGATGGTCGTACTTGCAGGAAATATGATCGGTTTCCTGGTCTTCTGGGAAATAATGTCCCTTTCTTCTTTATTGCTTGTACTACACGATTATTCCTCGGAAGAGAACAAAAAAGCAGGTTTCTTTTATTTTGTAATGACAAGCCTGAGTACAGCCTTTCTTTTCATGGGTTTTATAAGCCTGTTCAGGCTTACCGGCTCTGCAGAATTCGGACAGCTGGACTACCCGGCAAGCGTCCTGACTTTGCCTTTCCTCTGCCTTTTTACAGGTTTCGGAATCAAAGCAGGGATCGTCCCTTTCCATAAATGGCTTCCCTATGCTCATCCTGCAGCTCCTTCAAGCATTTCGGCTCTGATGTCAGGAGTGATGCTGAAGGTTGCAATCTACGGCTTCCTGCGTTTTTTACTCTCGGTTTCCGCTCCCGAACTCTGGTGGGGGATGCTCATTCTTATAGGAGGCAGTCTTTCAGCCGTGTTAGGGGTAATTTACGCACTTAAGGAAAGCGACATAAAAAGGCTGCTTGCCTACAGTAGCATTGAAAATATCGGTATCGTTTTAATAGGAATTGGCCTGTACCTGATATTTAAAGTCGAGGGACTTGAAGCCCTTTCTATGTTAAGCCTTGTAGGGGCCTGTTTCCACGCTTTTAACCACGCCCTTTTCAAAAGCCTGCTATTTCTCTGTGCAGGCTCAGTGGTTCATGCCACTGGCACACGGAATATCGAAGCCTACGGAGGCCTCGTAAAAAGTATGCCACAGACCGCCGTACTCTTCCTGGTAGGCTCGGTTTCGATTGCAGCCCTGCCTCCTACAAACGGTTTTGTAAGTGAGATGATTCTCTTTCAGGCCTATTTTTATTCTTCAGCTCTTCCAGACCCTCTTTTAAAGGTGCTTCTGATTACTACCCTCGCGGTCTTTGCCCTGACGAGCGCACTTGCAGCAGCCCTCTTTGTGAAGCTTTTTGGAATTACCTTCCTTGCCCTTCCGCGAACAAAGTCCGCAAAGGAAGCCACAGAAGTCTCAAAGCTCATGCTGCTCGGAGAAGCTGTGCCTGCGGTTCTCTGCATCCTTTCAGGGCTGTTTTCATCCAGGATTCTTGGCCTGCTCGGCTTTAACCTTGAAATTCCAGATATGCTGCTTCTAGGGTTGATTCTCGCCGGAGCATGCGGGCTTGTGTGGTTTGCAGTCCGGAATTCCGGCACTTCGAAAAGCCCAAGGATAAGTAAAGAAACCTGGGGCTGCGGAATCCTTGAACAGCACCCCACAATGGAATACACATCTGCAGGCTTTTCAGAACCTCTTGTAGTCATCTTCAAAAAGATTTACAGGACTGAGATCTCAAGTACCAGGGTGTATGCAGATACAAAAGAAAGCATCTTTAAGAGCGGGACTGCGGGGATCCACCTGATTAAATTCTTTGAAGAACATCTTTACCTCCCTGCAGCCTGTGCAGTCAGCCGGGTTTCTTCCCAGGTTTCCAGAATGCAGAATGGAAAGCTGGATACCTATGTACTCTATGTTTTCATTGCGGTACTTACACTGATGACATTTACGAGGTATTTCGTATGAATGCTTCATTCCTCTTATTTGCCCTGCTAAACACGGGCTTCGTCCTGCTGGTCTCACCGCTTTTTATGAGCCTTATCAAAAAGATAAAGGCATATGCCCAGGGAAGAAAAGGCCCAAGTCTCCTGCAGAGTTATTTCGATTTGCGCAAGCTCATGCAAAAGGAGGTCGTATACTCCCCTAACTCCTCTGGAATTATGAGAATTACTCCGTACCTTAACCTGGCAGTCCTTCTCCTTGCCACACTCTTTGTCCCGATCGTCTTTATCCCCGACGCCCCTTCAGGAATCGGAAACATAATAGTCTTCCTTTACCTGCTTGCTATAGAGCGTTTTTTTACAGCACTGTGCGGGCTTGATGCGGGCAGCACTTTCGGGGGAATGGGCAGTTCCCGCTTAATGAGCCTCTCAGCTGTGATCGAACCTACAATGATCATAGCCTTTGCCGCGCTTGCATATGTATTAAAAACCGTAAACTTTCATGAGATGTTTGCAATAACTGCCGGGTCCACAATCCCGGAAAGCCCGACCCTTACCCTTATTTCCATTTCCCTCTTTATTATCATAATAGTGGAAACCGGAAGGCTCCCAGTGGACAACCCGGCAACACATCTTGAACTTACCATGATCAACGAAGCTATGATCCTGGAGCAGTCCGGAAAAAACCTGGCTTTAATAGAACTTGCCCATGCAGTTAAACAGACAATCCTGATGGCAGTCCTGATAAACATTCTGACTCCCTGGGGACTTGCAACCGAGCTTACTTTCTCAGGGCTTGTGGTCTCATGCCTCTATTTCCTTGTAAAGGCCAGCCTGCTTGCAGGATTAATAGGGCTCTTTGAGTCCTCTCTTGCAAAAATGAGGCTTTTCAGGCTGCCAGGATTCTATATGATGGCCTTTTTCTTTTCCGCACTTACCATCCTTATGGAGGTGTTTGCATGATATTTTCTTTCCTGGCAGATCCGGCATTCCTCGAAGACATAGTCAGGATCCTCTTTGTCTTTGTACTGATCACTGCAGCCTTTATTCTTTCCACAAGGAATATTGCTTCACTGCTGACCGTATATACTGTTCAGTCCCTGCTGCTGGTCCTGATCGCAGTGTCTCTCTACCTGATCGAGGGCAGCCAAACACTGCTTGCAATAGCAGCCCTGACGCTTGTGAGCAAGGTGCTGTTAATCCCCATTTTTATAAACCTGATTGGGGAAAAAATCAAAATCAGCAGGGACCTGAAGTTTAACTACCTGGAACCGACAGCGTCCCTCGTTGTAAGCATTGCCCTGATCCTGCTTGCCTATGTCTTCCTCTCCGGCTTTTTCAATGAGGTTGTCCTGGGAAAGTTATTTTTCATCGGGGCTGTAATAGGCTTATCCCTGACTCTGATGGGTATGCTTGTGATATTTAGCCGGAAAAAAGTGATTACAAAAGTTATAGGGTACCTGACAATGGAAAACGGAGTGCTGCTCTTCGGAATCTTTGTTGCGGATCTCCCCTTTATTATAGAAATCCTGATTGTAATAGACCTGATGATCCTTGTACTGTTAACAACTATCCTGGCGATAGGCCTCGATTCTACGATTGAGGGATACCACAAGCGCCTCCAGACACTCAAAATCTGGTCAGGGAGGGAAGATTAATGATAATATTCAGTTATCTGGCAGTGGGAGCCATAACTCTTGCCCTTATCCTGCTTTCGAAATCTCACAGGGCAATGAATGCCTTTTCCATTCTGCACACACTTGCGTTTCTTGCAATCGGCCTTTATGCACTGCTCACTACGACAGTCCCGGCTTTTGAGACAGGAAGCGATTATTTCTATGTGGATCATCTCAGCATCTATGAAGTTCTAATTGCAGGTTTGCTGTTCTTCCTGGCTTCTGTCTATGCAAACGGCTATGTAGAAAGCCTGATGCAGTCTCATGAACTGCACAGGAATAACCTGAAAATCTTTTATATGGCTTTCAGCTTCCTGCTTACGACCGCAACCCTGGCTTTCTTTTCCGATAACCTTGCTCTTTTCTGGATCTTTGCCGAGCTGACGACGGTCTTTTCAGCCGCACTTGTGGCAATCCTGTCTGCCAAAGAAAACATTGACGCTGCCTTCAAATATATATTCATAGCGTCGGGAGCCATGCTTTTTTCATTTATAGGGCTGATCTTTCTGTATACGCTCTCCGGGGAAGTTCTGGGCAGTGGAACCCTGAACTGGACCGTGCTGACTGCAAATGCAACCCTTCTGTCTCCTAAAATGCTGACTGCAAGTTTTGTATTTCTGTTTATCGGTTTTGCGGCAAAATCCGGGATTTTCCCTTTTCATACCTGGCTTCCGGATGCCCACTCAAAAGCCCCTTCAGCAGTAAGTGCCATCTTATCCGGAGTCCTGTTAAATGTAGGCATGTATGGAATTCTCCGGATGTATGCGGTTGTCCGGCAAACACAGGCTGAACATCTGGTATCCCAGTTCCTGATGGGTTTTGGACTGCTTACAGTAGCAGTTGCGGTCCTGAATATGCTTTTGCAGAGAAATATGAAGATGCTGATTGCATTCTCAAGTATGGAACATATGGGTATTCTCCTCCTCGGAATAGGAGTCGGAACACCTCTTGCTCTCTTCTGGACGCTTTTTTATGTCCTGGCCCACTCGCTGACCAAAGCCTCGCTCTTCTTTTCGGCAGGCATCCTGCACCGGCAATACGAAAGCAACCTGATTCAGGATATGAGAGACGTCCTTTCGCTCCAGCCCATTGCAGGCTGGGGATTTATCTTTGGGAGCTTTGCAATCATCGGCATGCCCCCTTTCCCGATCTTTTCGGCCAAGCTTTTCATCCTGCTAGAAGCTTTCGGGTTTTCGAAATCTCTTGTTTTTGCAGTTCTTCTCCTACTGGTCATTGCATCAGCTGCATTTGCAAGGTTTTTAATCGAGGCCTTTAGCCGGAGTTCGAAAGACGCTGGAACTGAGGAAACCCCACTTATTCCGTATATCGTCAGGAAAGGGATGAAATTTCCGATTCTGGCTATTATCTTCATGACCCTGGCACTTGGAGTTTTCTTTCCGGAATCTCTGGAAAACCTGTTGAACGAAATAGTGCATGAGCTTGGCTACCTTTGATTCGGAGGCAAAGAAAAGATGAATTCAAATCAAAACACAACGGGTTCCCTGATCCTGGCAGATCCTAAATTGAGAGACGATTGCCAGATTCCAATGAATCCTTCAATTCTTGCAACCCAGTACACTACGAATTTATTAAATGATGTTTCAGGCAAACAGCCGCAAATCAGGAGGGGGAAGAACAATGAGTTCTATATTCCCCTTAGAGAAGAAGAGTTTTTAAAAACTGTGCCTGTTCTTTCCGAGAAGGGTTTTGTCCTGATAAGCCTGTTCTGCGTCCAGGGCTTTGAGGGGAGCCCCGGTTTTACTCTCTTTTACGTATTCAGGCTGAATGGTTTTACTGATTTATTTGCATTTATGCGGAATGTAAGGGCGGAAACTACTTCTATTGCCACTCTTTTCCCTTCTGCCTGCTGGTATGAGCGTGAAATCCGGGACGGGTTTGGGGTAGAATTCAAGGATGCCTTTGACAGGAGAAGGCTCTTTTTGCATGAGGCATATCCTGAAGGCTTTCACCCTCTCCTGAAATCCTTTAAAAATGGAAAAATCCAGGCTGTCGAAAACCCCGGGGAAGCATATCCTTTCAAACAGGTGGACGGCGAAGGCGTATACCAGATACCGGTCGGGCCTGTCCATGCGGGAATTATTGAGCCTGGACATTTCAGGTTCAGCGTTATTGGAGAGCCCATTTTCAATCTTGAAATCCGGCTCTTTTACAAGCACAGGGGAATCGAAAAACTTGCCGAAGGAAAAAAGCCCTCTGCCTGTATCCCAATTGCTGAAGCAATAAGCGGGGATGAAACGATTGCCAATGCCGTTGCCTTTTGCACGGCTGTAGAAAAAATTGCAGGAATCGAACTCCCAGAAAGAGCCAGCTACTTAAGGGCTGTTCTGCTGGAGATGGAACGCATCTATTCGCATATGGGCGATCTCTCAGGCATGATTACCGATATCGGATTCCCAAGGATGACAACACCTTTCCTCATCCTGCGTGAAAACATTTTCAGGCAAAACGAGCTTCTCACAGGCTCCCGATTTATGAGAGGCGCCATAAATCTTGGAGGCATGAAAAAGGAGATTTCAGGAGAGGCTCTTTCAAAGCTCTCCCTCCATTTGAAAACGTTTGTGCCGCAGTTTAAATCCGCTATTGCGGCTGTCAGATCTTCCTCATCCCTTATCGACAGGTTCTCAACAACAGGAGTCCTGAAAAAGAAACTGGTTTCTCCACTGAACCTTACAGGCCCAATTGCCCGAGCGTCTGGGGCTTCTTATGATATCCGGCTTGACCATCCCTACGGTATATATAAAGATGAGGCTCCGGAAAGAGAGATCCGAACCTCAGGAGATGTTCTTTCCCGCTTTGAAGTTAAGGCTGCGGAAGTTCTGGATTCAGCCTCCCTGATCCAGAAGCTTATAGCTTCAGTCCCGGATGGCAAGATCGCAGCCGAAGCCGCCGAATTTGCAATTCTGAATATTCCAGATGGGTACGCCCTTTCAATGGTTGAAGCCCCAAGGGGCCAGAACCTGCACTGGGTCTACATAAGAGACGGGCTAATAGACCGCTACAAGGTACGGACCGCCTCTTTCTGCAACTGGCAAGCAATCGAACATGCAGTCCTCGGCAATATTGTCCCTGACTTTCCGCTGATAAACAAGAGCCTGAACCTCTCGTATGCAGGAACCGACCTCTGAGGTGAAACGAATGGTAAACCCACTTACGTATGTCTTCCGCCGAAAAGTGACGGAAAAATTCGAATTTTCAGACGCTGAACTTGAAACTCTCGGCTCCGAACTGAAAGCGGAAGTTAACCAGGTTTTCGGGCACAGCCTTGCAATCCGCGAACTGGACTCAGGCAGCGACAATTCAACAGAGATTGAGATTTCAAACCTCGGAACTCCACACTATGATGTTGAAAGGTTCGGGATCTCTTTTGTGGCTTCCCCAAGGCATGCTGATGTCCTGCTGGTGACAGGCGCAGTCACCCTTAACATGGCTGAAGCTGTTAAAAAGACCTATGAGGCCATGCCCTCCCCGAAGTTCGTGGTAGCAGTAGGAGACGATGCCTGTGACGGTGGAATTTATAAGGGTTCCTATGCCGTGATCGGCGGAGTTGACAAAATCCTGCCAGTGGATATAAAAATCCCTGGAAATCCTCCTTCCCCGAAGGAGATCCTGCGTGGGATTTTTGCCCTGGTAAAAAAAGCTTCGAAATAATAGTAAAAACAGTTTATTTTTTTTAATTTTTTTGTACCTATAGTAATTTTATCAACTGTTCAAATTACACGATCGCTTTTTGAATAATTTTCCATACCATGGATGCATTCTTGATTTGTTTCATAGGGAAGTGAAGCTTAGGAATGATAAAAATATAACTTCAGATTTTGGTCGCGTCTGTGAGTTATTGATCAATTCCGAAAAAGCGAGTACAACCCACACATAAAACGTCATCAGTTAAAGGTAGCTATGTATTTTTGTTTATAGTCATTCTAAAGACTATAGACACATTTGAGAAAAACGTTATCAAGAGAATTAATTTTTAGACTACGGTTTTTTCCTGTCGATAAGTGTGTCATATTAAATGTAAAGTTGGATGTTTATGAAATCAGTTTAATGGAATTATTATTATAATGGGCTTCACTAACATTTGTACGGCAATTTTATAATAAAGCCAAAATTTTATAAAAAAGAGGGACAATTAGAATACTCATTGCCAGGGTACTTGCTAGTCTTAGGAGAATAAGCGGAGAATAAGCGATGTTTACACGTATTGACCATGTGGAGATTCTACCGAGTGATTTCGACAGATCGATGGCGTTCTACCAGGATGTACTGGAGTTTCGTCTGTTGTCGCGGATGCCAGTGCAGGCCGGACCACTGAAAGAGATTGCCTACCTGCAGTTGGGCGACACCGTCATTGAATTATTGCATATGGAAAATCCCGCCTCGATGTCCGCCTCGATGACAGTGGGCTACCGTGCAATTGCCCTGGAAGTCGAATCGATGGAAGCCGCGACCACCTACTTGCATGATCGTGGTATCGCCGTAACGTGGGGACCGGTAGATCTGGGTGTATCCATCCGCGCCGAGATTACCGATCCTGATGGCCTGGCTATAGAATTGAGGGAATGGAAGCATAAACCCTGGTAAGCCTGAGACGTGAGCTGACGCCAAGTGCTGGGACCCCATGTAGTCGATTTTTACGTTTGGATTTTGGGAATGTGTTATGGAGATAGAAAACAATGCATTTGTTTTTGAAACACCTCTTAGTTTCATAGGGAAGCGACGCGTATATACAATGAAATAAAGATTTTATGGATTTTACGCTCAAATAAGAAAATGAAAACTGACATCATTTAGAATATCAAATTATTTCAGAAATCGGCAGATTGGATATGCAGACCGAGAGAGACATTATCCTCCGAAAACCAAAACTTTCAGTTAAAGAAGCCGAAGCTCTGGACTATTATGATTTTATGAGTTATCTGGGAGTACCCTATTATCATGTAGGCGGCCTTACCTCTACCAAAAAACTTGCTGAGTTATGCAGGATTGACTCTACCAAAAAAGTCCTGATGGTTGGATGTGGGACCGGTTTTTCTGCCTGTTACCTTGCCAGAAAAATCGGATGTGAGGTGGTAGGAGTTGACATTGCGGAACTTTCGATTGAGGAAGCAAAAGAAAGGGCAAAAAGACAGGGAGTTTCAGAAAAAGCGAAATTCAGAGTAGGAGATGCTTACGCCCTGCCCTTTGAAGCAGGGACTTTCGATGCCGTGATAACAGAGTTTGTGTCCCAGTTTTTAGACAGGAACAGAGCCTTCAAAGAATTCTTAAGGGTCCTGAAGCCGGGGGCTTATGTGGGGATAAACGAAATGTACAGAGAAAAGGAGATTCCTGCTAGAGCCGCCGAAGAAATCGCTCAAGCCGAAAAAAAATTTGGAGAAATTACAGGGCTTCCGTTTACCCTGTCGTCACCTGAAGAATGGAAAGAAGAATTTGAAAGAGCAGGCCTGAAAGATGTTAATGTAAGAATGTGCAAACCTATCCAGTACCTTCAAGAAACAAAATACATGGCAGAAGCGATGGGAGGAACCTGGAGCTTTGTAGAGTTCCTTATAGGCCCGATCTTGAAAATAGTAAAGTACTCCCTTTTAAGCAGAAAGATTCGATACCGGTTCAAAAGGCTGGGAGAAAGCAAAAAAATCCTCCTCCGAAAAAAATCAACCTCAAAATATGTGGGTTATGTACTGGCTACGGGAAGAAAAGATTTGTAAAAGAACAGAAAATTGCCTGCCCAGACAAAAAAAGAATGCAAAACCTGTTTAATAGAAAAATAATTGATAAAAGAAATGTTTCATAAAAATACTCTAAAAGAGAAAAAATAGTACTTAACTTAAAGAAAATGAGTGCTTTTTGGAAAAAAATATAAAGGATCAATTGAAAAGTAGCGCAGTAATGTTGCAAGAAGTTCCTTCAGGGTTTTTCTGGTGAGGTAGAAAGAACTTTTGACAATACAGGTTGCTTTCTGAAAAGAAATAAAGGAGAAATGTCTCTTCTATATTTAGAAGCTTCCGGGGAGATGGAATAACATGAAAATATCGCTTATTGATCTGGCATTTCTTTCAGAAAAAAGAAAGGATGTATTACTCCTTCTAGAAGAAGGGCCTAAAACCGGGGACGAAATAAAAACAGCCCTCAATGTCAACTCAACCTCTATTATGCCCCAGATCAAAAAACTAAAAGAGGGGCGCCTGATAGTACAGGACGATAGAAACACCTACAGGCTCTCTGAAATGGGAGAGATAGTAGTCGAAAAGATGGAGCCTCTACTGGATACCGTAAGGGTTTTTGAGGAAAATTACGATTACTGGACAAACCACGATTTTACTGCAATTCCCGAATTTCTCCTTAACAGGATTGACGAACTGGGGAACTATTTCATGCTTGAGGCTGATCTTAACAGGCTTTTTGAAGTGCCTGAAGATTTTAAGAACAACCTCCTGCAATCAAGGTACGTAAAAATGTTCCTTTCATATTTTAATCCTCTTCACGTTGAAATTTACGATGAACTCGCCAGGAAAGGAGCTGAAGTATGCCTTATCCTGACAGAACCGGTATTTGACAGGATGAAAAAGGACTACTACGAGGATCTGAAATTTCTTATGGAATCAAAAAACATTGAGATTTACATCTGTGACAAAAATGTGACCCTCAAAAATGTGGTAACAGAGCGGTTCTGTTCACTTGTGCTTTTCGACAAAAAGGGAAAATTCGACCATCAACGCCTCATGAGTTTTGACGAGAGTGCACTTAAATGGTGCGAAGAACTCTTTTTGCACTATAAAGACATGTCCACACGTCTGGAGAAGTTATAATCACCTTTCTGAGGTTAAGAGGAACGTTCCCCTAGATACTTATCGATCAGAGCCCTGAATCTGTGGATATCTATGGGTTTGGAGACGTAGTCCACACAGCCCATTTCTATGAAATGTTCTTCACTACCTTTCATAGCATGAGCAGTGACCGCTATCACAGGGATATCTGCAGTCGCAGGATTCGTCTTTATTCGCTCGAGAACCTCAAGACCGTCCATCTTCGGAAGCTGCATATCCAGTAGAATTAGATCGAATTTTTTCTCAGCAAGGCGTTCAAGAGCCTTTATCCCATCCTCGGCCTCAGTTACGTTATGCCCGTATAATTCCAGAAGATCCAGAATCAGTTCCATATTCATAGGATTATCTTCAACAATGAGGATATTTGTCATTATCACGCCTCCTCAGCATAGCTAATTGTTTTATCCTATTAATTAACTCTTTTCTTCCGAAAGTGCCCTTTTTCATAATGAAAATTAAATGCCCTTTCAGGTCGCTGTTTAATTCTTCGAGATTCCTCTCGGTAAGTTCCCCAGAGGTGCACACGATAAGAGGAATGTCTTTTGTGCGCTCATCTGCCCTCAGGCTGGATATAATATCAAATCCGCTGATTTCCGGCATCATGAGATCAAGAATAAGGATATCGGGCTGCTGTTCTGAAAACAGTTTTTGCATACCTTCTCTCCCGCTGTAAGCTTTGATCACCTCAAAACCTTCAGGCTCGATCATTGAACTCAGCAATTCTACAGTATTTTCATCATCATCTATGATAAGAACCGCAGGACTTTCGAACCTGAACTTGCTGGTGATTTTTTGGAGGGAAGACACCAGCTCAGTCCTTTTTACCGGCTTTGTAAAGGAATATGTTGCTCCGAGAGCAATTCCAAGCTCGTTATTATTGGTCATGGAAATAATAAGTACAGGGATAGAGCCAGTATGAGGGTCATTTTTAAGCTGCTTCAACACAAGCCAGCCGTTAGTGTCTGGCAGGAAGACATCAAGGGTGATAATCTGGGGTTTGAGTTTCTTTGCAACCTCCAAAACACCTTTACCAGTATAAAGAGACGCCACACTGTACCCTGCTTCCCTGAGGAGTATCGAAAGAAGTTCATTTGAATTTTTGTCGTCATCAACTACCAGAACAAGCTCCGGTTTTGCATCTTTCCTCTCAGGAGGATAAACCTTAGGAATTTCGATTTTTTCCTCTGAATCTTTGAGATTTCTCTTTACCGAAAGTGTTGCTGCTTTGCTCCTCTCGAATTCCAGGATTACATCTTCAAGTTCTATTTCGTTGGCTTTCCTGAATTCTGACGGTTTTCTGAGAGGAACTGCAAATGTAAAAGCACTGCCTTTACCAGGATCGCTCTCAACCCAGATATCCCCTTGATGCAGATTCACAATTTTCTTCACAAGGGCAAGCCCGAGACCTGTCCCGCAATACTGTCTGGTTGCTGATGCATCGATCTGGGTAAAAGGCTGGAAAAGTTTCATCTGGTCTTCAGCAGAAATGCCTATGCCAGTGTCTATAACTGAAATAAGCGCCCGACTTCCGCTTTTTTTGCAATAAACAGAGACTTTTCCACCGTTGGGGGTAAATTTGATTGCATTGCTTGCAAGGTTGTAAAGAACCTGGAGCATACGGCCTCTATCGGCTTCAAGTGTCGTGAAGTCGGATTCTACGTTAAAAGTTACTTCAAGAGATTTTATCTGGGCAAGAGGAGAAAGAACTGCTCTAACCTCTTCAAAAACGGAAGAAATCGAAAATTCGCTATAGTGGAGTTCCATTTTCCCGGCTTCTACTTTTGAGAGATCAAGGATATCGTTTATAAGTTCCAGCAAATGCCTTCCACTGGTAGAGATGTTGCTCATATATCTCAATTGCTTTTCATTGAGTTCACCAAAAACCTTCTCAAGGAGAATATCCGAAAATCCTATAATGGAATTCAGAGGCGTTCGCAATTCGTGGCTCATATTTGCAAGAAATTCACTCTTGATACGGTTGGCTGTCTCAGCATCCAGCTTTGCCTGAAGCAGCTTTTCTTCTGAGTGTCTATGTGCGGTAATATCAAGACCGGTTTTCAGGACACCGGTAATCCTGCCGTTTTCATCCTTTATAGGAGCTACGCTGACCATCCAGACCTTTCCGTCCTGTGTAACTACTTCCCCGAACTCTTCATTTCCTGATTCCAGTACTCTCAGTACAGGAGACTTGCCTGGATTCTCTTTATATAAAATATAGATATCTTCATAACGCCGCCCAATAACATCCTCAAGTTTCATGCCTATATGGTCAAGAGCCACTTTGTTTATCCAGATTATTCTCAATTCGGGGTCCATAAAGACTACGATTTCACTTAGAGAATCGAGAATTACCTTTTTTTCCTGTTCCGCGATTTTAGATTTATCAGAGGTCGTTTTAAGCCGGTTAAGCATCTGGTTTATTCCCTCTGACAGCCTTGAAAATTCGTCGTTCCCGTCCATAGAAAGTTTTTCGGAAAAATTCCCGTCCTTTCCGACCTTTTCTACAAAATTATCAATTGCAACTATTCGGGACACTACTTCCCTATCAAGAAGGAGCTTGCAGCCTGCCCCGACCGTGAGGCCTGCAAATAAAAGGAAAAACACAATGTAGCGGAGGGATTTCTGGCCTTCTGCATAGATATTGCTGTCTGTGTCAGTCCGGATTACAATAGTTGGGCTTCCGGAAATATCTTTAAGAACAGAATAACCTGTAACTCTTTCTCCGGTTGTTACATACATAAAATTCGGATTCTTACTTTCAAAAAAAGCCTGCTGAAAATCAGGTGGCACACTGTTGAAGCTGTAAAGCGTGATTGTGTTTCCCGTACTTTCCTGGACGGATTCGACGAAGCCTGCATCCAGGTTTTTCCCAAGAATAATTGTACCTGAAATTTCTTTATTGTCTGGTGTAGCAAACACAGGCTGACTGGAGAGAACTGCAGGGCCGTTTTGCAGCAGGATCAAGCCTTTTAATGGAGTTTCAGCCTCCTTACAGAGGAAACTGCCATCGTTTATTCTCTGACGGATTTCGGGGAGGGTAGAAGCATTAATAGAGTCATTGGAGCCCGAAACTTCGGAATACACGATATACCCCGAATTATTGACAAGAAAAACGAAATCGCACTCACTGATGGAAAAAATGTCAGTGAACGTAATTCCACTGAGATTATGAGGGCCCTGACCGAGAATTAAAGCCCTGATATCCTCCCTTGAAGAAAGAGCAGCATTGGTTTCATCCAGACGTAGAACCTGAAAATTAATTATGTTTTCTACCTTTTCTACGTTGTCAGTTGCCTCTTTTTCCTGTAAATCGGAAAAACTGGAATCGAGAATGCTCTGGGATGCAAAAATAACAACTGAAGTAAGAAGAGCAAAAATAACATAGATGATAAAGAGAATCTTTTTACTGACATTCATATTTTAAACTCGGAGCTGGGGGTTCGGGTTATCTAAACCAGGAGAGAAGGCTTTGGTTGGAGTATGCAACGAAGTTTATAAGATAATGTTGACAGACAAATTTAAATTGGAATCTATATAAAAGTTTTCTATAAGCCATCATAACAAAATAGTTTTCTTTAAATTTAAAAGAAATGAGATAAATAACTCTTCTTTTGGCTGATAAAAAGCTTTTAAGATAAGATATAGGAGAAAAAATCATAAATAATAGATACGAATCAAAACTGATTTTAACTCGGATTGAGTAAAAAAACAAAGTTAGTGGTTCGAAACTTCCACAGGCAGGAGAATATTTAGGTTACTGTTAAAACCGTCGCTTTTAGCCGCTGTTCGAGTTACCACTTGAAGAGCCTGACTGCCCAGCCTACATTCCTTCTCAGCAGGTATTTCCTTAACTCATCGATTCCGAGCAATAAAATCGCAAAAGGAATAGCAAATAGCAAATATCTGAGGTCGAGGGGAGAAGTATTGAAAATAAGATTTGCGGTAGGATCCCAGATAATAAATGCGAGAATCAAAAGTTCACTTGCAATCCCTACCAGGACCATAGGATTGCTGAATAAGCCTGCTGTAAAGACCGACTGGTACCGGGTCCGGGAAGCAAAAACATTAGCAATCTGACAGATAACCACAGCTGAGAAGAAAGCAGTTATTGACTGCATGTAAAGGGGATTGTTGTTTGCAAGCTGCTCGCCAAAACTCCAGCCTCCTTCAAAAAGTACGGCAAAATAGCAGAAAAAGCCTGCAACAGCTTCTATAGGTCCTTTTACTCCATAAGCCGTAAAGAGCAGTGGAGGAGTTAACAGCTTTTCTTCCCTGGACCTGGGAGGTCTTTTCATAATATCTCCTTCCCCTTTTTCCTTTCCCAGAGCAATT
The DNA here is from genome assembly GCA_963774465.1 of uncultured Methanosarcinaceae archaeon. Classification (GTDB taxonomy): domain Archaea; phylum Halobacteriota; class Methanosarcinia; order Methanosarcinales; family Methanosarcinaceae; genus Methanosarcina. Next base: position 51,507 of record CAVZFI010000025.1, on the reverse strand, counting down.
GCAGGCAGCATATCCGTGCCCAGATCGATTGCCAGAATAAGCTGTACAGGCATGGGTAGAGGCAGGGCAAACAGGACGAAGGCTATGAAAGGCAGGATCTCAGGAATATTGCTGGCAAGGATGTATACAATGAATTTTTTAATGTTATCAAAAACAGTCCTGCCCTCCTCTACAGCATTCACAATCGTAGCGAAATTGTCATCAAGGAGTACCATATCCGCAGCTTCGCGAGCCACATCCGTGCCGCTGCCCATAGCAACTCCCATATCTGCATTCTTGATTGCAGGAGCGTCATTGACCCCGTCTCCTGTCATTGTCACGATCTCCCCTTCGGCCTGGAAAAGCTGTACGATTTTCAATTTTTGTACAGGAGAAGTACGGGCAAAGACAATGCTCGGATTTTTCAATCTTGAAGCAAGCTCTGTACGCGAGAGTAAATTCAGCTCGTCTCCGGTAATGATTTCAAGCTTTCTGGAGTCTGCAAGTCCCACGTCCTTTGCAATTGATTCTGCAGTGACCGGGTGATCGCCAGTGATCATGACAACCTTGATCCCGGCTGCATGGCATCTTGCAATAGCTTCTCTGGCTTCAGGGCGCGGAGGGTCTACAATTCCTATAAACCCCAGGAAAATAAAATCCCCGGTATACTCTCTTTGATCTTCTCCCTGCCTGTACGCAAGGGCAATTATGCGTTCTCCTTTTTCTGCAAGTCTCAGATGTCGGTCAAGAAGCTCTTTTTGCTCAGCCTCACCCAGTTTCTTAATTCCTCCTGAATCTATAGCTGAACTGCACATTTCCACAACTACTTCCGGAGCGCCCTTGAGATAAACTTCAAGTTTTCCTTCAGGAGTGCGGCAGATAACTTCCATTCTTTTCGTAATCGAATCAAAGGGGAACTCTTCAAGCCTTGGATAATCATTCTGGAGCTCTTTTATATCTTCCAGGCTATTCGCAAAAACAAGAAGCGCTCCTTCGGTTGGGTCGCCGGTATACCCTGGAGGAGACTCGCGAAGTTTTGCATTATTACAGAGCCCTGCAACTCTTATGAAAATAGACGGCAATTTTTCAGGGTCCCATACAGGTTTTTCTATAGCACAAATCTCTTCTGCCCCTGAATCTGCAGTTTTTTCCTCAACCGCTTTGTTTGTACTTTCTCCTATCTCCTGCTCTGCAGTTCTTTTTTTAGAGCTGGCAGGGTTTTCGAAAACAAGACATTCAAAACCGATCATGATAGAATTCACTGCCATTCGGTTCTGAGTCAGGGTACCGGTCTTGTCCGTGCAGATAACCGTTGTCGAGCCCAGAGTTTCTACGGATTCAAGTTGCTTAATAAGGGCATTCCGCGACGCCATTCGCCTGGAAGCCAGGCTCAGGGCAAGGGTAACTGTAGGTAAAAGCCCTTCGGGCAAATTGGCAACGATAATTCCAATTGCAAAGATAAGGCTTGCAAGAAAAACATCTCTGAAGAAGAATGGAAAGTATAAAGAAGGTTACTCCCAGGGAAATCGCAATTGCCGATATGACCTTTATGAAGTGGTTGAGCTCTCTTCGAATAGGAGTGTCCACGCCTGAAGTCTGTTGTGTGAGTGTTGCAAGGCTTCCGATCTGGGTATTCTGTCCCGTCCCGAAGATGACAGCTTTTCCATTCCCACTCTGTACCAGAGTCCCTGAAAATACCATGTTCCTGCACTCCAGCATGTTTGGATGAGTGCATTCAAGAGACCGAAGCTGAGGTTCGGATTCGCCGGTAATAGACGAGTTATCCACTTTCAGGGTATTGGTTTCAATCAAACGCCCATCAGCAGGAACCTTATCTCCTTCCTCAAGAAGAATAATATCCCCTACAACAAGCTCCGATGCCAGAATATCCTTTACCTTTCCTTCCCTCAGGACCCTGGCATGGGGCGGAAGAAGTTGCCGAAAGCTTTCCATTGTTTTTTCAGCCTTGTATTCCTGTATAAATGTAAAAGTTCCATTGAGAATTACGACGCCTGCGAGAGCAATTCCTATATACAGGTTTCCCTGCCCGGGATCAAGATATTCTCCGACGAAAGCTAGAATAGATCCCACAGTCAACAGGATCGAGAAGAAATTTCGGAATTGCCTGAGATACTTCTTTATTATACTCTCTTTTCCTGTTTCTTTGAGAATATTGGCTCCGCACTCTTTGAGCCTGCGGGCTGCTTCCTGCTCACTGAGTCCGTTTTCGTCAACTTCTAATTTTTGAAAAAACTCTGGAAGTGAAATCCTATGCTCGTTCCCCTGGGGAGAACAAATCTTGCCGTTACTGCCAGTTAGATTCTTCCCCATCGAATCCCCCGTGTGATTCAATGTAATACAAGAATAAGAAGCTTGACATGGCGTCCGAAAACCGTCTAGAAATCTAAAATAAGAGAGTAAATGATACTTGATGCATTACCAGATCAGACCTGATGCATTACCGGGATAGAGTGAAAAGCCTGGACAATCAGATTAGCACAAAGAATCGAACAACGAGGTCAAAATTTATGACCATATTTATTAAAAAAATGCCAGAAAAAAATTCTTGACAAATAGCTTTTATAAGTTGTTAACTAAAAAAATGCCCGTATTCTAACGCAATCTTAGGAGCCTGAGAATTGTTTTTACTACCTTGGTTTTCATCTCTGCTCGGGAGAAGCGGAAAAAGAGATTCAGAGGTATTATTAATTTCCCAGGTGAAACCTATGATTTTTAACTGTGTTTCAAAACTCTGGATTCCCAGTCTGGGGCGTGAAATATTTTGGATCGAAAAGATCTATATAATATTGTCAAGTAGACAATAAAATCGTAATAAAAATAAATTTAAATCGATAAATTAAAAAAGGTATGACTTATGAGCGAATTTACACTCAAAACGAGACTCTTAGCTGCCCTTGAAGGTAAGCCCGTTGACAAAATACCTGTTTGTTCCGTGACCCAGACAGGAATTGTAGAACTCATGGACGAAGTCGGAGCTCCCTGGCCCGAAGCCCACACAAACCCCGAACTCATGGCAAAGCTGGCAATCGCCAACTATGAACTCAGCGGACTCGAAGCTGTAAGGGTTCCATACTGCCTTACCGTTCTTGTTGAAGCCATGGGCTGTGAAATCAACATGGGTACCAAGAACAGGCAACCGTCAGTCACAGCTCACCCCTACCCCAAAGACCTCGAAGGCGCAGCTATCCCCGCAGATCTCCTGCAGAGAGGCAGAATTCCAGCCGTACTCGAAGCCATTAAGATCGTCAGGGAAACAGTAGGTCCTGACGTGCCAATTATCGGAGGTATGGAAGGCCCGATTACAGTCGCTTCCGACCTGGTAAGTGTAAAATCCTTCATGAAATGGTCCATTAAAAAGACTGACCTCTTCGAACAGGCTCTGGATCTCGCCACAGAAGCTGCAATCATTTACGCAAACGCAATGGTTGAAGCAGGTGCAGATATTATCGCCATTGCAGACCCTGTTGCTTCTCCGGACCTCATGAGCCCTGCCTCCTTCAAACAGTTCCTCCAGGCAAGGTTGCAGAAGTTCTCCGCCAGCGTAAACTCTATAACTGTACTTCACATCTGCGGAAATGTGAATCAGATCCTCGACTACATGGCAGACTGTGGCTTTGAAGGCCTCAGCGTTGAAGAAAAGATCGGCAGCCCGAAGAAGGCAAAGGAAATCATAGGAGACAGAGCAAGATTCATAGGAAATATCTCCAGTCCGTTTACCCTGCTGCCTGGCCCTATTGACAAGATAAAAGCTGAAGCCAAGCTGGCCCTTGAAGAAGGCGTCGATGTGCTTGCACCTGGCTGTGGGATTGCACCCATGACTCCCCTCGAAAACATCAAAGCCATGGTCGCAGCAAGAGACGAGTTCTACGCCTGAGAAGGCACGAAATTTTTTTATTTTTCAGGGGCACATTCCGGAACTCTAAAACCTTTAGAGATTCCGGATATCTCCATTTCGCATTTTTTTAATTTTTCCAGGAAGGAACCTCGGAAATTGTAAAATCTGGAGCCAGCCTTAATAGGCTGTCAATTAAGAGGGTCATTCCAAGCAAATAACTCAATAATTCACAAAAAAGCTTATTCAGCATAATACTTATTGAAATTTATTAAATTCAGGACATGTTTGAAACATACTGGTTGAATAAATCTTAAACTTTTTTGGAGGAGGTTAAGATATGAGAGTAGGAGTTGCAATTGACCTGGGAACCAGCGGTTTTAGGGCCCAGAAAATTGACCTGGAAACCGACGAGATTAAGAAAACCGTCATAACCCTACGAAATCCCCTGCCAGGAGCAAACGTAATGGACCACCTTGACTTTGCGATCCATTACGGGCTTGACAAGGCACACGGGCTCTCGGCAACAGCGGTAAAAAATATCCTCACTGAACTTGGAGTAAACCTGGCAGAAATGGAAAAATTTACAATCTGTGGAAATCCTATCCAGCTTTCCATATTTCAGGGGATCCCGATCGAAGATCTGGCATACGCCGGAGAGCGTAAAAAGCAAAAATACCACATTGAAGAGCAGAATCGGGACGCCCGTATAATACCCATGGCCGAGATTGAGGGATTCGAAGAAGCTGTGAACTGTAAACTGTTCGTTCCCCCGGCAATTAAGCACGAAGTCGGAGCCGATGCGCTTGCCCTTATCGTAAAAGCAGGGATAATTGAGAGTAATGAAATTGCTATTGCAACGGACTACGGCACAAATGCCGAAATGGCTCTCAAAGCAAACGGCGTTATATATACCGGCTCGGCTGCCGCAGGTCCTGCTCTGGAAGGCCAGGAAATCGAATGCGGTTCAATTGCTTCTCCTCACACAATCTGTGATGTTGAATTTGAGGGAGATAATCTGCGCTGCTACGTGCTCGACAGGGACATGAAAGCCACTATGGGAGACCTTGTAAACCCTAAAACCGGAGAAGTGGTAGAAAAGGGGGAAATCACTGCAAAAGGAATCACAGGCACTGGGGTTATCGCCCTCATAGAAGCAGGTATGAGAAATAAACTAATTGTGCTGCCTAAGATTCAGACGCCGGAAGGCATGATCCACCTCCAGGACGGGATAAAATTCACAAATAAAGACCTTATCGCAGCCGGGAGAGCTATAGGGGCAATCAGGGCAGGGCATATAACTCTCTGTGCAGCTTCAGGCGTAGAGATGGAAGACCTGAGGATTGCTCATATGTCAGGAGCTGCAGGCACTTATATGGATGCCGCAAAAGCTCACCAGGTAGGAATGATCCCCTACAATGCGAGTTATGTTTCCCAGATAGGAAATACCTCCCTGACCGTTGCCAGGGAAATCCTGCTTTCCGAAGACAGGCTCTGGGAACTGCAAGCAATTGCAGATGAGATACTGGGCACCCATGTAATGTTTGCAACCTCCGATGCTTTTAAGGAAGCCTATTTGCTGGAACTTGCTTACTGGAATGAGGGAATGTCTTTCAAGATGCTCCAGAAGTTCCTGAAAAAGAAAAAACTCCCTATGATCGGCGAGCCTTCCCCTATTCTGAAAATCGACAGGCAGGTTGAAAGGGATATTCCAGAACTCGGGGAAGAAGGGCTTGAAGTGCTTGAGAGGGTCGGGACATATCTTACAATGGTAATTGAGGACTGCGAAGGTTGCCATAAGTGTGTAAAGGTTTGCCCGAACGGAGCCCTGAGAATAGAAGAAAACGGAATCGTAAAAATAAGGTCCGACCTTTGTGACGGAGCGAACTGTCAGCGCTGCCTGCACGCCTGCCCCGATGACAGGTTTAAATGGGAAAACCTGAAAGTGGCAGGAAAATAAAAAGGTAAGAAAAGCTTATTGAAACTGAAAAACGAATAAAAGGAAAGAAACAATAAGCAAAATGGCATGAGATGGAGGAGAAAACGTGCAGGTCATTGTGGTGGGGGGCTTCCTGGGAAGTGGGAAGACCACCACTATCATTAACATGGGCAAATACCTGGCAGAAAAAGGGAAAAAAGTTGCCATTATAGTGAACGAGATCGGGGAAGTAGGGATCGACGGAGATGTAATCAAGAGGTTCGGATTCGATACCAAAGAAATCACAAGCGGGTGCATCTGCTGTTCCCTCAAAGTAGGGTTAAGAACAACAGTGACCCTTCTTGCAAAAGAATACAAGCCTGACATCCTCATGATCGAACCTACAGGCATTGCTTTCCCGCATGTGATAAGGAATGAGATCGAGCTCATGAACCTCGGAGAAGAGGTAAAAATCGCTCCCCTTGTGACCCTGATTGACGGAAGCCGCTTTAAGCACCTGATGAAAGAGGTAAAAGAATTTGCCATGAGGCAGATCATAGATGCGGAAATCCTGGGTATAAACAAGGTAGACCTGATAGAACCTATCCGGCTTCCCATTCTTGAAGCGTCTGTTCAGCAACTTAATCCGAAAGCCAGAATAGTCCTGCTTTCAGGGAAAGATACGGGCGAGAGTTTCAAGAATTTCATGCTAATGGTGCTCCCGGATATGGAAGAAACGCCTGAAAAAGCCCAGGAAATTTCAGTAGCAGAAAAACCTGAACCCTCTGCTCCGAAGGTGACCGAAAATTCAATAGAAGCTTCGGGAGTAGGCAGCTATTCTGCGGAATTTGCGGTTGAAAACGGAAATCTTAGTACTGAGGCTGCCAGGAAATTAACAACCGAATTGATAAATAGGATAAAAACGAAGGTGCTGAAGCTAAACCCTGAATTCGTAGGGCATATCAAGCTTTTCCTGGACAACGGGTCAGAAACCGTGAAGCAGAGCGTTACCATATATTATGAAGAGCCCCAGGAAGAGGTAATCAAATCCGGTGAAGGAGCTATCCCGATACTCAAGGTTCTCTCAGCAGTCTCAAACGTTGACAAGGAAGCTGTTAAAGCTGCCGTAAACAGTTCGGTGCAGGAAATTTTTGAAAAAAGAGGCATAAAAGCAAATAAAACCGAACAGGGCCATGATCACGCAGATGGGCATCACGGACATGAAGGGCAGGATCATGGGCACATACAAAGGGTCTCGAATATCAAAGGCAGGAAAGATTAAGATTGAGACTAATAAATAAAGGTGAGTAAAATAAATGTGAGTAAGATGGAATTTTTCCTCACCAGCTTTTTTTAATTGATCTTCGTGGAGCGGTTTATATCGGCTTATATAATACGAGCCAGTTCATTGCCCCACTCCAGGGCACCTGTAGTAAAACTCGTGAACTTCCTGTGATTGAATGTAGTCGCAATCGATTTGATACGACACTAGTTACTGGGTTTACTTTTTTTCTTCGAAGTTGATTCACCAAGATCATCAATCTTAGGCTTACTGCCACAGCTAGCTGCTTTTATGCTGCTTCGAAGCCTAAGGTGAAGCCTCGCGCGAAGCCCTGGTTATAGCATATCTCGCAGGAAAGTTGACCAAGTTCCTGAATAGTTTTGTTTTGTATTTGACTTGGTTCTGGATTTGGTTGAGAGTTTGATTTTTGTCCAGATCCTCCGTATTCTTTGCCAGCTCTGTAGCCTGCCGCCTTGCCTGCCTTGAGGCCTTTTTCGTAATCATCTGCGTTTTTTGAAGCGGTTGCTGTCGCAGCTGTCACTGACACTAAAAAACAAACTGCCAGCAAAATAGCCAGTTGCTTCCTTATCTTTGCAAATGTTTGTTCTCCCATTAATCTACACCTCCCTATTTATTTCAGTTTAATGCGCTTTTATACAGTTGATTTTTTCATCAGCTTGACTGCGAATAAATCGGTCTTGTATAAGGTACCCATAATTATTTTACACTCCATCCCCTACTATCAATTACTTATAATATTCTTATACTATATTTCATTTTAATAAGCATTTGCCTATACAATACGAAAATTTCAAATTGCCCTACAAGAAGCGACTTTTCCTCAGAAATGGCTTGAAAAGCCTATTATTTAGACACTTATTAATTAGAAAGTCATAGAAGCCACTAGAAGAGTTAGAAAGGATAAAGAGATTCTGAAGGGAGAGCTTAAGAAGACCAGCCAGGATAAAGAGGACCTTAAGCAAATGCATAAGAATTATTTCCTGCAGGTTCAAATGCTGATTAATCAGAAATCTATAGAGGCACCTGGGAATAAAAAGAAATGGTATAAATTTTGGTAAGTTCTTTTATTTAAAAAGTAATTTTGTAATTTTTACAATATTTGAAATCGGGATTGATGGAGATATCATCTCCGAAGGAGGGGTGGAAACCAGGGAAATTACAAGCGTCTGCGTCTACTTTACTCTGAGGATCAGCATGGAGTAACCCTGAGAAACCTTATAGCCTCTTACAGTCCGGATACTATTATAATAGAGCCATAATAGAGCCTACAGGAATAGCTTTCCCGGGACAGATAAAAAGAAATATTGAGAATATGGGAATCCAGGGAATAACTTTTGTCCCGATAGTGAATCTTGTGGATACTGGCTGCCTGAGTCAGGAGACAGGCGAGCTACAGAATTTCATGAAAAACCAGATAGGTGAAGCTGAGATCCTGGGCATCAATAAAGTCGAACTTATAAATAATTATGAAGAGCTCCTGGAAATCTGCCTGTTCCTGCGCAAATTAAACCCGATAGCAAGAATGCTCCATTTTTCGGCCCGGCAGGGAGGAGAAAATTTTGACAAATTACTCGGGTTGCTGAAAGAAACCAGCAGGAGAGAAATGACTCAGGGCAGGGAAAACTCAATTCAAATGTCCGGAGTTTCGGCTTATTCATCTGAGTTTGAAATCATTTCGCAGGAAATCCCTCTTGAAACAGCAGTTTCGATTTCAGAGCAGATACTGAATAATATAAAAAATAGGGTAAAAGAACTGAATTCCGAATTCACAGGGCATATCAAGCTTTCATTTGCTCATAACGGAAACTTTGTAAAGGGAAGTGTGACTTCAGCACACAAAATCCCGGAGATAGAAATTCTCAAAAAACGAACATGATATTCTTTGAATAACATGCACAAAAATATGAAAATACTTGAAAGCACTTTCATGCCAAAGAAAAAAAGCATGCGTTCAAGAGTAAAGGTTCTTTCTGCGGTAACGTCCATGCCCAGGGATGAGCTCATTAAAGCTGTGGATGCGGCAATAAGCAGACAACTGGAGGAAAGGCAGCTTTCTTTTAAAAAAGTAAGAAATAGCCGTCCAGAGCATAGCCAGGCAACAATGTCTCTTAAGCTAGACAACTCTGGAAGGAAAGCAATTTCCAGTTCAGGACAGCTGTGACCTGACACACAAAAACTTTATATACCATAAAATGGTCATCGGCCCTTGCCCGGAAGATGACCACTCATGATAGAGAGGTAAGGTACTCTTTCAGCCATTCGGAGAAAACTGGCTCTGGGTTAGTAGGAGAATTTCAAACAGTTATAAAGAAGCCTGCGTAGGAAAAAATTAAAAACAGAGGCATGATAACCTGCCAGGGAAATAGCTTGACTCTGTTTAAAAAAGGATGGAAAAACGGCAAAAAATAGAATTTAAATGGACTCAAAAATAATTAGAAGTTATGAGTTTTGGAAGCTTTCACGCATTTCCCACAGAAAGCAAGAAATTAAGGAATTTCGGGGAAACTTGAAGAGGAGATTAACTTCACTTGTGTACTTTCAAAAAAGTATCTCGATCATCTTGTTTTGCCTGCTTTAAATGTCCAGAGAAAAACAAATCCACTTGATAACCTCCAGCGCTCAAATAAAAACCTTCATACTCTTCATTCTTTGCACTCAAAAATATCCCTGAAAAGAGGATAATTGCCCCATAAATTTTGATCCCTTTGTTTAAATCAATGGGGACAAAAAAATACTTCTTTTTTATAAAATCACTTGCAGAGAAAATTGAAATGAAAATTATAAAATTATAGCAATGCAAAAATTAGCATCGGTGAAGGTATATGCAATTAAATCTAACTGTGATCTGCAAGTGAGTTCCCGAATACCAAAGGGAGTATACCTATCATAAACAACTGGTAAAAAAGTCCACTTGAGCCAGGAAAATAGAGAATGAGATATTTCTGGCCTCAGTAATATAAAAGCCCCCTTAAAAGAGCTTAAAAACGGTAAAAATGGCTTTATTCAGCCTGCTGGCTGACCAGTACACCACCAGAAGGTTATCCAAACCCCCCACAATGGAAGGAATTCGATCTGGAGGTTTTCGGATTCATTGACATTGTATTCAAGAAGTGCCCGGCAAAAAATAAGCCTGAAAACTTCAGGGAGATGTAACTTGCAGGATCAACGATCTGAGCAATCCGAGATCCTTTACTAAATGGAGGTTAAAATATGTTGGATTTGAAACTGGAAGACATCGATGGCATATTAGTACGCTACAACGTCGCCCTCGAGAAGGAAATGACCCCTGACGAAGCCGCAGAAGAGCTTTACCCCAAGGATGAACTTATCTACCCGGTTGCAAAAGCAATCTATGAGGGAGAAGAAGATGATGTGGTTGACGCACTCAAGGCCGCAATCGATGCAGGCAAGAAGCCAATCGACCTTATCGATGATGCCCTGATGGTAGGGATGGGAGTTGTAACCCAGCTCTATGACGATGGTATCATTTTCCTGCCGAATGTTATGATGTCCGCTGATGCGATGCTGAATGGTATCGAATACTGCAAGAGCCAGACAACAGATGTTCCTGAGCCAAAGGGCAAGGTTGTCTGCCATGTTGCAGAAGGTGACGTACATGACATCGGAAAGAACATTGTTGCTGCCCTCCTGAGAGCAGCCGGCTACGAAGTAATTGACCTTGGAAGAGATGTCCCTGTAGACGAAGTTATCGAGGCAGTTACAAAAGAGAAGCCGATAATGCTTACAGGTACTGCCCTCATGACAACCACCATGTATGCATTCAAGGAAATCAACGACAAGCTCCTTGAAAAGGGAATAAAGATTCCATTCGCATGCGGTGGCGGTGCTGTAAACCAGGACTTCGTGGCACAGTATGACCTTGGAGTCTATGGTGAAGAAGCTGCAGATGCCCCCAAGATTGCTGACGCGATCGTTGCAGGTACTACAGATATCGCAGCATTAAGAGAGGAATTCCACAAGCACTAATCGGAGGGAGCAAAATGGTAAATAAATACACTTCAATGGCTTACGCTAACGCAGACGACATGCTTTTCGGGCAGTCAAAATTCCCGGTAAAGGCAGGGCTTGGCCTCGAGATCGGTGCAGGATACACAACCCCCGAACTGAACTACGCCCCGAGACCTCAGGCAGGCAAATCCAAGGACAAACTCGTTAAGGAATACGAAAGGATCACCACCGACGCAATGGCAAGAATGGTCCAGATCGGTGCACCTTCCATAGTACTCGAAACCGAGCACGTAGAACAGATGTCCAACAACCCCTCCTGGGGAGCAGAAGTTGCACACGCCCAGAAGACCATTATGGAAGAATACCATGATGAATACGGCATAAAGTGCGCACTCAGGCACACAATCGGTGACATCCGTGAAGACCGTGACTTCCTCCAGCTCAGGGGAGAAAAGTACAACACCTTTATGGAAGCCTTCGAAGAATGCGCCAAGGCCGGCGCTGACCTGCTTTCAGTAGAGAGCATGGGTGGTAAGGAAGTCTTCGACTACTCCATTCTGAGAAACGACACTGCAGGTATGCTCTTCGGTATCGGTGTGCTCGGCAGCATGGACATGGAAATGATCTGGAAAGACATTACCGCAATTGCAAAGAAGACCGGAACTGTTTCCGCAGGTGACACTGACTGTGCCCAGGCAAACACTGCAATGTTCATTGCAGGTGGCCTGCTTGACAAGAACCTTGCCCACACAACTGCAATCGTTGCAAGGGCAATCTCTGCAGCAAGGTCCCTCTGTGCATACGAAGCCGGTGCAATTGGTCCTGGAAAGGACTGCGGATATGAAAACACCATTGTCAAATCAATCGCAGGTGTTCCAATTGCTCAGGAAGGTAAGACCTCAACCTGTGCCCACTCCGACCTTATGGGTAACCTGACAATGCAGTGCTGTGACCTCTGGTCCAACGAATCTGTTGAGTATCACGGTGAATTCGGCGGCACAACTGTTCAGTGCTGGTCCGAAACCCTGGCATACGACTGTTCCATGATGAACGTTGCCCTCAAGACCGGAAAAGCAAAAGACCTCAGGGACATTCTCGTGCTCTCTGACAAATTCAGAGACCCACAGGGCTATGTGCTTGCCTACGACAACGCCTACAAGGTAGGACAGGCAATCGCAAAGGACGGAAACAACAACTACCTCCGTTCCAAGAATGCTGCAATCGAATGTTGCAACATTGTCGAAGAAGGTGTCAACTCCGGCAAGCTCAGACTTACAAGGTTCGAAACCAGTGCTCTTGCAAAGGTTAAAGCCGACCTTGAAGCCCTCACCGACGATGCTGACAAGTTCATGAGCGACAACCTGACCAAATTCAAACAAGAAGTTGCAGTTTTCAGACCTGAAAACTACGGGCTCTAAGCCCTAAACTTCTTTTTTTTATTTTTTTTATAACTGGCTTCAGGAGAAAAAATCATGAGCGAAAACGTAGGAACTGCTACCATAATAGTCGATAAGACTGCAAATGCTGCCCCTCTGGGCTTTACCGGCCTTGGCCTTGCCGCAGTCCTGTTAAGTCTGAGCTACATAGGAATATACCCTGTTGAGTCAATGATCGTCTCCATGGCAATATTTCTGGGTGGGTTTGCCCAGGTATTCGCAGGAATTATGTCGTGGAAAAAAGGAGATATCTTTGCAGGAACTGCATTCTCAGCTTTCGGCCTTTTCTGGTTCTCACTGGCCGGACTGCTTATTATGCCTGCAATCGGCTGGGCTGAAACTTCTTCTGGAACCGCTATGGCCGCGTATCTCTTTATATGGGGCGTCTATACCTTTGTGATGCTGATCGTTACCATGAAAATCGGAATCCGTGCCCTTCAGTTTGTATTTGTTACATTATTTTTGTTATTTATGCTGCTGGCTGTTGTAAACGCAACCGGAAGTGCTGGGTTGCTTGTAGTGGCCGGTTATGTAGGACTTGTTATGGGTCTCGGAGCCCTGTATACAGCTTTAGCCATGGTAATGAATGAAATCCACGGAAAGCCCGTAATCCCACTCTAATAATTAAGTAATGACAGCAGAATCTCAGAAAACCCAGAAAACCTGAGGAAAAACCTGTACCAACCTCGAAGACCTGTATGAAACCCGTAAAAATAGCAGGAAGAAGTAGAAAAGATAGCTCAAATTAAGTCTCAACCCTTGAAAACACAGGTTTCAAATCTGTGTTTTCCAGCCCTTTACGTCATCTGTTGCTGTCTTATGCCAGGATTCTGTGTTATGACCGCGTTAGGGAAAATACAGGCATTCGAGGGAATGTTCAATTTTTAGAAAAATATTGTTTTTTTTGTTTCTTATCGACCCGGAAAAGGTCTGCTTTACGAAGGGAAATTGGAAAAATCATTAATGGTGAACTTCGAATGAAAGCGGATAAAAAACTGAATAAAAACCGGAGCACCTCTTATACGAAGCTTGTCTTGAGTTTTCTGCTCACTGTTTTCAAACTGCTCGCAGGATTTTCAGGAAACAGTACACTGCTTATCACTGACGCAATTCGTTCTTTCTCCGAATTTATCAACGAATCTATAAGACTTCTTGATCTTTTTATCGCAAACCGGCCTGAAGATGAAGGCCACAACTACGGGCATGGAAAAATTGCAACCCTCTGTACGGGAGCAGGGGCCTGTATGCTTCTTTTCGCAGGTTTTCATGTCTTTTCGATGAGTTCTGGGGAATTGATCATGTTCTTACAGGGAAAAGAGCCGGAAGCTCCTGGAATGATTGCACTCTTTGCAGCAGTCTCAGCCTTTGTAATAAATATTGTTTCTATGCTAACAGGAAGGGCTGAACTGCAGGCTAAAGAAGCTTCCATAAAGGCCCACACCCGCATTAAAGAGTTATTCCTTTCTGGCTTTGTGATTCTTGGCACAGGGTGCACATTTTTGCCTGGAAAAAGTTTTGATATAGCTGATTCTCTTGCAGCAGTTTTTTTAAGCCTCTATCTTCTCTGGACTTCAGGCAGGCTTCTCTACGGGACTGGAAACGAGCTTATAGAAGCTTCCCTTGATGAGGAAAGTAACCGGAGAATCAGAGAAATTATAAATAAAACTGAAAATATTACGGGTTCCGGGGAACTTAAAACCCGCAGAATAGGAAAGGGAATAGCAATTAATGCCTGTATTAGTGTGAATAACTCCCTGAGCGTCCGGGAAGCCGTAGAGATCACAAACCTCGTAGAAGAAAGACTGAAAGCAGCTTTTGGAGAAGATGCATACGTACTTATAAAAATTGAACCCTGCCAGGGAAAGAGCCAAACTTTTAAAAACAGGAGCCGACCTTCTGAAGAAGAGAGAAAGAAAGTAGCAACTGTATTTTGACACGATAAAAATATAGAGAAAAATAAAATAATATGAGAATAATAGTGTGAAAAACCCAGGCTTGAAAACAGAAAGTTAGAAATTTAGAAAGATAACCGACACCCCACTTTAGTTAACAGCTATCCATTTAGCTACTACAATATTTAACAGGTATCCAGACTTTAGATATAACAAGTTTAAACCAACCCCTTGATTCGATACAGATCTGGATTTTATCAGTTGTTAAAGAAATATTAATTATCAGAATTTGAAAATTGTCTGGAAAACTTGGGGAAGTTAGATTCAATTCGCAAAGAGGTTAGTAAGAAAATGCACTTCAGTCTTGGAATCGATGCAGGAGGCACTTATACTGATGCTGTGATCGTAAGGGATTCTGATGGTGAAGTAGTCGGATCCAGTAAAGCCCTGACCACCTATCCCGATCCCCTTCCTGGAATGAAAAGCGCTATTGACAAGCTAGACTCCATGTATCTTAAAGACATTAAGCTGGTATCCGTATCTACAACCCTGTCTACAAACACTATTCTGGAAAGTACCGGCTTCCCTGTAGGGCTAATTATGGTAGGGGATTATATAATTCCTGAGAAACTCCCTACGGACTACTGGGTGAAAGTCTCTGGGGGGCATAACAGTGACGGTGAAGAACTCAAAACCCTTGACCTTGATTCCGTAGAAGAATTCGCCCTTAAGGTAAAAGACAAAGTTTCGGCTTTTGCGGTTTCTTCATATTTCAGCAACCGTAACCCTGAACATGAGCTTGCTGTCAAAAAAGCCGTAAAGGACCTGACAGGCCACCCTGTAGTCTGCGGGCATGAACTCTCCCAGGACCTTGGAGCCTATGAAAGGGCTGTAACTGCATTTCTTAATGCCCAGCTAATTCCTATTACGCATAAGTTTATCCAGTCAATAATCGAGGAGTTCGAGATCAGAGGGATCAATCCAAACCTGCTTATGCTGAAATGCGACGGGTCAGTGGTGGGAATAGAAGAAGCCCTTGAAAAGCCCATAGAGACAATATTCTCAGGACCTGCTGCAAGCCTTGTGGGCGCTTCCCACCTGAGCAGGCTCGATACCTGCGCTATGATCGACGTTGGCGGCACAAGCACGGATGTAGCTATGATGGAGAACGGGCTTCCGCAACTCAGCAATTCGGGCGCCGTCGTTGGAGGCTGGCAGACACGTGTAAAAGCTATCCGTATGGAGACCTCGGCAACCGGCGGAGACAGCCATGTCTGGGTAAAAGGCGACAGAATTTACGTAGGTCCCCGCAGGGTCATCCCGCTTTGCAGGGCTTCTGTCATGTACCCCGGTTTCAGGGAAAAGTTGAAGCAGAACAGGGTCGCAAAAGGATATCTCTGCGAAAGCATCCAGGTAACAAAATTTTATATCAGGACCGGCTTCAGGCCTATTGAGCTAAAGGCAGGAGAGCGTGAAATCTACAGGCATATAGGAAAAGAGCCTGTTTCCTTCGGGGACCTGCTCGTGGCACTGAAAAAACGCCCTTCTCCCTCGATGCTGGACTCATTAATCCAGAAAAGGCTTATCCAGGCAATAGGTTTTACACCTACTGACGCCCTTCATGTGCTTGGAGAATACACCGAATGGGATGTAGAAGCTTCAATAATCGGGGCTTCCATGCTTGGAAGGATACTGAAACAGAGCCCTGAGGCTTTCAGTGCGGAAGCAAAACATAGAGTTGCGCGTAATATTGCAGAAGACCTGATTGCCTACCTTATAGAGGGAATGCCCAGAAACGAGATTGACAGGGTTCTTCTGGGAAAAAACTTTACCCGTTTCAGAGTGGAAATTCCGGTGGTTCTTCTCGGAGGGCCTGTAAAGGCATATGTTGAGGAACTGAGAAACCTGATTAATGCTGATTTTATAGTTCCCGAACACGCTGACGTGGGCAATGCTGTCGGCGCTCTTGTAGGAAAAGGAATCAAAAGAGTAGAAATTCTCATAAAAACAAAAGTTATCTCTAAGTCCCGTGAGGATGAAGCTGAAAACGTGGATTATGAGACTCATGAGAGCTGTGTTGTAGAAGGAGTCTTGCAGTATGAAAAGAAAAACGAATTCATTGTCTTTTCTCCTTCTGGCAGGAAGAATTTTGAAATATATGGCGAAGCCCTCGAATACGCAGAAAAGCTAGGAAGGCAACTTGTTATGGATTACATGGTGAGCGCGGGGCTTGAAAAAGAAAATATAAAAATCGATGTAAGTAGAAAGCATCTGGCGCCAGGCGGCTGGACTGACGTACCTCTGGAAACAAAACTTGTTTTTGTAGGAGTAGGAATCCCGAGAACTGCGGTGACGGTCTGAAAAGATAAGATAGATCGGACGTCAGTAGCCGCAGATTATAAATAGAGATATATATCTTGAGAAATAATTCCACAAATCCGGATAAAAAGGATATATACAGCTAAAAAAAGGAAATAAATTACGTAATATAGAGAAAAATGGGGCTGTTTTGACATGCAATATAGTCTGGGTATTGACGCAGGCGGAACTTACACCGATGCTGTAATCTTAAGAGATTCGGACAGCCGGATTCTTGATACCAGCAAGGCGATTACCACCTATCCAAACCTTATGACCGGAATTCGGAATGCAATTGATAAGTTGAATCCGGAATACCTCAGTAAAGTAAAACTGGTATCGGTTTCCACAACTCTTTCAACCAACACTATTCTCGAAAGGACCGGATATCCTGTAGGCCTGATCATGGTAGGGGACTATACGGTCCCGAGGGAACTTCCGGCAGATTACTGTATTACCGTAAGAGGAGGGCATGACAGCAATGGAGATGAGCTGCAGCCCCTTGATCTCACTGCTGTAGAACAATTTGCGGTGAGCCTGAAAAAGAAAGTCTCCGCATTTGCCGTTTCTTCATATTTCAGTACCAGAAATCCGGAACATGAGCTTAGGATTAAGAAAATAATCCTTAAATTGACAGGACATCCTGTGGTTTGCGGACACGAACTATCTCAGGAACTGGGAGCTTACGAACGGGCAGCTACAGCCGTCTTAAATGCCCAGCTAATTCCCATAACCTACCAGTTTATCCATTCCATTATGGCCGAGATAAAGGAAAGAAACCTTGATGCGAAGGTTCTCATGCTGAAATGTGACGGCTCAGCCATTGATATAAAAGGAGCAAAACTGCGTCCCATTGAAACCATATTCTCAGGCCCTGCAGCAAGTATTATGGGAGCTTCTTACCTTTCAGGACTGGATACCTGCGCTGTGATCGATGTTGGAGGGACAAGCACCGATGTCTCCATAATAAAAAAAGGAGTTCCTGAGCTTTGTGAAAAAGGGGCAGTTGTGGGAGGCTGGCAAACCCGGGTAAAGGCAATAAAAATGGAGAGTTCCGCAAACGGGGGAGATAGCCATGTATGGTTCAAGAAATGCGTAAGGATAGGCCCGAGAAGGGTGATGCCCCTCTGTTTTGCTGCGGTAAAGTACCCCAATTTTAAGGAAAAGCTGGAGAAAAACCCCATACCGCTAAGAACCATGCTCAATGAGCATATTCAACCAACGAAATTTTTTGTAAGTACCGGGGTAACACCAATTAATCCCACAGAAAGCGAGAAAAAATTACTGGAATTTATAAGGGATGAGCCTCTCTCTATCCACGACATTTTAAATAAAATGAAGCGATTTCCCTCTCCTGCAGTCCTTGATTCTCTGATTCAGCAGCGCGTGATCCAGGCTATAGGTTTTACACCTACTGATGCCCTGCATGTCCTTGGGGAATACACCGAATGGGACGTAGAAACTGCCCAGATAGGAGCCAAAAAACTTTCACGTTTCACTAATATGGGAATTCATGCCTTTTGCAAAAAAGTAAAGCAGCAGGTTGCAAAAAATATGGCTTACAGCCTGATGTCCTTTATCATGGAAGGCAGGGGAAATGAAGGGATAAAGAAAATGCTTGAGGGAGAAATTCCTGTCCAGTACAAATTAAATATTCCTATAGTCCTGCTTGGGGGACCTGTAAAGGCTTATTATGAGGAAATGAAGGCTCTTATTGACGCGGAGATTATAGTTCCCGAACAGGCCAGTGTAGGAAATGCAGTTGGAGCCCTTGTAGGAAAAGGAATTAAAAGAATTGAGATAATTATCAGGCCACACTCGATGGAAAACCCGGACCAGAATTTCCTGGTATTTACCCCTGCAGGAAGAAAAAAGTTTGAGCAATACAGGACTGCAGTAGAATACTCCCACAAAACTGGCGAAGAACTTATCCTGGATTCAATGAAAGATTTCGGACTCCCTGAGGGATCAATAAAAATAAACACAAGCGTGGAATACCTTTCTCCTCCTGGCTGGAAACAGACGCCTATGGAGACAAAAATGACTTTCGTAGGGATCTGTACCCCTGGCATCTCAATTAACTGAAGAATATAATAAGATTAAAATGTTGATTTAAAAAGCCGGAGAGATGCTTAAGTTGAACTTGAACAGCCAAAAAACCAGCCTGCCGGAAAGAAGGATCTGCGGCAAATGCAACATATTGAATAACAGGAAGTAAGGAAATATGGATTCTTCACTTATTGATCTTGTTTTCCGCTCTGATAAAAGAAAAAACCTTCTTATATTGCTGGATAGCGGCTCAAAAAATATTGATGAAATCAGGAACGAACTTGATGTTACAGCCACGTCGATCCTCCCTCAGATAAAGAAACTGATAGATAACGATCTTATTGTCCAGGAAGACAGGATGTATAAACTTACAGTCCTCGGAGAGTTCATAATCAAGAAAATAAAGCCCCTGATAAGTGCCCTTGAAGTAGTGGAAAAAAATAACACTTACTGGACAGGCCATGATTTGAACTCGATTCCGCGCCATCTGCTGGAACGTATATCCGAACTTGGGGACTGCATGCTTGTCGAACCAGACCTGAACCATATCTATGAGCCTTCTCAGAAAATTATTGACAGTATGAGCAATGCAAAACAGGCTTCGACCTTTGCTTCATATTTCAACCCTGCTTATCTTCCCCTGTATGTTGAGCTTGCAAGAAAAGATGCCGAACTTTCCCTTAATTTTACCCAATCTGTCTGGGACTATCTTTCAAACGAGCACTCAAATATGATAAAGGAATTAATGGGCATGGATAATGTAAGCCTTTATGTTTCTAAAGAAGGAATAAAGCTTAGTGAAGTTACTGTAACTGATAGGATAATGCTTCTCGGGCTCTTTGATAAAAAAGGAAAATTCGACCAGCAATTTATCATGAGCTTTGAGCCCGGCGCCCTTCGATGGGGCCAGGAGTTATTTGATTATTTCAAGAGGCTTTCCAGACTGGTAAATAAGATATAATATAAAAGAGATAAAAGTGCAGATGAACCCCAGCTACCTTTAAATGTAACTGCACTCCCAATAAGCCGGTAAAGAAAAACTCTCAGAGAACTTTGAGATAGCACGCCTTATGGTGACATATAAGGATGTAGTGAAAAATAATTATATATTTTATAGTAGTAATCTGTTGCATAAAAATGGTAACTCTCTTTATACCCCGAGCGTAAACCCCAAAGGCCCTTTTTCCCACAAAAAGATTATAATGGCAAGGGATAAAGGTGCGAGAAGTGCAGAGTCTTCTGGTACAGAGATATATACAATGTTAGATATAATAGGATGAGACCTAAGAGAGGGAATCAGATGGAGTCATCATTACTAGATGTTCTCTTTCTTTCAGAAAAAAGGAAAAATCTCCTTCTGCTGCTCCTGAACGGACCTAAGAACATTGAAGAGATTAAAAATACACTTGATGTCCGCTCAAGCCCGATAATGACCCAGATAAAAATACTGATGAAGCAGGATCTTGTTGTTGAGAATAACAGGCTCTACAAGCTTTCAAGTATCGGAGAAATTCTGGTCCCGAAGATGAAGACAATCCTGGAAACGTTTAACGTCTTCGATAAAAACCACGATTACTGGATAAACCAGGATATGACATCAATTCCTCCTGAATTTCTTGACAGTATTGGAAAGCTTGGAGACTATATCGAGGTAAATCCTGACCGAAACCACGTTTTCGAATATCCTAAAGAGGTTGTAAAGAATCTTTCAGAATCAGAGAAGGTGATGATTTCCTCCTCTTTTTTCCTGCCAATCTATCCTTCCCTTTGCATTGAACTTGCCGCAAAAGGTACGGATATAACCCTCGTGTTCACGGAATACGTTTATGATAGAATGCTCAATGATTACAAGCGAGAACTCGAACATTTCCTGAACATGAAATACACCAGGCTTTATGTCTGCAACAATAACAACATGAAAATAGCCTCAAGTATAGTTACGGAAAAGTTCATGGCACTCTCTCTTTTCTGCAACAGCGGCATTTACTATAACCATAATCTTGTAAGCTTTGATGAGAGTGCTCTCAGATGGGGAAAAGAACTTTTTGACCATTATAAGGGCGTGGCAAGGCCGATTACAAGGGTCTGAAAAAGCTTTTCTCCAATTTTTAGATTCAAGCAGCCTTTTTTAAGCAGCATTTTCCCTGTCAAGGTTCAGTTCTTCGAAAGAATGAGAGATCCAAACGCTGTGTTTGAATAAAAAAGAAAAAAGCCCGGTTTGCGGGTCAGGCAGGAGAACTTTCAGTCCACCCTGATCGTAACGTTCATTTCCGGGATATTTTTGACCATAAAGCGATAGGTTCCGATTTCATTAAAAGTGTAAGTGAAAGGCACCCTGTATGAAAGTTTTTCATCCGGAAACAGCCCGTCTTCACTGACAAGCACATAATTACCCTGTCTTTTGCCGCTCCACCAGGAAATAGTGTCTCCTCTTGATATATTCAGTTCAGGAGGCGTCACAACTCCGTAATTTTCAAAACGGACAATGTGATCTTCTCCGGCTTCCGAAGATGCATTTTCGTCCTGCGGTACTGCCGCACCGGTTTCAGGTACCGGAGTATTGGAGTTATTGGGTACAAGCCCCGTGTCCTTCTCAGCGCAACCTGAGGCAAATAAGAACACAAGCGTCAGAAGTAAAATCAGAATTTTTCCCTTCATAAGTATCACCATCTTTTGGTCTTTATATCATAAGTCCAGCTTATATTCATTATCTTTTTGATATGGCTGACCTTCCGCAGATGTCTTCCAGAAAATAACATTTTTTGTGCTATCGTTTTCAGGTAATAACCTACAAATCTGGAACCATAATCTTGAGACTTACCCCCAAAAAATAGCAGTGAAAAATAGTTAGTTGAGTCACAAAATAGAAAGATGTGAAAGATTTTAAGAGGTACAGATTGAAATATTTAAATAAATTTTTGACGAAAACGACATCAATAGAAATTATAAAAATTGAAAAGATATATGCGGAAAGTGGGATATGAGAAAAATTGTCATGTCCGTAAGTTGTTGAAAATCGTAATCAAAAGACTATCTCTACGTTTTCTCCAAAATGGAGATCTACTCTTTTTTCATATTTGATCAACCAATCCCGAACAGGGTCAGATGTCGGAAGAAAAAGAAAACGAAGGCCAATAAAGGTAAACAAAGACGAATTCAAAAAGAAAAGTTCAGTAGAAAGATTTTTTAGCTGGAAAAAATCATGCAAAAAAGTATTTCCAAGGTATGAGATAAGAGAAATATCATACCCTGGAGTTGTAATTAGCAATAACGAGGTTAATCAAGTTTAAGGATGACCTCGTTCACTTACTTTCTCACATTGATGTAATTATATTTCGTTTCAGTGTCACTGCCAGTCTTATTCTTTACTGTTAAGCTGACTGTATATTTTCCTGGGTAACGGTATTTATGTACAGGGTTCTCGTCTGTTGAATATGTGCCATCTCCAAAACTCCATTTCCATACAGCTGGTGATCCTGTACTCATGTCAGAAAACTGAACCTTCAACGGAGCTTTCCCATAGGTAGGACGTGCGAAAAAATCAGCAACCGGATAAGGTTCGCAGGCGTCGTAGCCTCTTTGGAATCCTTGATCATAGCCTTCTGCGTAGCCTCTGTCATAGTCGTCCTCTGCAGGGACTGCATATTTCTGCGTAAAGGGTCTAGGCTGGTCTTTTTTGCACTGTTCAAAGCCGTATTTGTAGCCGTCTCTGAGGCCGTCTTTGAATCCTCTATTGTAATCTGCTTGATTCGCGCTTACTGCTGCAGCTGTTACTGATACTACAAAAAGGGCTAACAGCAAAACAGCCATTGTCTTTTTTATTTTATGAAATGTTTGTTCCCCCATAAATCTACACACTCCAATCTTTTACTTAATTTTGATGTTGTTTTCAGATGGTTGTGTTTTTCAATCCGTCTGTATGCGGATTTACCATTCTTATAACATTATAAATGCCCTGTTATATAAATTTAATTATTTTGTTCAGTTTTTTGTAGAAGATAAGATACTTTTCTTGGTTTTTTGAGTCATTAAAAGTGCATAAATTCCAAAATAAGGCATAATTAGGAGATAATTACGGTTATAAACTCAAATACTTAAGTTAGAATCACTCACGATTCTACAAACACAGAAAGTGGACTCGTTCATGGGAAAACTACTCAAGCTCTATAACCATGGGAAACACGGAAAAGCTGTGCTCACATCTCCGTAATTCCGTATTTCCCATGCTTTCCGTGATTACATATTCATTTGACACTAGCAAATGAGCTTATGTAAAATAATCTCTGCTTGATCCAAATTCAAACATTTATTTTTGACATATTGCACATTCTGGAAGAGTAATTCCAAAGGAAAGGGCGGCATTGAAGTAATTCATGACATCGCTTCTTGTCGCACTGTAGAATCAAATTTAATTTTAGGCGGGCTTTAAAAGAAACAGAAAAATGAAATAACAGTAAAATCATAGAAGAAAAAAAATCAAAATAAGGATCTACGTCCCGACTGAGACTTGAACTCAGGTCTAAGGCTCCGCAGGCCTCAAGGATATCCACTACCCTATCGGGACGCAAGCGAGCACCATTGATAAGCACATTCAAGGATATAAACTTTGTTCCTGGAGAGCTGGCTGAACCCGCAGTTTGCCTTTCTGGCCCCCCCTGAAAGCTGAAGAAAAAAATACTATTTCCTTGACATCAATATCAATAAAGATTAAATGCAACAAGTTCGTTTTTATAATTTATGTCGATGACCATAGGACTTGCAGGAAAACCCAATGCGGGAAAATCTACGTTTTTCAAAGCTGCAACCCTTGCAGATGTTGAAATTGCAAATTATCCTTTTACAACCATCAACGCCAATCACGGAGTTACCTATGTGCGGGTTGAGTGCCCCTGCAAAGATAAGGAGAAGACATGTGGAAAGTGTGTGGACGGAGTCAGGCTCGTTCCGGTTGATATAATTGATGTTGCCGGACTTGTCCCTGATGCATGTAAAGGAAGGGGACTTGGAAATACTTTTCTGGATGAACTGAGGCAGGCTCAGGCAATTGTCCATGTAGTAGATGCCTCAGGCGGGACAGATGCTGAAGGCAACCCCGTGGGAATCGGAGACCATAACCCTCTTGAAGATGTGATTTTCCTGAACAGGGAAATTACCATGTGGCTCTATGGCATTCTGGAAAGAAACTGGCTCAAGCTTGCCAGAAAAATCCAGGCAGAAGGGCTTAAGCTCGAAACCGTAATTGCAGAACAGCTTGGCGGAGCAGGAATAAGAGAATCCCATGTAAACGCAGCCTTGGTGGAAACAGGGCTTGCAAGGCTGGACCATATTAAATGGAGCGAGGAAGATATGATCCGGCTCTGCGACGCAATGAGGGAGATCAGCAAGCCCATGCTTATCGCCGCAAACAAAGCAGATATTGCCCCGGGAGAAAATCTGAATAAGCTAAAGGAGCTTGATAGGATAGTAGTGCCTACAAGTGCAGCAGCCGAACTGGCACTTAAGTCCGCAGCAAAAAACGGAATTATCAGGTACGCCCCTGGAGACAGGAGCTTCGATGTGCTTAGCGGGGACCTTACAAAAGCGCAGAAAAAAGGGCTAGAAGCTATTCAGAAAGTGATTGAAAGGCTCGGCAGTACAGGTGTCCAGGAATGTATAAACAGGACTGTTTTTGAGCTCCTTGACCTTATTGTTGTATATCCCGTAGAAGACGAAGGAAAATGGTCCGACAAAAACGGGAATATGCTTCCTGACGCCTACCTTATGAAAAGGGGCTCTACATGCCACGATCTTGCTTATCAGATCCATACCGAAATAGGAGATCGATTTTTGTATGCAGTAGACGCAAGGACAAGGCTCAGGCTTGGAGAAAAGCATGAATTGAAAAATGGAGATGTAATCAAGATCATATCCACTGCAAAATGATAAACCTGAAAAAACCTGTACGTCTGGAAAAAATCTGAAAGTAATGTGAAACAACGGAAACGAAGAAATACTGGATTGTTTTAGCTTGTCAGGGAGGATATTTTCCAGATGGATTTACTTTCTTTCGCCTATCCGTTTTATGAAAGATTCCTGTCATGGCAAATAGCCAGGGTATCCTCAGGTACCCCCAGGCATGTGGCAATTATACTCAAGGAAACCGACCTCTTTGAGCTTAAGGGAATGGAGAAGCTCTTATCTGCACTTGCCATTTTCAGAAAATTCAAGGTAGAGCTTGTGAGCATCTATGTAGATATCCTGAAGACGGATCTTTCGTTGAAAGCCGAAATCGCATCAACGCTCAAAGCTCGGCTGGAAGAGAGCTTTTCTGACCTTCCTGCAGGTACAGGCTATAGAATTTATGGCCTTGACGGAGAAGTAAACGGCACTCTTCCTGGAGAGGATTTTTTTGTTCATGTATCACTGGGATTCGGAGGAAGAGATGAAATTACCAGAGCTGTGCTGACCATCCTTGGCGAAGTGAAGGCAGGAACAGTCAGGCCTGAGGAAGTGGACGAAAAAATGCTCGAGTCATACCTCCTCGTCAACCATGAGCCGGATATAATGATCCGCTCGGGAGGACAGAAGCTTTCGGATTTCCTTGTTTGGCAGTCAGTTTATTCGGAACTCTATTTTACAGATGTCAACTGGAAAGACGTGAGAAGGCTCGATATTTTGAGAGTGATGAGGGATTATCAGAAGAGGCAGAGAAGGTATGGAAGGTGAATAAACTGGAATTTGGGGAAAAGCCTAAAAATTTCCGTTATGCAGTAATCGTATGCCCTAAATGCAGACAGCATGCGCAGATCACAGAAACCGGAAAAAAAACCCTGAAATGCCAGCACTGCGGCGTTCTCCTGCAAACCCGAAAACTCAGGGTATTTCACTCTTCCGAAGAACTCGCAGACGCAGTGGCTTTTCGCACTCGCTTGCAAGCCGAAATTTCCGGAAAAGGAAGTGAAACTTTTTCGCTGAAACCTTCCCAGAAAGAATGTGAACGCTCAAACTCCGAACCCGAAAACACAATAAAAGCATTTAAGCTTTCAGGAAAAAGACCTTCTGGCAACCTGCCTTCTAAAAAAGACCAGAAATCAACTTTTTTAGAACTTATGGAAACCGCAGTGGGAAAAATAGAAATTGAAGAATTGCGACAAAAAGCCCTCGGAAAAGGAATAAGCCAAAAACAGTTTGAGATGATCCTTAAAAACCTTCTGGAAACAGGAGAACTCTATTCCCCCGAACCTGGAATTATAAAACTGGTATGAAACATCATTATAGTTTCATCATATAGTTTCGACATAAAACTTGCATTACCAATTAAAAATTCTATAACCACGGCGGGCACGGAAAATCCAATCCAGAAGCTATAATCGCTTACAATACGAAAATCACGAAAATCACAAAAACGGTGCCCTTAAAAAACGGTGCCCTTATTTCATTCCATGCTGTAGCTGCTTTAAACGGTTCTAACTAATTTTAGGCTTTTAACCACACGGAAAAAAGGT
Source organism: uncultured Methanosarcinaceae archaeon (assembly GCA_963774465.1). GTDB lineage: Archaea > Halobacteriota > Methanosarcinia > Methanosarcinales > Methanosarcinaceae > Methanosarcina. The sequence continues at coordinate 25,266 of CAVZFI010000025.1, read as the reverse complement.
ATGTGCTGTAACTTTGCAAAATTAGCCCTCTTGAGCAAAGCTCGGTATCTTCATTTATAAATTAGTCCGCTTGAGCGAACAAGGTGAGCGAAACGGACAGCGCACTGCAGAGCCGCAACTCTGCCGAGACAAATTATATTAAGTACGAAAAGATTTATTATAATCGAATAAAACCGGAACTGAATCCGTCTTGAGCAGCCGAAAGAGGATAAGCCATATTTAAAGACTATTTAAAGATTATATATTTTTGTCATGATTATAAACATTTCATGGTTGTAATAAAGGTATAACGGTGTTAAACATGATGGATCCACAAATTGAGAGAAAACTCATCGAAATTATGAGGGTGATTCACGAAAGTGACAAACCTATAGGTGCCCGGGCAATAGCTGACGAACTCAATAACCGGGGCTATGATATAGGAGAGCGGGCTGTCCGCTACCATCTGAGGATCCTGGACGAGAGAGGGTTCACACACAAACACGGATATGCAGGGCGTACGCTTACCGAACTGGGAGAAAACGAGATGAATGACGCTCTCATCGGAGACCGCTTTGGTTTCGTAATATCCCGGATAGAAGAGATGGCTTTCAGGACTACTTACAACCCAGAGACCAATGACGGGGTCGTAACTGTAAATATTTCTTACTTCGATAAGGACGATCTGGAAACCGTTATTGACGTGATTTCATATACCGCACATGCGGGGTATATGATTAGTCCCAGAGTAAGGATTTTAGAAGAAGATGAAGAATTGGTGCCATTGCCGCCTGGCAAAGTCGGAATAGCTACGGTATGCAGTGTTACTTTTGACGGGCTCCTTCTCAAAGCGGGCATTCCTGTAGAACCTGCTTATGGAGGAATTCTCCAGATAGAAAACCGGAAGCCTGCCCGGTTTTTGGATCTGATTTCTTACAGCGGAACCTCAATAGACCCTATACAGATTTTCATGAGCAGAAAGCCTACATCCGTTCTTGAAGTGCTTGAAAAAGGGGAAGGCAAAATCCTTGCCAATATGCGGCAGATCAATGCCTCAGCTTATGACAGGGCAGGAGAAATCATCAAAATGGCAAAAAAAGCAGGGCTTGGCGGCTTTTTCCCTCCAGGTGATATTGATGAGACTTTACTTGGGGCGCCTGTTGAGACAGGAAAATTCGGCATTGCGGTCGTCGGAGGGATTAACGGCATCTGCGCCCTTGAAGAGACAGGAATTAAAATTGAAACGAACCCTATTTCTACTGTTATGGAATACAGAACGATGTCAGAAATCTGAAGAGGGCAGATGTTCAGACTTACTGTTATTTATGACAACAGAGCCGGCGATGACTTCACAGGAAGCTGGGGTTTTGCAGTTCTTGTTGAGACAGGCAGCGAAACCCTTCTTTTCGATACTGGATGGGATGGGACTCTTCTGTTAAAACATATGAAGAGACTTAGCATTGATCCTGCAAGTATCAGAAAATTAATTATCTCCCACCAGCACTGGGACCATACAGGCGGCCTTCCCGAGATTCTCCAGGCAAGCCCTGGAATTGAGGTATACGTTCCTGCATCTTTCTCGGAAAACCTGAAAAAAGAGATTGAGAAAAGGTCTACTCTTATTGAAGTAAAAGAGCCTGTAAAGATCTGCCAGGGTATTATGAGCACAGGAGAACTCGGGGATAAAGTAAAAGAACAGGCTCTGGTCCTGGACACAGGAGACGGATGTTATGTGCTTACAGGCTGTGCTCACCCGGGGCTTGGCGCAATTTTAGATACTGCTCGCCTTTACGGGAAAATAAAGGGAATCCTTGGGGGGCTTCATGATAGCGAAGAGTTTGAAAGGCTGAGAGGGCTGGAACTCATAGCGGCAGGGCATTGCACTGTCCACAGGGAAGAAATAAAAGAAATTTTTCCAAAGGAGTTCATCGAAATCGAAGTTGGCCTGCGCCTTGATCTGAGATAAATTGATTCGTTTCAGATGAAGAGATAGAAATTAAAAACGGCTCTTCTCTGTTTTGTACGGGTTGAAAATAGTTGTTCAGTTAGGAAGCGGCTACACTCAGAGATAAACATCGATCCTGAGTATGATTTTCCACAAGAACTGTTTTCATCTTTTATCTGTGTTGCATCCGCATTTAGGAGTTGCTATAAATTACCCACTCGAAATAGCGAAGAGCCTTAAAAACTCTATTTTTGCAAATTTATATTTTAGGTACCCCCTGTTAATTAGTTGACATTTTTTGTATGCCTGTAATCTATTAATTCATCTAATGTCCATTTCTTTTTCGTAATTCCAGATTCTTCTGTCTTTTTTCTTTAATCTTTATGTCCTTTTTCTTTTGTTAATCCTCTATGATACCTACAAAAGTTAAAATGGGTACAATAAAGTTTCTTTTGGTTGCATAGGCACCTTAGATTCTTTGAAAATCCTATTGTTTTCCTTGAGATTCTATTATTGTCCTGTCTATCATTATAATTGGACAAGACAGGAGTTTATACGAAGTCGTCACTGGAGATCGGACAATAGTATACCCATTATTAGCCTATCCGAAAAAAATGGTGTGACGTACTGGAACTTCTACGTAGACAATAACACAACCTGAACGGATACAGGATATTATAGTAGGCCATTGTAACTTTTAAACATGCCATGTTGACTTTTCGTATAGATTCTAAATCAGAACAGACTGAATAGGGGAAATTCATTTCTGTCATCGATGCATAAATTGTAGTGGAGCTCTTGATTCAAGAATACACTATACGCTTTGGGGTAACGCTCTAATTAATGTATAAGACCTTAGATACATTTGATACGTTTCGAATCGTTCGAAAATATAATAATTTTAAAGGGGATTTCGGGGAAATGTCTGAGAACGAAAATAGGTACATACGCTGGTTTGATGAGACTTCGATTGAAGATGTTCCGCTTGTGGGCGGGAAAAATGCCTCTCTTGGAGAAATGTACAGGGAACTCACTCCAACGGGAGTAAAGATCCCAAATGGTTTCTCAGTGACTGCTGAAGCTTACTGGCATGTCCTCAAAGCCGGAGGAATTCTCGAGAAGCTTAAGCAAACAATGAAGGGGCTTGATACCTCGGATGTGTCAGAACTTGCAAAAAGGGGAAAGGCTGCAAGGGACCTGATCCTTGGGGCAGAAATTCCGGATGATCTCTGGAAGGAAATTAAATCAGGGTATGACCGCCTATGTGAGCAGTATGGAGAAAACACGGACGTAGCCGTACGGAGTTCGGCTACAGCTGAAGACCTTCCCACTGCTTCTTTTGCGGGCCAGCAGGAGTCTTACCTTAACATCCGGGGTTATCCCGCGCTTAAGGATGCTTGCGTACACTGTATTGCCTCTCTTTTTACGGACAGGGCAATTTCCTATAGGGTAATAAATAAATTTGATCATTTTAAAGTGGCACTGTCGATAGGGATAATGAAAATGGTCAGGTCTGATATGGCTTCTAGCGGGGTTATATTTACTCTGGATACGGAAACCGGCTTCAGGGACGTAGTTTTCATTACAGGTTCCTATGGGCTTGGGGAAAATATCGTGCAGGGACAGGTCAATCCGGATGAGTTCTACGTTTTCAAGCCAACTTTTAGGGAAGGATATAAGCCGATTATCGAGAAGAATTTAGGGGACAAAGAAATTAAGATGATCTATGGGCAAGGCGGCTCCAAAACGCTTACACGGAATGTGAAGGTTCCGGAGGCTGATCGACGTCGCTTCTGCATCAATGACGAAGAAGTGCTTAAACTTGCATGGTACGCTATTACCATTGAAGACTATTACTCAAATAAAAATAAGAAATCCATGCCCATGGATATTGAATGGGCAAAGGACGGGATTACAGGAGAACTCTTTGTAGTGCAGGCAAGACCGGAAACTGTCCAATCTCAGAAAAGCAGAGACATTCTGGAAACTTATGTGCTCGAAAAGAAATCTGATGTCCTCGCAAAAGGCAAGAGCATAGGAGACAAAATTGCTGCTGGAAAAGCGCGTGTAATCCCTAATGTTTCAGATCTGCCTTCTTTTAAACAGGGAGAGATCCTGATTGCTGATTCCACAACTCCGGACTGGGAGCCTGTGATGAAAATAGCAGCTGCAATTGTTACGAACCAGGGAGGAAGAACATCCCATGCTGCAATTGTCAGTCGGGAACTAGGAGTTCCTGCAGTTGTAGGAGCAGGCAATGCAACCGAGGTTCTGGAGACAGGCAGGGAAATTACCGTGAGCTGTGCGGAAGGAGAGGATGGACTTGTATACGATGGTATTCTTCCTTTCCATAAAGATACCCTGAGTCTCAAAGACACAAAACGTCCTAAAACCGCAATTATGATGAACCTTGGAAATCCTGATGAGGCTTTCAGCCTTTCCATGATCCCAAACGACGGAATTGGGCTTGCAAGGCAGGAATTTATTATCTCAAACTATATCAAGATCCATCCAATGGCTCTAGTGCATCCTGAAAAGATTAAAGACCCTAAAGTCCTTGAGGAAATTGAAAAACTTACCCAAAATTCCGAGAATAAAGAAGAATATTTCGTAGATAAGCTTGCTCAGGGAGTCGGAACCATTGCTGCGTCTTTTTACCCTAAGGATGTTGTAGTCCGCACAAGTGACTTCAAAACCAATGAGTATGCAAGCCTTCTTGGGGGCAGCTATTTTGAAGCGAAGGAAGATAATCCCATGCTTGGTTTTAGGGGAGCTTCTCGTTATTTTAATGAGCGTTACAGGGAAGGTTTTGCCCTTGAATGCAGGGCTATGAAAAAAGTCAGGGAAGAGATGGGGCTTAAAAATCTCATTATTATGATTCCCTTCTGCAGGACAGTTGAGGAAGCGCGTAAAGTAATTGCCGAAATGGAGAAAAATGGGCTAAAAAGAGGAGAAAACGAGCTTCAGGTCTATGTTATGTGTGAGATTCCAAATAACGTTCTTCGAATTGACGAATTCAGTAAATATTTTGACGGCTTCTCAATAGGTTCAAATGACCTGACCCAGCTGACCCTTGGAGTTGATAGGGACTCGGAAATTCTTGCTGCAGAGTTCGATGAGCGGGATCCAGGGGTTATGAAAATAATGGCAATGGCCGTCCAGGGGGCAAAGCAGAATGGAAGGCATAGCGGGATCTGCGGCCAGGCACCTAGTGACTATCCCGAAATCGCAGAGTTCCTGGTAAAACAGGCAATAGATTCCATTTCACTTAATCCGGATTCGGTTATGAAAGTCACCCTTAAAGTTCTGGAAACGGAAAAGGAGCTGGAAGGTAGTAAAGAAGCGGAAAAATAATTGGTGTCCATGACGGATAAGGTCTATCCGAAAGGTGTTGTGATCTACTTAGCCCTTACAACAGGCACTATGCAAAATTGGAAGTTACCTGAGCATGTAGACCTGTTGTAATATCACAACACCGCCATTATTGATAGGAGTTGCGTGGTTGAACTGAAAAACAGCAAAGTATATACTTAATGTATTACTTCCAATAATTCCGATTATTTAATGTATTACTCCCAATAATGCAGATGAGACTGCTTGTACTTTATTTTACATGTCAACTGCGTAACTCCTAATAGAATATATAACACAATGATTTAAAGCAGCTATTTTGAAGTTCCAACAAGTTATTTATGAATAGGTGGAATTTCGTGGTATGACTCAGGCAAGAAGACCTCTTATGCTCGTTATTCTTGATGGCTGGGGCTACAGGAAAGAAAAAGAAGGAAACGCTGTCTTGGCAGCTAGAACTCCAAACCTTGACCGGCTGGAAAAGGAATATCCCTGGTGTTTTTTAAAAGCCTCTGGAGAGGCTGTAGGCCTTCCGAAAGGCATGATGGGGAATTCGGAAGTTGGACATATGACAATAGGTGCAGGAAGAATTGTAAATCAGGACTTAACAAGAATAAACCTCTCCATAAGGAAAGGAGATTTTTTCAAAAATCAGGTTTTTCTGAGTGCAATTTCAAATGTCAAAGCTAATGATTCCAGCCTGCACCTTATGGGCCTTGCTTCCTATGGAGGTATTCACAGTTATATGCCTCACCTATATGCCCTTATCAAACTTTCTCAGGAGCAGGGGCTAAAAAAAGTTTATATAGATGCTTTTCTGGATGGGAGGGACGAACCCCCAAAATCTGCTCTAGGAGACATAAAAGAACTGGATGCATTTTGTAAAGAACATGGGAATGCTAAAATAGCAACTGTCTCAGGCCGTTACTACGCAATGGACAGAGATAAGCGCTGGGACAGGACAAAACTTGCCTACGATGCCCTGACAAGAGGAGTTGCCCCATATACAGCCCCAAATGCAGAGACTGCAGTTTCTGAAGCCTATGCCAGGGGAGAAACTGATGAGTTTGTAAAACCCACTATAATTACCGATCCAGAAGGAAAACCTGTGGCGACAATACAGGATAACGATTCTGTTATTTTCTTCAATTTCCGGCCAGATAGGGCACGGCAGCTTACCTGGGCTTTTGTAAAAGAGGACTTCGATGGCTTCGTGAGGGAAAAACGTCCCAAGGTTTACTTTGTCTGCATGACCCAGTACGAAGAAACCCTTGATGTGCCTGTTGCTTTCTCTCCAGTAAAGCTGGAAAATGTACTTGGAGAGGTGCTGAGCAAGCATGGACTCATTCAGCTACGCATAGCTGAAACAGAGAAATACGCCCATGTGACCTATTTCCTTAATGGCGGCGAAGAAAAGCATTACGAGGGTGAAGACCGCTGCCTTATTCCCTCGCCGAAAATCGCCACTTACGACCTTAAACCTGAAATGAGCGCATATGAGATTACGGATGAGGTTATCAGGAGAATCCATTCAGGAAAGTATGATGTTATTGTCCTTAACTTTGCAAATATGGATATGGTCGGGCACACCGGGGTTTTTGAAGCTGCAGTAAAGGCGGTAGAAGCCGTGGATAAATGTGTTGGCAGGATTGTTGAGACTCTAAAAGAAAAAGGAGGTGGAGCACTTATAACTGCAGATCACGGAAATGCCGAAGAGATGATAGACCTGAAAACAGGAGAGCCACATACTGCACACACCTCATATCCGGTAAAATGCATTTCCTTCGGAAACGATGAGGTAAAAGCCCTTAGAAATGGAAAACTATGTGACGTTGCACCGACCCTTCTCGAACTTCTTGGAATCCCTAAGCCGCAAGAGATGACAGGAAAATCACTTTTTGTAAAAGAGGGTTCTGTGTAGTTTACGGGAATTGACTTCCTGAATGACTTCGGACACAGAAGAGGGAGTAATCCCTCTTACTTAGCCGACAAAAGGGCTTTATGTGTCTTTTTCGGGATCGCTGCCTTAAACCTATCATACTCGGCAGGGACAAAGACACGTATTCCATTTACATAAATAGCTTCTTTGTCCCTTGTAAATCCTGAGACTGGATACTTTTCTTTCATAACTTACTGTACAGTTGTTTTCCAAAAAGTACTTCATTATTGGTTGAATAGAGTTTATTTTAATGGTAATCCATCGAGATAAAGGGCAAAATACAGTTGTTTTACAGGAAAACTACTGCATTTTAAGCTTGAGAATATCCATTTTTAAAACACAGATAAAGTTCTGTATCTCCTTGATGTTACTACCAAGGGTAATATCAGCGTCGCTTAAATGAGACGCAATTTTGAGAAAACCGATAACAGTAAAAAAAACGAAATGAATTTTTTATGTTTACCTGCCGAAAGCAGGATATAGATCTCAAATTACTTCTTTATTAAATATACGACTTTAGGAGTATGAACAGTCATTCAGAACTACAGCAAATCGGAACCGCTGAACTTGCAGATATATTTATCTACAATAAATATGAAATATTGTATATATTATAGAGTCTGCATTCCGCAGATGTACGCAGGTATAGAATTTATTTGCCGATTTGCCTATTATTATCTCATTAAATGGTTCATAATCTACTGCCATATTGAGAAAATAGGTGGCATTTTTATGTACATTTGCGGAAGGTAGGATAAAGGTAGAATCCTATATGATTTCTTTTACCTGAATATAGTCAACTGAAGTTTGTGGGGCATACAGATGGACTATAACAGGACAGTTGCGAACTGAATCAGCACTTTTTTTTGGATTCAGCATTTAATAAAAACTGAATTCAGTCAATTTGAAGTGTTAACTACTATAGGCAAAGAAAATCTGAGCTCTTTGTGACTTAGAGACTATCCGAAAAGTCAGTAATGCATGTTGAAAAGTTACAATAGGTCTAAATATCCGGGCATACTTTCCGGTTTTGCATATTGCATATTGTAAAAGTTATAGCAGGTAACCACTTTTCGGATGGGCTCTTACTCCTTAACTCCATTTTATAAAGAGAAATAAGTGAGTATATGAAAAAGATTCGAATAGGAATGTTTTCCTGGGAAAGTTTGTACTCGATACGTGTGGGAGGAGTTTCATGCCATGTATCTGAACTCTCTGATGCTCTTGCGGCAGAGGGACATGAGGTCCACCTGTTTACACGAGGCTGTGAAAACAATGATGAGATCATCAATGGAGTCTATTATCACAGGATTGCCTGTGATCAAAACGGGGGAATAATAGAACAGATGAACCGGATGTGCGAAGGTATGTACTGCCGGTTCCTGGACGTGAGAAAAAGTGTAGGAGAATTTGATGTTCTTCATGGGCATGACTGGCATCCGGTAAACGCTCTCTGCAGGATAAAAGCCCAGTTTGGGCTACCCTTTGTACTAACCTTCCACAGCACCGAATGGGGACGCAATGGAAACCGCCATGGGGACTGGTGGGAAGCAAAGGAAATCTCGCACAGGGAGTGGCTCGGAGGATACGAATCTTCTGATGTGATTACGACCTCGACAGTATTGAAGGAAGAAGTCCAGCAGATCTACAAAATTCCCGATTACAAGCTATGGGAAATTCCTAACGGCATAAACGTGGGAAAAATAAAAAGACAAATCGACCCTGGAAAAGTGAAAAAGCACTACGGCATTCACCCATGCCTTCCGGTAGTGCTTTTTACGGGAAGGATGGTATATCAGAAAGGGCCTGACCTCCTTGTGGAAGCTGCGGCAAAAGTCCTGAAAAAAAAGGATGCCCAGTTTGTGCTCATAGGAGAAGGGGACATGCGCTCTCAGTGTGAATCTCAGGCCCAGAAACTTGGGATCGGAAATTCATGCAACTTCCTTGGATACGCCCCGGATGACATTGTAATAGACTGGTTCAACGCCTGCGACCTTGTGTGTGTGCCCAGCCGGAATGAGCCCTTCGGAATCGTGGTGCTTGAAGCCTGGGACGCAAAAAAACCCGTAGTTGCAAGCGATGCAGTCGCTCTTGTGGAGAATTTCAAGACAGGCATTGTCGTCCATAAAGAACCCTCTTCTATTGCCTGGGGCCTCAATTACGTCCTTGAAGGGCTTGGCCATAACCGAATGGGAGAAAATGGATATGATCTTCTCATTAAAAAGTACAATTGGAAGAAAATAGCTGAAAAAACCCTTGAGATATATGAAAAAGTGATTGAAAAAAAATGGTTATGTAAAGTCTGAGAGGCTGTCTTAAAATTCAAGCCATTCCTACAATTGGATAATGGAGAATGTCAACTTTAAAATTCATACCATAAATTTTTCCCATAATTCAGGTACACATTGACCTTAATATAGTATTTTATCCCGAAATAAATTTGCTTTTTGAATTTCTTATATCAAAGTTATATATCAGGTACAGATAACCTATTACCATATTGAATTTTTGAATTGGTTTCATAGTTTATGTCATTCTACTCCCTCAATAAATGAATGGTCTAACATATTTTTTACTTATATTTTCAGCTATTGAAACTGATTTCCTATGAAAAAATTTGTTTGTTCTGATACGGGGGTAATATATCCACCCTCGTTTATCCATCTTTTTGATAATATACCCGGCATTGACAAGAATTTCAATCATATACTGTTTAGTCATCTGAGTCGGCGAGGAAGTCCGATCAAATTTGAAGGATTTTGATTTTGGGAAAGTGACCCGAATGAAGTAACATATATCTATGTCGAAGAGAAATAGCAGATATAACTATAATTATAAAAATCGGGATGAAATGGGGAGTGTTCATGAACAATACAAATTCGACCTTATCTACGGAAACAGATGCAGTTTGCAAAATGGAAGTCGATAAAAGAAAAGCAAAATTCACGAGTGAGTATAAGGGAAAGGCGTACTATTTCTGCTCTCTTTCCTGTAAGGAGGAATTCGATGAGAATCCGGAAAAGTACGTAAATTTCTATGGTCCGGGAAGGTGAAATAAATGAAAATAGTTGTCTCGGACCCTATATTCCTGCCAGAGGAATACAGAAAAAAACTTGAGGCTCTTGGAGACCTTGAAGTATTTGAGAGCATGCCTTCTTCAATTGAAGAATTTATCTCAAGGGTAAGAGATGCGGATATAGTCCTTGTCGGCAGATATGGCTTTTCGAAAAAAGCATTTACTGCCTCCCTAAATCTGAAGATGCTTTCCGTATGGCAAACCGGCTATGACCATATAGATATTAAAACAGCAACTGAAAAAGGCGTGATCGTATCCAATGTCCCCGACTACGCATTTGATTCGGTTGCAGAAATGGTCTTTGCCCTGGCCTTGAATATATTGAGGAAAGTGCATATCGCAGACACCAGGCTGCGGGAGGGAAGTTTTGACTGGAGGGACTATATTGGAAACCAGCTTATGGGAAAAACAATGGGGGTAATAGGTACCGGCAGTATAGGAGCAAGAGTTATCCAGATAGCTCACGGTTTTAATATGAACGTTATTTCGGTTACAGGCCATCCAAATGAAGAAAAAGCAAGAAGACTTGGAGTAAAATTTGTCGATCTTGATACCCTGCTTGCTGAGTCTGACATAGTCACCCTTCATGTGCCTCTAACTCCTTCTACGGAAAAAATGATAGGGACAAAAGAACTTGCAAAAATGAAAAAAAGTGCAATCCTCATAAATACTGCCAGGGGGAAAATAGTTGATGAAGCTCCTCTAATAAAAGCACTGAAAGAGAAACAGATCCTTGGAGCCGGTCTCGATGTTTTTGAAAAAGAGCCTTTGCCGGTAGATGACCCTCTGACAGAGCTAGAAAATGTTGTACTCACACCTCATATAGCTTTCTTAACGCAGGAATCTCTTGAAGAATGCACATACGTCTGTGTCCAAAACGTAGAAAGATTCATTGAAGGAAGATCCCAGAATATTGTAAATCCCGAAGTGATTGCAAGTTCGAGGTTGCCTTAAAACCTGAACGTAAAGAGAAGGTGATATAACATGGTAGAATTCAAATTAAATGATTCTGGAATATATCGGAATACCAACGTTTTCGATCAACTTTTCAAATTTGTGAAAGATAATTTGGAAAATGATAGGGCCATTCTTAAACAGTTTGAAGATTTAACCGGTGTTGATGTCACAGGATGGTTCATGCGGAACAAAGATAATGAAATTTCTGTAGGCATCGAACTTAATGAATCAAGCGACCACAACTACGATGAAATCATCTTCTATGACAAAAATAAGGAAGATATAACCGTATTTTCAGTAATGAGAGAACTTACGCCTGATATGCAACACTGACGGTAGGCAAAGCCTGGGCAACCTTATAAATTTTGGACAACGTAGGACTTACGCGGTTGAATTCAGGAATCAACAGCACTAAACCTTCAACAGTCTAAAATATGGATCTTAATCACAACGTTTATTGTACTTGATTTTATACCTCAAATGCATAAGTCCTATTAGAATTTATAGAACTTTTGTACACTACCATGTATGTTAACAAATGGCATATAGCCAGATCTTTTTGGTTGCAAACTATTAAGCTGCTGTAGAAGCTGTAGTCTTGGTTGCGTGGTTTGCTTTTACTTTTATAGGAAGCGCATTTAAGTTTCCTCTTTGTCCATTGTGATTTATGTTTCCGCTTGATTCTCCACCGCTTTTACCTCCTGTATTTCCACTATTCAAAGTTCCAGTGCTTAGTGCCGCAGCTATCGTTGATATTAAATATAATACTAACAGTAAGATAGTCACTTTCTTCTTTATGTTGCTAAATATTCGTTTTGTCATTTGTTTACTCCCCAAAGTCTAGCTTAATATGCAGATTTTAAGTTGATGTCTCAATAAATTTCCCATCAGCAGACATACTGGGTAAATATTGTTTTAAGATATAATTCACCATATTTATTTTTTATGTTATATATATTTAGCTTTACCCCGACTCAATTCCAAAACGAGCACAGAATCCTTTGAATAATAAGCACAAACAAATGAAAGTGCCTTTCACCTTACCTTTACGTGACTTTATTTATAAAGTATGACTATTTTCTGAGTTTACTAATATAATTTGCAGAAAAATACTTCAATCACAGAAATCCTACCTATATACTCATAAATCGCTTTGCAATTTAAGTGTGGGGAAAAGAAGCTCGATGTAAAAGAGCTAATGCTCTAGAGCTGAACTTTGAGATCATGATTTAAGATACTATTACAATAAAAGTTACAGATCCCGGAGTCAAACATAAATGGCTGATGAGGAAGGCAAAGGGCAGGGGAATGAGCTAAATAATTTGGACTGGAAGCAAGCCGCAGAAAGGCTCAATGTCGATATTAAAACGGGTTTAATGGAGGAAGAAGTTAAAAAAAGTACCAGCAGATTTGGCTTTAACGAAATCCCTGAAAAGAAGGAATCTCCTCTAATTAATTTTTTAAAGAAATTCTGGGGGTTAACAGCATGGATGCTCGAACTGACCATGCTGGTCTCTTTCATATTGGGCAAATATCTGGATCTGTATATTATCGGCGCTTTGCTGCTCTTTAATTCGATATTGAGCTTCTTGCAAGAAGAGAAGGCGTCCAGTATAATAAGCTCTTTGAAGAAAAACCTTCAAGTTGAGGCAAGAGTACTAAGGGAAGGGAAATGGAAGATAGTGCCAGCCAGGGAACTTGTTCCAGGAGACATCGTAAGGGTTAGAGCCGGGGATTTTGTCGCAGCAGATCTCAAAATAATTGCAGGTAAACTCGAGGCAGACCAGTCGGCACTTACCGGTGAATCTATGGCGGTTGAAAAAAATGAGAACTCAGTCCTGTACTCAGGTTCGATAGTCAAGGAAGGAGAAGCAAACTCAATTGTGCTGGCTACAGGAAAGAAAACATACTTTGGTAGGACTGCACAGCTGGTTCAAATAGCCAGACCTAAACTGCATATGGAAGAGGTAATATCAAAGGTTGTAACCTGGTTACTTACTATAGTCATTTTGCTCATTGGATTGACCATACTGGTGCAGGTAGCAAGGGGAGGCAGCTTACTGGAAATACTGCCATTAACTCTCATACTGCTGGTTACAGCCATACCTGTTGCACTTCCTGCCATGTTCACTTTGAGCATGGCTTTGGGGTCAATAGAACTTGCAAAGCAAGGCGTGCTTGTTACCAGGCTTACGGCCTCAGAGGACGTAGCAACAATGGACACTTTATGTGCTGATAAAACCGGCACAATAACAATGAACAAGCTTACCATAACGAATATTTCTCCAGCAACTGGCTTTGCCGAAGAGGATGTAATATTATATGGAGCGCTGGCCTCTCAGGAAGCAAATATGGATCCGATAGATCTAGCATTCCTTACTTTTGCCAGAGATAAAAAGCTGCTAAGCCGGGAATATGCCCAAAAGGAGTTTTATCCCTTCGATCCTAAGACTAAACGAACCGAAGCTGTAGTACAACGAGATAATACTCGTTTCAGGGTAATGAAAGGGGCAGTTCGAAAAATAGCTGAGCTTTGCGGTTTAAAAGATGAGGAGATAGACAGACTTGAGGGAAGTATGGGGAAGCTTGCGAGGAAAGGCTACAGAACCCTGGCTGTCGCAATAAGTGAAAATACTGAAAAACCAAGGCTTGTAGGTCTGGTTGCGATGTATGATACTCCTAGACCAGATTCTCTAAAACTGATACAGGAATTAAAGAGCTTAGGCATCTCGGTAAAAATGCTTACTGGAGACGCCTTGCCTATAGCCAAAGAGATAGCAAATAAAGTTGGGCTTGGGGAAAATATAGTAAAAGCACCGGATCTGAAAAAATACGCAAATGAGAACCTTACAAAAGCAGCTGAAACTGCTGAAAAAAGTGATGGATTTGCTGAAATATATCCCGAAGACAAGTATATAATAGTTAAAAGTCTGCAATCAAAAAGTCATATTGTAGGAATGACCGGGGATGGAGTAAATGATGCTCCCGCACTCAAACAGGCTGAAGTGGGAATAGCGGTCAGCAATGCAACAGATGTAGCCAAAGGATCAGCCAGTGTCGTACTGACAAGTGAAGGATTATCCAGTATTGTCGACCTGATAGAAACTGGCAGAATGATTTATCAAAGGATAATAAGCTGGACACTTAATAAAATAATTAAAACATTTACTATAGTTGTTTTCGTGACATTGTCTTTCATGTTTACCGGTCTCTTTGTAGTAAGTGCCTTCGATATGGTCCTGCTGTTATTCCTTACAGATTTCGTAACACTTTCACTTGCGACTGATAAGGTCAGATGGTCCCATAAACCCAATACCTGGAACATAACAGCGCTTGTAAAAGTTGCCGTAGCTTTGGGTATTGTGATACTAATAGAACACTTTGGATTACTATATATTGGTTTGAAGTATTTTGAGCTTCAATTCTCTATACCAGAACTTAATACATTTGTTTTTGAGATGCTGTTTTTCTCTGGGGCCTTTACCATATTTATGGTGAGAGAAAGAGGTCATTTTTGGAACTCTGTTCCAAGCAGGACACTTTTATTGACTATTATACTGGATATGATACTTGTAGTGGTTATCTCCACTGTTGGGATTCCAGGTCTTGCATCTTTATCACTATATTATACACTTGGCATAGTAGCCTACTACTTTATCTTAATGCTTCTGGTAAATGACCCTATGAAATATTTGCTGATAAAATATACGGGAATAGAATGGTAATTCAGATTAGCATATATGAGTAGTAACAGTATTTGTGGGCAGTGTGCCTAATTTTCTGTAAAATCTACTCTCTACCCCTTCGTCTTCTTTTTTGATTACTGTTCCATTACTATATACTTGTTTCCTGTGATCCAGTCTTCATTTATATCAATGAGTATTGAGACTGGCAGTCTCCATACTGAGCCCTGGTTAGGAAATGCTCCAACTACCTTGCTTCGTCTTTTGAGTTCCTTGTTAGTCCTTTCCATCATATTTGTTGTCCTTATTTTTTTCCAGTGTTTTTCTGGAAACTGCATATAGTTCATTACATCATACTGAAAACTTTCAAGGGTATCAGCTGCGCTTTTATACCCCATACTATCCAGTTCCCTAATCAGGTCATTCAACTTCTGACGGTCTACTAGGACTTACGCACTTGAGGATCAAAATATAGTACAATAAGCACTGTGGTTTAAACTTATATTTTAGACAGTTAACGGTTTAATGCTGTTGATTTTTCAGTTCAACTGCGTAGGCCCTAATACATTCAAAAAGAGCTCTGGATTTTAGCGCCTTAGTTTTAACAAATACGCAAAATTCATAGAGAATGTATAATTAGAAATACAATGTCCTCTAAAAAGAAGACAGGACTTTGTGCGGAATAATGGAGATCGGGCAAAGATGCCAGAATTGTCCGGTTTTTGCCATTCTTTCTGCCGTTTAGAAAGTATTTTTTAATAAGGTACTTTGAATGATTATTTTCTCGCGATACGAAATAAAGAAAAGGGGAACCGTATCAAAAATAAGATAGAGGGAGAAAATGTCGATGCTGAAAATAGAGGACCTGACTGTAGAGATCAACGGAAAAACTTTGCTTCACGACGTGAACCTCGAAGTCAAAAAAGGGTATACTAATGTGCTTTTTGGGCCAAATGGAGCTGGAAAAACAGCTTTGATGAGAACAATCATGGGCTTTAGCGAGTACAAAGTTGTGAAAGGCCAGATTCTGTTCAACGAAGAAGACATTACCGGCCTGCCAGTGGATGAACGCGCCCGTCGCGGACTTGGGATCATGATGCAGCGCCCGCCGGATATGTTAGGGATTAAGTTGAGAGACCTTTTAAAAGTGGCGTCCAAAGGAAAGAAAAACCCTGAAGATCTTGCCGAAAAGCTTGATATGAAGCGTTTTCTGGACAGGGATGTCAATGTGGGTTTTTCGGGAGGAGAAATCAAACGCTCAGAACTTCTACAGCTTGAAGCGCAGGATCCGAGCCTGTTCCTTCTGGATGAGCCTGAGTCCGGAGTGGACCTTGTAAGCATAGAACAGGTAGGGATGACAATAAAAGGACTGCTTGAAGAAGGGATCAACTGCCCCGGCGAAAGCTGCCAGAGAGGGAAATCTGCCCTTATAATCACCCACACAGGTCAGATCCTGGATTATGTGAAGGCGGATAGGGGATATATCCTTTGCAACGGGACGATTATGTGTTCAGGAAACCCCCTGAAAATGCTGGAAGAAATAAAAAACAGAGGGTATGAGGAGTGTATACAATGCAGACTGATGAAGTGAACCTGAAAAAGAGAGCTGAAAACGCAGCCGAGAAAAAGGCAGCTTTCGGAGAGGATTTCGAACTGGCAAAGTTTGAAGAAGGTTCCAGGGTTAGCAAACCTATTGAAGACCTCCAGACCCTTGACGAGGAAAGCAAAAGAACCCTGTTCCAGGTAGGGGTAATCCCGAGTGAAGAAGGCAGATCAGGCAGTCTGCTGGTACTGGATAATACAGTTTCGCATTCTTCCTTGAAAGACAAAAATATAGAACTTACGTCCACCCAGAAAGCCCTGAAAAAGTACGAATGGCTCAAAGACTACTCCTGGAAGCTTGTAGCCGTGGATACTGATAAATACACGGCAAAAACCTATCTTGAAAATGCGGATGGATACTTTGTCCGGGTGCCTGCAGGTAAGAAATCCTCAATGCCAGTCCAGACCTGCCTTATGCTGAACAGTAAAAAGGTATACCAGACCGTACATAACATCATAATCGTCGAAGAAGGCGCCAGCCTTGACATTATCACCGGCTGTACATCTAAAAAAGGAGTAGAAGAAGGAATACATATGGGAATTTCCGAGATGTACGTAAAAAAAGGCGCTACTCTGAACTTTACGATGATCCACAACTGGGCTGAGCAGATCGGAGTTCGCCCGAGAACAGTGGTTCATGTGGAAGAAGGTGGGACTTACATAAGCAATTACATTTGCCTGAAACCCGTTCGTTCTGTCCAGATGTACCCAACTGTCAGGCTCGAAGGGAAAGGGGCAGTAACCAGGCTCAATACTATAGCAATTGCCCATCCTGGCTCTGAACTCGACCTTGGAAGCAGGGCGATTTTCAATGCCCCTGGCACGAAAGCTGAACTTGTCTCAAGAACAATCACAATCGGCGGCAGAATAATTGCAAGGGGAGAAATGATAGCCAATTCAAAGGGAGCAAAAGGGCACCTGGAATGCAAAGGGCTTGTCCTTACTGACAAAGGAAGCCAGCTTGCAATCCCCATCCTTGAAGCAAATGTAGATGACGTCGAACTTACTCACGAAGCAGCCGTTGGAAAAATTGCCAAAGACCAGGTAGAGTACCTTATGGCCAGAGGGCTTACCGAAGAAGAGGCAGTGGGCATGATCGTGCGCGGATTCCTTGACGTGGGAATCAGGGGCATCCCGGATGAACTGAGAAATGAAATTGAAAATACAATTACACAGACAGCATTTGGAATGTAATTCAAAATAATGGAAGGCTTGAAAAAGCTAATTCCTTCATGCTTGAAGTAAAGAATATGCAAAAAGCTAAAGTGAAAAATAGTAGGTTCTAAACTAAAAAACGCATTTGGGAGATTGGGTGTATGGACCCGGCAGGAAAAAAGGAGAAACCTGCCGGTTTTTTATGGAGTATTTGTGGATTTTAATGAGCTGAAAGCATGAATGATAGGCTTTTCCTATGGAGAAGAAAGCCTTACAGCTAATGCTGCTCATTAAACCGCGATTTGCAAATTGAAAAAGAATATAAAAAGATATCTGTAGTGAGCAAATCAGATATTTTAGCAGACAAGAGTGAAAGAACGGGAAGAAAATGAACGTTATTTTGTAACTATTCAGCCTGGGTAAAACAATATCAATAGCCATCTTTATTAAAATTGCATGGGCAAACTTATCTAAAGAGGTTTTCTTCAATTGTTGGCGATTGACTTCGTTTTGTCTTTTTCCACTGGTTGATACTTGCATTTGTCAATTACGTTGAAATCAATATCAATAGACTGATTTTCATAGGCTGAATAGTTACGTTATTTTTTCTAAAAACGAAAAGATTAGCACTCTAGAAGAAAGAATGGTTTTTACTACTGAAAAGAGACGAGTAGTATTAAAAAATTAAGGTACTTCCTATTTTTGGCTGGAGAATACAGTACTTGCCAGTGTATATATATTACTGTGATAATATTACAGTACCGCAGCGTTTTAGAGGGATTGAAATGATAGACTTTGCCTGTAAAGAGTTTAAAATAGAAGACGTGATCAAGTGTGCCCTTAACCTCACGAAAGCAGACCTCAAGGTTATGAAGTATTTTTTAAATGAAACCGAACAGTGGGTTGACACCGACTTTCTTTCAAAAATCCTGAAACTGGATATCTCCACAATCCAGCGCTCCGTTAAAAAACTGCATGAAAAAGAAATTCTGCAGAGGTCCCAGCAGAACCTGGACGGAGGAGGCTATGTCTTCAGGTATAAAATTAACTCAAGACCTAAAATAAAAAATATTATAATGACTGTAGTTAATTCCTGGGCTGACCGGCTCGGACAGGAACTTGAAAAATGGGAATACGGAGATTGATTTAAAGTGCTTAAAATAACACCTTACCTGGGAATTCTTGTCCTTATCGTCTCCATAGGAGGTCTATGGTATCCGGCACTCGGATACTTCATGCTGCTGGTTTTTGCAGCAATTTTCCTGATCAGTCCCTTCAGAGGCAGATGGTTTTGTGGAAATCTCTGCCCCAGGGGAAGCTTTGTTGACTTCTGGATCAGCAAAGTTTCAAGGAGAAAGAAGATACCTGACACTCTGAGAAGCCTGTGGGTTCGCTTACCGATCTTTTTCCTGCTAATGGGCTTTATGGGGTACAGGATAGCAAGCACTATCGGAGGTCTTAATACTTTCGAGAAAATCGGGATGGTGTTTGTAACCATGTGTTTGGTGACAACTGCAATCGCAGCCCTTCTGGGCAGTTCTCTGAGCCCGAGGGCGTGGTGTTCCTTCTGTCCTATGGGAACAGCTCAACGCCTGCTTGGCGGAAAGAGGTATCCTCTGAAACTCGCAAAGGAAAAATGCATTAACTGCAAGAAATGTGAGAAGGTCTGCCCCATGCAGCTCAAAATCCGTCAGGACAATGCAAAACCTGACTGTATCAAGTGCGGACGCTGTGTTAGTGCCTGTCCTAAAGATGCCCTACAGTTTTGAGACTTTGATTCTTGTTATTAAAAAAATTGGAATTTTCCCACCGAATAAATATTTTATTCCTTAGTTATATAGTCAGATCCAGGGGAGCCGGAAAACACTTCCGGAATTTGACTAGCATGACAATATGCGCATACTGTAAAGTTTCTACAAATCAGCCAGATTAGGAGAAAAAAACATGACAAGCCGCGTACCGGAACTTTCAGCAACACAAAAAACCGAACTCTCAGAGATTTTCGGAGAATACATTAACCTTGACAGTCGCGAACTTCATTATTATAACCATGACATAGGAGCTTTACCTCCCCTTATTAAGAAAGTTATAGGTAATACGGACCCTGCAGCTGTTGTAAAAATCCGGACAGAAGAAGATGCAGTAAAGCTTCTTGAATTTGCAAATAGGCACAAAATCCCAGTTGTTCCCCGCGCAGGGGCGTCCTCAGGGTACGGAGGGGTAATCCCCACAAAGGGAGGAATAGTTGCCGATGTCACATCAATGAATAAAGTCATAAGTATCGATCCGGAAAGGAAAAAAGCAGTTGTGCAGAGCGGGATAATCTGGGAGAAGCTAGAAAGGAAACTGAAAGAAAATGGGCTTTCGGTAAAAGCAATTCCCTCAAGCGCTCCTTCTTCGACAGTTGGGGGCTGGCTGGCCCAGAGCGGAGCCGGCTACGGAAGTTATGAATTCGGGTGGGGTTATGAGAGCATGGAAAAAGCCAGGGTTGTTCTTCCCACAGGAGAAATCCGGGAGTTTTCAGGCCCTGAACTGAAAAAGTTAATAGGGACGATGGGAACCACAGGCATTATCACCGAAATAACCCTGAAAGTCCAGAAGTTCGAAGAGAGAAAAGCCGTCTCAGCCAGTTTCACCAATGCTTTAGCCCTCAAAAGAGCGGTGGAGACGATAAGGGAAAAGAAAATTCCTCTCTGGTCAATTTCCTTCCTGAACCCAGAGTGGGCGGATATGAAGAATAAAGCGCCCAGAAAACTGCACTATGGGGAAATAGTGGACAAAGACAGGCCTGTATTGCCAGTATCTTACGTTTCAACTTTCATGTACCCGGCTTCAAGGGATGTTTCAGGCCTCAGGGAAGCGATCGAAAGTGCAGGGGGCACAATCCTCCCTGAAGAGATTGCAAAGCACGAAACAGACGAATGGTTCAAGTCCATGAAAGTAAAGCGGCTAGGCCCTTCGTTTATTCCTGCGGAGATCCTGGTGCCGCTTGAGAAAATGGACAGGGCTTTTGAAGAAATTGGGAAGAGGGTAAAACTTCCTGTGCTCACTGAAGGTATGGTTATAAGTGACGGAAATGTCGTGCTCCTCTGTTTCATGCGCCATTCGGAGCGGTCTCTTCTTTTTAACACTGCTTTTGCCCTTTCCCTGAGCATTTTGAAGGTTGCGGAAGAAAACGGCGGAAGGGCTTATTCTTCAGGGCTTTTCTTCGCCTCGAAGAAAAAAAGTGTCTTTGGAGACAGGCTTTCTGAAATTGAAGCCCTGAGAAAAGAATTCGATCCCAACGGTATCATGAATCCTGAGACCCTTGAGGGAAAAAGGCTCCTGAACGCCGCAGTGTCGATGGGCTCTGCCTTTGAGCCTTTTGGCAGGATAGTTGGAAATCTGTCAGGAATCGGAGATGTTTCCTTCAAGGACGAAAAAGATATACCTGCAGAAATAGCAGAACTCGCTTACTCCTGTTCACAGTGCGGGTACTGCGTAAGCGAATGTGACCAGTATTACGGCAGGGGATGGGAATCCCAGTCTCCAAGGGGCAAATGGTTCTTTATCAAGGAATACCTGGCAGGCAGGGAAAAGCTTGACCAGAGGCAAACGAATACGTTTCTTTCCTGCACCACCTGCCAGATGTGCGATTCCCGCTGTGAACTGGATATGCCAATCGAACATTCCTGGATGACCATGCGCGGAAAGCTGGTTGAAGAAGAAAAGAAGATGACCTTCCCACCCTTTGAGATCATGGCTGCAAGCCTCCTTAAAGAGCGGAATATCTGGGCAAACTACAGAAAAGACCGGGACCGATGGATTCCAGATGATATTAGGAAAAAGATGAAAGATAAAGCCGAGTATGCCTACTTTGCGGGCTGTACGGCATCCTTTGTGGAAAATGACGTTGCAGTAGGGGCAGTCCGTATGCTCGATGATGCTGGAGTAGAATTCACAGGGCTCTTTGACAAGGAAGCCTGCTGCGGAATTCCCATGCTCGTTGCCGGAAGATGGGACGTATTTGAGAAGATAATGAGGATGAATGTCTCGAACATGAAAAAGAAGGGAGTAAAAACCGTAATCACTTCCTGCCCCGCTTGCTGGTTAATGTGGCACACGGTCTACCCCCAGTGGGCAGAAAAGCTCGGGATAGAATATGGGCTTGAGACAAAGCACTATTCCGAAGTCCTTGTGGAGCGCCTTGACGTCCTTAAACCGAAGTTCAAGCAGCCCCTTGATAAAGTAGTTGCCTGGCACGATTCCTGCCACCTGGGAAGAGCCGGAGGTGAAATATACGAGCCTCCCAGAGAGCTTTTGAAAGCCATTCCTGGCATCCAGTTCAGGGAACTTGAATACAACCGGGAAAGAGCTCACTGCTGCGGTTCGGTTGTAAGCCTGATCGCCGAGCCCCCTGTTGCATACAAACTGGGAGACATGAGACTTCAGGAAGCCCTTGACGTGAAAGCCGATATCATTGCAGCGCTCTGCCCGTGCTGTATCTTCCAGTTCCGCGTGGCAGCACAGAAAAACAACCTTGACATCCAGGCGCAGGACCTCGGAGCCCTGGTGGCGAGAAGTCTCGGCTACGACATCCCGGACTCGACCTCCTATACCCTGGAATCCTGGGTGCCTTTCGAAAAGATGATCGACCTCATGAAACCCGAAAATATGACTGACATGATGGTTGAACTCATGCCCCAGATGATGGCTGCCATGCCAGCTCCGCTTCAGGCAATGATGAAGATGGTAAAATACGTGCCCGGAATGGACGCCATGATGAAACCAATGATGCCGGTTATGATGCCTATGCTCATGCCCTCGGTCATGCCAAAAGTCATGCCTGATATGCTTAAAGCCGTGGAAAGAAGAGTCCCCATGCCGGATTACATGAGAGAGCAGCTCCCCGACCTGATGCCAAAAGCCATGGAAAATCTCATGCCAAATATGCTGCCCGAGATAATTCCACTGCTTACTCCACGCATGATAGAGTATATAAAAACGCACTAATTCTTCGCACAAAATTGTGCGGAAAAGTCGAAGGCGGAATGGAGTTTCCTTCGACTTAATTTTTGAGCTGATCCCAAAACTTAGAATTGCTCCTCTTCATCTGGTATAATGAATAAACAAAGAACTTCTGATGACGAGAACAGTTCTGAAACTCTTTTTGATGTACAAACAAAATTGGTTTTGGGATGAGCTATTATACAACCTGAAACGACTAATAAATACCTTTAGAACAGATGTAGTTTGTATTTTTATACATTCTGACAGCCCACATGCGCCATTTGCTTAAAAATAGCACATATGAGCAGTCCCTATGAAACAATCGCTGAATTATTCTCCCGACACAGTTGCTGCCTTGATAAATAATTGAGTGGAGGCATCTCCATCCAGTGAGATAATGATTTCGTTATCTCCTACTTTCAGCAAGCTTTCTTCAATCTTGAACGCCACCGGGTGGAAATTACAATCATTATATCTTAAGCCTTTAACAATAAAATTGCCATTAACTTTAATTGAGAACGGGCAATTTGCCACGCCGTTCACAAGAGCAGCACACAGCCCCATGGTTAAAGTAACGGGAATCGGAACTGGAATATTCAAATTAAACTTCATAAATCCGCCGTTTACCAGCAAAGACCATGTATGGAAGTCTTCACGGTACCCTGCTCCTTGATAAAGCGGCATTGAGAGCTGCGCAGTTGCTTTCGGGCCTGGTATGGAAAAGTCTATAGTCTGTTCCGGCAACACTGCCTGGTCTACTGTTGCTGCATTGATAAACATCTGAGTTGATGCATCCCTATCCAGTGAAACAACGATTTCATTATTTCCTGCTTTCAGCCATTTTTTATCGAGCTGGAATGCTTGAGGGTGAAAATTGGGATTCGTGTCCCTGTAGCCACTAACAACAGAATTACCATTGGCTGTAATTGAGATTGGGCAATTTGCCGTGCCGCCTACAAGAGCAGCACACAGCCCCATGGTTAAAGTAACGGGAATAGGTTCTGCAATACTCAAGTTAAACCTCATAAATCCGCCGTTTACCAGCAAAGACCATGTTCTAAAGTCTGTGCGATACCCTGCTCCCTGATAAAAGGGCAGCGAGAACTGTGCGGTTGCCTGAGGATTCGGTACAGAAAAATCGGTTGTCTGCTTCGGTAATATACCCATTTATTTCGCATCCTGATTTTTGATTTTCGTTATTAAGCGTTTTTACATAAACTGTATAAATCTCACAGTAATTTTTTTCTGTGGGTTAGGCTAATAAAACATACACATGTAAAAATAGATTGTCTGCGTATCGTATGTTCAGCATGTACATTAAAAAACAAATGGAGCAGATAAGAGGAATATAATCATGGGCTATAATATGAAAAGACACCGCATTGCCACCACCATTTCAGAGAGACATTGGGAATTATTAAAGAAACATGCTGAAAAATTTGAAACACAACAAAAAGCCCTGGAACTAGCATTGGAACATCTGGAAAACAATTCAAAACAGTGTCCGGAATTAACTACTGAACAAAAATTCTGGCTGGCGTGTGAATCGATAAGTTCGGTTTGTTGTGTCCAAAAAGGAGCTTTAAAAATACTAATGGAAACTGTAAACCATGAGCGATTTAAGGAGTATGTGACCAAAAATAAACCCATAGAATGTGTAGTACAGTTCTTTCTTCAGAAGCCTCTTAACGAATGCAGTCTAAAAGAAGTTGTAGATGGACTAACGATTGTTTTTGGAACATCACACATGTTTGATACAGTAGACTACAAGGACAATGGCGACTACTATTTGCTGGCACTAACTCATAGTCTGGGCCTTAATAGTTCTAAATTAAATCTAATAACATTTGAAAGTTTATTTGAAACATATGGAGTCAACGTCGATAGTAAAATCTCCGAAAATACAATTTTTATGAAAGTATTTAAAGAAAAATAGTTTAGGGGGCTTTAAAAATCAGTGTATAAATTAAGATCCCAGAATGCTTATTTCAGGCCATATACATACAATTAGAATTCCCCAACTAAAAATACACTCCAAAAATCCAAATTTTAAGATAATGAATAAAATTAAGTTTTGGAATCAATAACTGAGTATGATAAAAGCTTAATTTTTTACAAATTATATTTATTTGGAGTTACGACATCCGATTATATTTTTCCATTTATACTAAGTTTAACATTAAAAAGGAGCAATGAACTTTTAAAAATTAAATTGAGAATACTAAGGAATGAGAAAAATATAACTTCAAATTTTCAGTTTGGGAATTGATCTATAGTTCCATTTCCCCAAATAATCATTCTTGTAGGACTATACGCACTTGAAGTACAAAATCAAGCACATTCGGCATTGTGGCTTGTTTAGTGTTTTATACAGTTGGAGATTTAATGCTACTGATTTCTCAGTTCAACCGCGTAAGTCCTATGTGTAAATCATGATCGAATCAAGTCTTGCAGTACCTAGCTTTGTCCAGTAATTACAAATGATACAGTACTGAATCTCTCTGTCTGAGCTTATTTCCAGTTTAGCATGACATTTCGGACATATTTTTAGACTTTTCGTAAATAACCCCCCTTTAATACTAAAATAAAT
>CAVZFI010000024.1:0-33497 GCA_963774465.1 uncultured Methanosarcinaceae archaeon | reverse complement strand
AACTTCAGGAGCCTTCACTCTCGGGACTGCAGGTGCCGCTTACCGGCTCAACCGGAGATGCTCTTGGTGGTCGAACGGAGATTCCGGGATTTAGTGGAGTTGGAACTTCCGATACCTGTGGTTCCGGTGCTGGTGAAACTGAAGGCTCTGTCTACGCCGGTGAAAAATTCTGCGTCGAGACTTCCTATAGTGATCGACCCTATTACACCATCAACCTTCAGTCCGCGTGCTTCCTGGTAGCTTCTGACAGCCAGTTCAGTTTCGTCACCAAAAATACCATTGGCTCCAACTTCGGGCACAGGAAAGCCCAAAAATATCAGAGCCTGTTGAACTTTCTCTACTGCAGAGCCGCTATCCCCTCTTTGAAGGAATCTTTCGTTGTCATAGCAAGCCTCCAAAACCTCATCGCCTGCAAATCTCGGCGATCTTAAATCATGACCGTCCCCAATAGTCATATTCTATCCCCCATATTTTGCTGCATAGTTTTCTTTCCTCAAAATATACAGCCTTACTATTAACAGCTACTAACCTTAAAATTTCGATAAATAAAGAAGGGTATCAAAATATATAAGTTTTTAGAAAAACTATATTTATTTAAAATGTAATTAGACTATTTTAATAAATCCTAAAATCTAAAGAAGCTTCTCACAGAACCGTTTTACTCTTGATTTTGCAGTCCTGATCATCAATAAAATAAGCTTTCAATGTATCTCCAAAAAAGGCTGTATAGGCTATATGTAATGCCCGTTTTGGGCATCTCAAAGGTTATTCGAAAGCAGGCGTTAGAGTTAGTAGGATTATGATAGTCTTTTAATATATTGGGCTCCATCTTATATATATCTCTATATAAAATTATTTGCAATATGGGGGGAAATGGAACGAGTAATGAGGGCTTACTTGAAAAGTTTAAAAATCTCGATTTTATGAAGATGGATCGACGGACTTTTATAAAGGCTGTTGGGGTACTGGGGGCCTCACTGTTTTTACAAACATATAAAAGCGATATGGCAAAAGCCCTTGAGCTTTCGGAAACTAAAGTCGTATGGCTTCACGGAGTAATGGATAGTGGCTGTACCATATCAATGCTGGACGGAGGATCACCTGATATCGTCGAATTCCTTCAGGTTTATAATCTCAAACTGCTCTATCATGAAGTTTTAATGATGCAGCAAGGAATTTTCGTAGATGGAAAGCTTGCAAATACCAGTGAGCTGAACTCTGAGATTCTGCTGGATGAGATCTTGGGAAGGGAAAATGGTTACGTTCTAGTTTCCGAAGGAGCAGTCGCGAACGGACCTCAAGGTTCCGGGAAATATCTTATGTATGGGGGCAGGCCCTATAAGGAGATTTACGCGAAAGCTGCGAAAAATGCCTCAGCAATTGTTGCAATTGGGAATTGTGCGACTAATGGTGGAGTGAACTCTGCTAAGAGTGATATAGTTGAACTTTTGGATCCCCGTGGGATTGCCTTTACTATGGAAGATTCCTCAAAGGGGATTTTAAATCTCCTTGGCATCGAAAAGCCTGTAATTAATCTTACTGGTTGCCCTACTCATCCTGACTGGGTGTTTTTGACAATAGGCGCAGTTGTTTTGGGAAAGATAAAGGTACCCGATGATTTGCCTTATGTACTGGATCACTGGAAGCGTCCAAAGGTTTTCTTCCCGCCTGACCATGTTATTCATGATAACTGTTCTCGTCGCGGATACTATGACCGTGGAGAGTTTGAACTGACAGTAGGTGGACCGAAGTGCCTCTGGAAACTGGGATGCAAGGGGCCTTATACCCATGCAGACTGTGCTACTCGCAACTGGAACGGCCATCTCAATTACTGCCCTCAGGCAGGTTCTCCCTGTATTGGCTGCGTTCAGCCGGGCTTCCCGGATAGCACCAGGCCTTTTTTCGTGGAAATTGAGAAAACAGGAATTGTAGGTACGAATATCAGTACTGTAGCAGGTGTGGCTATAGGAGGCGCGTTGCTTGCTGCAGGGGCTCACGCTGTCAGGAGAACTGTCATGAAAAGACCTGAGGACGAGGGGGGATTTGCCGAAGAGAGCACTTCAGAGAGAAACCGGAGGTGAAAAATAATGGTACAGGTTACTGTTGATCCTGTTTCGAGAATTGAAGGACACTACAGGATCAATACCGAAGTCAATGGGGAAGGCGTGATTACTGATGCCCAGAGTAATGGCTTGCAGTTAAGGGGTTTTGAACGTCTCCTACAGCATCAGGATCCCAGGGATGCGGCACTTCTGTCCCAGAGGATCTGTGGAGTTTGCCCGGTTAGCCATGGCATAACTGCAGCAAATGCCCTAGACGAACTTTTCGGGGTTGCAGGTGAGGTTCCCAAAAACGCTCTTGTAATGCGAAACATTCACCAGAGCCTGAATTACATCGCCAGCCATGCAGCCCATATCTACTTGCTCTGGGGTCCTGATCTTGCAAACCCGGCTTACCGTGATATCCTGGCAAAATACGGGGATGTTGGAAATGCAGTATGGAAAGAACTCCAAGGACGTTTTGCGCCTTTGATTTATCAGCTTAACGGTACCAGTTATCCGGCTGGCTCGTCCTATCTCGGTGCTATAGGGGAATTTCGCCGCTTGCACGAAGCCATTTCTCTTGATAGCCGGCAAGATGCCTCATCCGGTCCTTCAGCATGTTGGAGGAGTGGTATATTCCCCGACGGTTGCTGATATCGGGCAAATTGTAAGCTATGTATCGAAGACGATGGAGTTCGTTGAAGCATTTACTCTTGGGGTCTCTCCTGATACCTGGATTGCAAATACTTACAGGGCTTCTTCTCCGCAAAAGGCTGCTAATTTCGTTCTTGACACCTGCAAGAACTTCTGAATAAATCCCTTACCAGCAAGGACTTTTCACACTCTGCTGGCTGGGGAGACGTCCCGCTCTTTGCGGCTTTTGGCTCGGAGCTGGTAGGAGAAAAACTTCTTGGTCTGCCTATCAGTATGAAAATGGACCGTGCAGGGACTTACAAAGATCCCGATAAGATCGGTTTTCTTTCTTACGGAGTTTTCTTCAAGCCTGAGAAAGGAGATGGATATGACCCCACAAGTCCTGCGGACAGCAGAGTTATTCCTTCCGGCTATATGAATGGATATTTCAAGCTTGAAAAATTCGACTACAAGAAGATCTCAGAAAGCATTAGTCACTCCTTTTACATTGACGAGGAAAAAGACCGTCCTCCCTGGAACGGGGTTACGGTTCCAGAAGGGGATCCTGAAAAGATCGACTATACGAGAGGATCGGAGAGCCGCTATTCATGGGCAAAAGCCCCTCATTATGATGGGATTCCGTGTGAGGTCGGTCCCCTTGCTCGTATGATGATTATGGGAGAACCTCTTGTTACGGGATTGGTAAAAACTTTTCAGGATAACGGCTATTATCCTGTCAATAACTACACCCGCATGATTGCAAGGATGCAGGAAATTCTTGTAGTGGCTCCAGAACTTATGAAATGGCTCACACAGGATCTTCAAGCAGGCGGAAAGGTTGCCGTGCATACCGATCTTTCCATGGCAAAGAGTTCTGCAGGAATGGGTTTATGGGAAGCTCCGCGAGGGGCCCTGGGGCACTGGATTGCCACAGGGCCGGATTCCATGGTAACCCTTTACCAGGCTGTGGTTCCGAGTACCTGGAACCTTGCTCCCAGGAATTCGCAGGAAATTCCAAGCCCTGTTGAGCAGGCTCTCATAGGCACTAAAATTTCAGCTGCCGAGAATGCACTTGGAGTGGATTATTCGAATCCTCTCGGAATTCTTCATACAGCCCGCTCTTATGATCCCTGCTTGGCATGCGCAGTGCATACAATTGATAAAACCGGAAAGCATCCGGATTATACAATCAAGGTACTTTGAAGGAGGTTGGAAGTATGGTACGATCTGCTCAAAGACCCGCTTACAGAAGAGTAGTTGTTGAACGTTATACCTGGCTTGAGAGAGTTACTCATCTGGTTCATCTTGTTACCATGTTTATCCTTCTTATTACAGGATTCAAAATCTACTTTGGCTGGGATTTCATGGCTTTTCAAACAGCCCGAACCTGGCATATGATTGCTGTGCCTTTTTTCCTGGTTGCAAACTGGATTTTGGTTCCATACAATCTCTTTTCCTGCAAAGGAGAAAGATGCAGTGTCAGCGACAGGATAGAGCATTTTAGGGAATCCTATATGTTTGGAAAAGGGGATGCAGAACGCCTTATTGATATAATTAAGAATTTTTTTGGACGAGGCAGGTATCCAGCTTTTACAATTTATGATGAGCGTAAGGGGCATTATGTCACAAAACTTCATCCTGTGCTTAAGCTTTTGATCGTCTTTGAAAGCATAGCAATCGTCTTGGTAGCAATTACAGGAGTAGTGCTCTATAATCTCAATTGGGCTCCTTTCGGAATTCCCATTGCATCATGGATACTTTCTATAACCTGGTACTTTGCCTCTTTGTTTAATGTTAATGCCTTAGGGCTACTCCGCTTATTACATCTGCTCGCAGCTTACTGGTTTGTCTTTGAGCTTATAGTCCATGTAGGAATCCTTGAGCTTGATCCTGATGTATGGAAGTATCACAAGGCAATCTTCTGGTCCGGAAAAGAAGATCTTTCAGACAGGCATTTTGTCAAAGTAATCGATGAAAGCGACCAAAAAATAGCAACGAGAGAGAACTGATGGCAAATGCTAATATTTGATAATAGGACTTACGCAGTTGAACTGAAAACAAGTAGTAGGAGGCATCAAGCTATCTAAATCATAGTATTTATGATAGATCTGTTAATACTTTATTTTGCTCCTCAAGTGCGTAAGTCCTAATATATTTATTGGGTATCTAAATATGAAAATGATTTTATACTAATCTATCATTATTATATATGGTAATTGGGATGTATGGACTAGGGACAATTCAAAGAAGAATTGACCCGATCATTCTCAACCTTTTGATTCTTTTCTTTTTAGTAATGCTAGGGCTGATTGTGGTTGAGTTGGTTCTTAAAAGTTTGATAATTTATAGTCCTTTTTGAAAATTCTCGGCTTTTCTTTTATTTTTTTTATTTTATTCTTCTTATTTTTCAGATACTTTTAGCCAGGCCGAAAGCCTGAGTTTTATTCATTTATCTGGAATCTGACCAGCCTTTATTTTCCTATCTTCTCCGGCAACCGAAATCCTTATTGTAAAGCCCATGTTATGGCAGGAGTTTGGAAATACCACAAGGCAATTTTCTGGTCCGGAAAAGAAGATCTGTCAGACAGGCATTTGTCAAGATGATTGAAGAAGGCGATCAAAAAGGAACAGCAAAAAACGCTGAATATAAGTAAACCAGACAGTTAATTAATAGAAAAATAGAGAATTTAAATGGTAAATGCCTGCTGCCAACTATTTAATTTAGTTTTTCAGATGCAAACATTTATAGGACTTACGCAATGTGACTGAGAAACAAGAGCATGAATCATGCTCTGTCTACCAAATCCTGTGGTAAATCTGCACGTACCTTACATTGCTTCTCAAGTGCGTAAGTCCCATTATGAAAGACGTTAATACATTAGATTTTTCAAAATTAAATGTCTTACTGCCTCTGTCTTTATGTTTATCTTCCTTCATTCATGGACAGTTCTTATCTTCCGCCCATAACATTTCCAGTCCCAGTCTCTACAGACCCATCTCCAGCCCCAGTCTCTACACCGGTTATGGTCCCAGTCTCTACAGAACCGCTGTCGATCCCAGTCGTCACAGACCCACCTGCAATTCCGACCGCCGTCATGCCAGCCATCTCGCCAGCCATCTCGATCGCCGTCTCGATCGCGATCTCGATCGCCACGCTGTGCGCTCACTACCGCGACCATCATTGACATTACAAGCAAGACCAGGATAGAAATACTCAGGATCTTCTTTGTTCTGTCATATATTTGTTTTCCCATTTGTCCACACTCCCAATTATTATTTAGTTTGATACAATTTGAAGGCTGTTGATTTTTTGATTCACTTCCAATCGGCAGATGCATCAAATAAGTTTTGTTTTTTCCAGTTAACCATCCAGATTCATCTCTGGAAGAGTATAAGTATTGGTAACTTTTTCAATCTTCATTTTATGTGCTGATGACTGGTGCCGATCAAAGTGATTTCAAATTGTATTACTATGATTTTATGATCTAAGTAATATAATAATTAGAGAAATATAAATAAGAAACCAATATTAAATTAAAAGCTGAAGTTATTTAGTCAAGCTTTTGCTAATATATCTTTAATAATATTATTTTTCTATAAATTTTCCTCATATTAGCAGAAACCTGGAAAAAAGCACCTATTTGTTCAATATAACAATAGACTAAAGTGTACATCATCTTTTCATTCTGCTTGGAACCTGGTATTCGAGCTTAGAGTGCCTGAGATCCGTATACAAAAATGAATGGCACTAATTAGTTATGTTAGAGAAAATTTGATCAGTTAATCCTGATCAGTTAATCCTGATAATACTATAACATATAGATTGAATTATTAACTATCTCACTAAATAGAGTGACGTGTATTCGAAAGAATAAGGGTTCTCAGATTTTATGAGTCTTTACTCACTAATTTTTCCACAACCGAAATCCTTATTGTAAAGCCCGCGCTATGGCAGGAGTATGGAAATGCAAAGGGAAATCCAGGTAATCTGCGGAACTGTAAGTATCCCGAATCTTTCCGGCTTTCTAAAAACAGTAAGTTCTATAGCTTACGAAAACGAAGTCATTGTTCAGGGCTTAAACGCAGACCTGATAGCAGGAGAAAGGCATCTTCATTTTGCAGTAGGAAAAGCTCTTCGGGCAGTTGCTGCAGGCAGGAACATAGCAAAAGATCCCGGAGTTGAGATTATGCGGTATGCAGCAGGAGAAAGGCAGATCGAAAGAAGTTTTTCGATAGGGCTGCATGAAGGGGAAAACAGTGTAGTATTCGTGCTGCTCGGAAAAATGGACAATCTGATTCTGGCTCTCTCTGCCATCAGAAAACTGATCATAGAAAAGCCCTGTTCTGAACTGCTTGCTTATTCCAATGCCAAAAGACAGGGAATCCTTTCCATGTTCGGGATTACGGATGCAGAAATAGAAGCATCAGGTGAAGAACACATTCCAGAGCTCGTAATTGAAAGAGTTGCGCTGGCAGATTATGTAAAGTGAGAGGGTGACCTGAAATTCGTCCTGAAGGGCTCTTCAGCTTCTTCTATACTTTAACTTCCCCTTTAACTTTCTCTATCCCCACTTTAATTTACACTTTAACTTTCTCTATCCCCACTTTAACTTACACTTTAACTTTCTCTATCCTACTTTAACTTACACTTTAACTTTCTCTATCATACCTTAAATTTCTAGTTTGCACCTTAACTTTTTATTTCACATTTTACTTTTTCGTTCGCATATCCTTTTCTTTTTCGCACCTTAATTTTCTCTTTTATATTTCTCTTCAAACCAGTCCATGAGAGAAAAAGCCAGGTTCCTGGAACCTTCTAAAAAGCTTTCCTGCCCGCATATTTCCTTTTCGGACTGGATATACTTTCCTTTAACAAGCTCGTGCCCCGAATCCTTGATGAGGTTTCTTATCCACTGCGTGTCGGCTTCAGGATGAAACTGAAGCCCGAGAACGTTTCCATTGTAAATAAATCCCTGATTCGAGCAGGCTTCACTTTCAAAAAGCTTCACTGCGCCGGATGGGACTTCAAACTTATCCCCATGCCACATAAAACCGGTAAATTCCGGAAACATGCAGGATGGAAGCTCAGAACTCAGCCTCTCGCTCAGGTTTTTCCCATTTACGGACCTGACCGTATGCCAGCCGATTTCCTTAAACCTGTTCTCTGTAACTTTTCCACCCAGCACTTCGGCAATCATCTGTGCCCCAAAACAGCTTCCAAGTGCGGGTTTGCCTGCTTTTATCACCTTTCTTGCAAATTCCTTTTCAGGCTTTAACCACGGATACTTTTCTTCCTGGTAAACGCTCATGGTGCCGCCCATTATCAGGAGAAAATCGAATTCTTCAGGGTCAGGGAAAAGAGGTTTTTCATAGAGCAGGGTTTTTGTAAGTGTATGTCCTTTTCTGGCTATCCAGGCTCCTATGTTTCCCATACTCTCGTTTTTCAGGTGTTGAAGGCAGTGAATTTTCACGGGTTCTTCCTCTTATGGAATAAATGGAGCAGAAACTGCTGTTTTGAATCACGCTTTAAGTCACGGTTTAAATCAAGCTTTCACGCTTTAAATCACGCTTTAATTCAAGTTTTAAATCAAGTTTTAAATCAAGTTTTTTAGCCATTCTTTTATATTTCCTATCTATATGTTTTATTTTGAAGCCTGCGTGAAGGTTTTCTATTTACAGGGCTTTCTTCGATGAATGTTTAATAAGGTAGAGCCTATCCCAAAACTCAAAACTGCTTCTCTTAATCTGGAATTCGGAATAATTAATGAGTTTCTGATTATGGAAGATAGTTCTGAAATTCTTATAGATTTGAGGTTAAAATTGGTTTTAGGATGAGCTCATAAATATATTTGGCTCCTGCCCAGCCAATAGATTCATTAATATACTATTGTATTATGAGATCAAATAAACAGGCAAAGAAATCTCCAAAAAAGAATTTCATTATCAGGAAGCAGTAAATGGGAGTTGAGTATCATATCTCATCCGAAAACAGTAGAGGAAATGATTGAATGTTCAGGGACTATTGAGTGTGAGTTATTACCCAGGCTTATTCAGGTAACAGAAGCTGCTGCCATTGCCGCAGCCTATCAGATGGGGCGCGGGAATAAGAGTTTTGCCGATCAGGTGGCAGTCGCCTCCATGCGGAGGATGCTCAATAAGCTTGATATGAAAGGCATAATCAAGATAGGGGAAGGAGAAAGGGACGAAGCTCCCATGCTTTATATCGGGGAGCAGGTAGGAACAGGAAAGGGAAATCTTGAAGTCGATATTGCAGTCGACCCGCTTGAGGGAACAAATCTTACTGCAGATGGCGGCCCTGGTTCGGTTGCAGTCATGGCAATGGCAGAAAGGGGAGGAATTTTTCACGGCCCGGATATTTACATGGACAAGATCGTTGTCGGGCCAGATGTGGTACGCTATGAAGAGGACCATCCTGGTGAAAAGATCGACCTGGATGCCCCTGTCAGCCACAATCTTGAAATCGTCGCGAAGGCTCTCGAAAGAAGTGTTGAAGAGCTTGTTGTTGTAATTCTTGACCGGCCCAGGCACGCCCAGAAGATAACCGAGATTCGGGAAGCAGGCGCCCGCGTAAAGCTGATCAGTGATGGAGACCTTATGCCTGGGGTTTCAACTGCAATCCGTGGGTCAGGTATTCATATGGTAATGGGCGCAGGCGGTTCAGGCGAAGCCGTGCTCACAGCGGCTGCAATCAAGATCCTTGGCGGAAAGATCCTTGCAAGGCTTGTGCTTCCCACGATTGCAAACGGAAAGAGTCAGGATAAGATCGACGAAGAAATCGAAGAAAAAATGCCAAGGCTCGAGAAAATGGGAATTACCCTTGAAAGCCTCAACGATGTCCTTGATACCGACAAGCTTGTGCCTGGCAAAGACGTGATATTTTCAGCAACAGCCGTAACTCCAGGCCATTTCCTGCGGGAAGTCAACCTTTTCGGCGGCGGAGACGCCAGGGTACACACAATTTCAATGGGAGCATCAGGAGCTGTCAGGTTTACAGACAGTATTTATATAAAGGATAAGCAGGAGACTCCTCTCTACCTGTAAATCCTTTTTATTCTTTTTCGTTCTTTTTTGAAACACGGATCCTAAAAAGAATTACAGAATTAAAAAATACAGAATTAAAAAACATAGAATTTAGAGTTATAATATGAAGGTCTATCTTGAAAGCTTTGGCTGTTCTGCAAGTCAGGCATCAGCCGAGATAATGAAGGCAAGCGTCGAAAGGCTCGGGCACAAACTGCTGGGCCCTGATGCTGCCGATCAGGCAGAAGTCTATATCTGCAACTCCTGCACGGTCAAATATACGACAGAACAGAAGATTCTCTACAAAATCCGCAGCATGGGCGAGAAGAATGTGGAAGTTATCGTTTCCGGCTGCATGCCTGAAATCCAGCTTGGAGATATCCTGCATGCAAATCCCGAAGCCCATATCCTGGGGGTAAATGCAGTTTCCCGCCTTGGCGAGCTTCTTTCCTTAATCGAGCAGAGAAAAAAGCAGGGACTTTCCGGAGGAGAGCACCTTGAAATCCGTACCTCCGAACCCCTGGGCTTTCTCAATGTTCCACGCGATCGCTCCAACCCAAATATTCACATCTGCCAGATCTCCCAGGGCTGCAACTTCGCCTGCTCCTATTGCATCGTAAAGCATGCAAGAGGCAAACTTCACTCTTTTCCGCCGGATGAGATAGTCGAAGATATCCGCGTAGCTATTGCAGACGGCTGCAGGGAAATCTGGCTCACTTCGCAGGACGACAGCCAGTACGGGATGGATACAGGCTTCAAACTCCCTGACCTTCTGCGCATGATTTCGGAAATTCCCGGAGACTTCAAGGTAAGGGTCGGAATGATGAACCCTTTCTCTGTCCTTCCTATACTCGACGACCTTGTAGATGCTTTTGATTCCGATAAAGTCTTCAAACTCCTCCACCTCCCTATCCAGTCCGCGTCCCACTCGGTCCTGAAGAAAATGAACCGCCTGCACAAAATGGACACAGTGGACACGATCATTGCAAAATTCCGCTCCCGTTTCGAAGACCTTTCCCTCTTCACCGACATAATCGTTGGCTTTTGTGATGAAACCGATGACGATTTCAAAGAGACTGTCGAATGGGTAAAAAAATACCGCCCTGAAAAGGTAAATATCTCAAGATACTCTCCCCGTCCGCACACGAAAGCTTTTTCCTTCCGAAACCTGGACTCCCGGATTCCAGCGCAGCGCTCCCATGAATTGCACAAGGTCTGCGAACAAATCAAGCTTGGGTCCAAGAAGGCAATGATCGGCTGGAAAGGCAGAGCCTTTGTCTCAAAATATACTGAAATGGGGGACGTCCTCACCCGCACGGACTCTTACCGCCCGGTTGTCATAAGCGGCTCGAATCTCAGACCCGGCGAGTACGCTGATGTGGAAATTGTCTCTGCAAAACCCGGTTATTTTCTCGGAAAACTGGCTGAGGATTGGCCAGTTTCTGAAATGTAATAAATTCATAATTGGGGATGTTATGAGGATATATATCTAACATATCCAACTTTCATCCTGGCTGTTTTTAGATCTTCCCAAAAAGCTCTTCTTGAGATTTCCATCCAAAAAATGCATCTTTCTGGAATTGAAATTCGAAATCTACGAGTCTAAGAGCTTCGAGTTCTCCCACGATAGTGTACACAACTTCAAGTTCGAATAGAGGAACTCCTAATGGTTTGGAGTGCCTGATATCCTGCGTTTATTCGACAATATTCGGATATTTTGTACTTACCCCGTATCTCTTTATGGTACCTAATTATGTGCAATGTAGGGTAAATATATAAACAATTCTCTGCTTTCACAGAAACATATATATACTTTCACTCATATGGGGAAAATAAGATTCCATAACTTTCCGAGCTGAGGTGGTCAGAAAGGAAACCCACGTGGAGTAAAAAACAGTTACTTGAATATTAAAAATTGACATTAACTTAACTGTCAACAGACGGAGTAAAAAAAATGAAAATCTGCGTAACAGCTAGTGGTGAAGGACTCGATTCTGAGGTGGACTCCCGGTTTGGGAGATGCAGCTACTTTGTAATCTGTGATCCTGAAACCAAATCTGTGGAATCTTTATCAAATGCGAGTGTGACAGCTTCTGGTGGTGCAGGTATAAAGGCAGCCGAAGCTATCACAAACGCAGGAATCAATGTACTCTTAACAGGAGGTGTGGGCCCGAATGCCTTTTCTATTTTCTCAGAGGTTGGAATTGACGTTCAAGTCGGAGCAAAAGGTACTGTTCGGGAAGCTATCAGGCAGTATGAAGCTGGAGAACTTGAAGCAATCAGCAGTCCTAATAGTGCCCCTCATTCCAGCATGAAAAAGGGCGGTAAAATGAGGAGGGGAGAGAAGAGGGCAGGTAAGTGCTAATATTGTAGAGTTAATCCGTAGAAATACGAATGTATGAAACAGACACATTCCTCCATGTATAAAAACGGCATAAATCTTCTATGTAAAAACGGCATAAATCTTCCATTATAAAAACAGCATAAAT
Source organism: uncultured Methanosarcinaceae archaeon (assembly GCA_963774465.1). Taxonomy (GTDB): domain Archaea; phylum Halobacteriota; class Methanosarcinia; order Methanosarcinales; family Methanosarcinaceae; genus Methanosarcina. Next base: position 21,292 of record CAVZFI010000024.1, on the reverse strand, counting down.
CTTCCATTATAAAAAACGGCATAAATAATTGTAGTATCGATAATACAGATCAATAACCGCTACTGGTCAATAAGAGCGATAAAAAAGATACAGGCGATTGTATGAAATTAAGTATCCCTACAAGAGATGAAAACGGTCTGGATGGAATTGTTGAACAGCACTTTGGAAAAGCTCCCACCTATACCATAATAGATACCGAGACCGAGGAAGTCACGGTAATTCCCAACGTTAGTGAGCACATGGGAGGAGTCGGACTGCCCCCCGAATACCTTCACCAGAATGGTGTGGACATTATGCTCTGTGCCGGGCTCGGGTTCAAGGCCGTTCGCATGTTCGAGTCCTACGAAATTAAGGTTTTTGTGGGGGCTGGCGGCACAGTAAAAGATACTTTTGAGGCATGGAAAGCGGGAAAGCTCCAGAACGCAACTGCTGAAAATTCCTGTGCCGAACATGGGCATGAAGAATATCATGAAGAACATCATCATCACCACTGAAATCGAGGATAGTACTACTGGAGAGCATCAAAAAATCTGGTGCAATATCCTAAATATTCACGTTTAAATTGTGATGAGCCAATGACTCATCTTTGAACGGATCTTCAAATGATCGTGCAGGACAATTTAAAGATCGGGATTAAAGCATCCAGGAATGCGACCCTGGCGCTTGCATTCCTTGCTTTCCTGAAAGGGACTGTGGGTATTCATACCGGAAGCACAGCCTTGCTCGCGGACGCTGTCCACACGAGCCTGGACATTTTTGCCACTTTAGCGGTCTGGATCGGGCTTAAGATAAGCCTGAAAAGCAGCGGGGGGCATTTTCCTTACGGTTATTACAAGGCAGAGAACATTGTAGCCCTCTTTGTTTCTCTATTAATCCTGCTTTCCGGAGTTGAGCTGTTAAAAGAGGGTTTTGCAGGCGTAAAAACCCCCTCCGAGGTTGAGTTTCAGGGACTTGCCCTTGCAACAGCTGTTTTTTCAGTGCTTATGATCTATGCCCTTTCCATATACAAAAGAAATGTAGGGACCAGGATCAATTCCGAGGCTTTAATTACGGACGCAAGGCATTCATACACGGACGTTTTCTCTTCGATGATTGTGGTTGTTGCAATCCTCGGCTCCATGCTGGGGGTCCCGGAACTTGAAGGTTTGGGTGTTATTGTGATTTCCCTTTTGATCTTCAAAATGGGCATCGAAAGTGCCTGGGATGCGGTGCTCACCCTGATGGATGCCTGGCTCGATGAAGAGGTAAGTGAAAGGATTAAAAAAAACATAAGAAATATTCCCGGCTTGATAGAGCTTGAAGACCTGAAACTCCGGAAATCCGGACTTGTGGTCTTCGGGGAAGTCACGGTTGAAGTAGAGGGAGAAACCGACCTGAAAAGGGTGGAGTTGCTTTCAGAAGAGATTAAAACTGCTGTTAAAAAAGAAGTAAAAAACCTGGAGCACATCAATGTTCATGCAAAGCCTGTACACAGGAAGAACTTAAAGCTAGCTCTCCCTGTCCTTGACAGGGACGGGCTTCAAGCAAAGCCTTCGGAGCACCTTGGGAAAGCTCCTTATTTCCTTTTTGTAGAGATTGAGGAGGGAAGGGTCGGGAATTGGAAAATTCTCGAAAACCTATCTTCTAATTCTGAGAAAAAAAGAGGCATGAAAGCTGTGGAATTAATCATCCTGGAAAAGGCAAACGTCCTCGTGGTAAGAAGTGTTGGAAAGGGCCCCTTCCATATGCTCCGGGATAGTTTTATAAAAATCCTGCGAACCCCGGAAGAGGTGGGCACTGCCGGAGATATCCTTGACAGGATCCGGGACCTCGAAGAAATCACAGTCCCTACGGAATAAAAGGGAGATCGAATATGAAAATTGCAATTGCAAGCGGAAAAGGAGGGACCGGAAAGACCACGGTTTCCTTAAATCTTGCCCTTGCTCTCTCAGATGTGCAGCTTTTTGACTGTGACGTGGAAGAGCCAAACTGTAATCTCTTCCTTGGCTTTGAGCTTGAAAAAGTTGAAGATGTACTCTGCTCGGTGCCTGTAATCGATTCTGAAAAATGCAGCCTCTGCAGGCAGTGTTCGGACTTTTGCCGCTATAACGCTCTGGCTGCACTTCCTACCAGGATTTTGGTTTTCCCTTCTCTCTGCCATGGCTGCGGGGGCTGCACTATCCTCTGCCCTGAAGGGGCGATCAAAGAATCCCAGAGGTCCCTTGGAGTGATCGAAAAAGCAAAAGAAGGGAGTTCCCCGGATTTTTACAGGGGGCTTTTAAACATAGGGGAAGCGATGACATCGGCTGTTATCAAAAAGCTCCAGCAACATATCGATGATCGTAAGACTGCAATCATTGATGCACCTCCTGGAACTGCCTGCCCGGTAATTGCCTCTATTGGGGACATGGATTATTGTGTGCTCGTAACCGAATCCACTCCTTTTGGTTTCCATGATCTTAAGCTTGCAATAGACGTTTTGAATACAATAAAAATCCCCTTCGGAGTGATCATTAACCGCTATGGGTTAGGGGACTCAGAGGTTGAAGAATACTGTAAAACCGAAGGAATCCCGGTCCTCCTCAAGATTCCAAACGACCGCAAGATTGCAGAACTCTATTCCCGGGGCATTCCCTTTGTTCGGGAAATGCCGGAATGGAATGAGAAGTTTCTCTGCATGTTTGAAGCAATAAAATCCCAGCTTGCAGGTGGAAGAGAGGCAAAAATATGAAGCAGCTTACTGTGATCAGTGGAAAAGGGGGTACAGGCAAGACTACGCTTACGGCAGCTTTTGTTTCGCTTGCGGAAAATACCGTTATTGCAGACTGCGACGTGGATGCAGCTGATATGCACCTTATCTTAAAACCCAGGATTTTGATAAAAGAGGACTACTTTGGCCTTGAGGTTGCCAGGATTGATCCTGAACTCTGTATCGAATGTGGGAAATGCAGAGACTTTTGCAGGTACAGAGCGATAACTGAAAAACTTGAGGTTGATCCTTACAGTTGTGAAGGTTGTGCTGTCTGCACTATTGTCTGTCCCGAAGGGGCAGTTTCCATGGAAAAAAGGGTCTCAGGTCAGGCTTTTTCCTCCGAAACCCGTTTTGGGCCCATGGCTCACGCACGTCTCGGCATCGGGGAAGAGGCAAGCGGAAAACTTGTAAGTGCTGTCCGAAGCAACGCGAAAAAACTTGCAGAGCAGTATTATAAGGACTTAATCATCATTGATGGGCCTCCTGGAACAGGCTGTTCCACCATTGCAGCTATTACAGGGACAGACCTGGTCGTGGTGGTAAGCGAACCAACGGTTTCCGGAATCCATGACCTGAAAAGAGTCCTTGAGCTTGCTGCATACCTCCGGATCCCGGCTGTTGTCTGCATTAACAAGTACGATATAAATGAAGAGAATACCCGGTTGATTGAAAAATTCTGTACCGAGGTGGGGATTGCGGTACTTGGCAGGCTTCCTTATGACGACATTGCAACGAAGGCGATGCTTCAGGAACAAACCGTGGTAGAGTATGCTAAAAACAGTAAGCACGCAAATGAAAGTGAATTTGTCAATCAGGTCCGGAAAATCTGGGCTAAGGTAGAAGAGAGGTTTGTGGATGTCCCGGATGACACGGATGACACGGAAAAACTGAAGGGGATGAAAATCCTTGAAATGAAGAAATCATAATTAAAAACTCTAATAAAGACTGATTTCCATGCCCCACAAAACCGAATACGAGAACATCGAATCTTACATCACAAAAGACGGTTCCATAATCCGAGAACTCATGCACCCCTCAGTCCACGGCAACTCAAATCAAAGCCTGGCTGAGGCTACCGTGCCAGCCGGCGGAAAAACCCTTCTTCACAAACACCACCTGACCGAAGAAATCTATCACATTACCGAAGGCAGCGGAATAATGACTCTTGGTTCTGAAGAATTCGAGGTAAAAAAAGGAGATTCTATTTGTATTTCGCCCAGCACTCCGCACAGAATTCAAAACACAGGAAATACGCCGCTGAAAATTCTCTGCTGCTGTGTGCCGGCTTATTCGCATGAGGATACGGAATTGCTGGAATAAGTTCAGGATTCCTTGCATAGCGCCTTTAATCTTTTATTGAACATAGCTTTTTGAATTACCCGTTAATTTTCAGGTTTTTTAAGTTTTTCTCTTCCCGCTCTCGCCGGTCGCAAGCGACAGGTTTTTCCTTATATATTTTAACAAGATATTTGACTTCAGACTTCTTGCTTTATAATCAACGTCCTTTCTAATTTAAATTCAAAGCTTTTTAGTAATTAATTACTGTTCAGTAGTCCTAATATGAAAATCATAACATGGAATTGTAATATGGCTTTCCGGAAGAAGTACAAACAAATTCTTCCTTATGAGCCTGATTTATTAGTTGTTTCTGAGTGTGAGCATCCAGATAAGTTCAGCGATAAATTTTACGATGATTTTTTATGGATAGGTGATAACAGAAACAAGGGCCTTGGTGTTTTCAGTTTCAATGATTTTGATATTGAAATCCATGAATCTTATTGTGAAAATTACAGGTATATCCTTCCTGTCACAGTGAACGGCAGTGAAGCCATGAATCTTATTGCTGTCTGGTCGCAGAACAATATGGAGGACCCAAGAAGGAGATACATTGGAGAAGTTTGGAAGTCATTGAATTACTATAAAGGTTTATTCAGATTTCCAACGGTTATTGCAGGTGATTTCAACTGGAATGTTATCTGGGATAAGGAGAATACTAAATATCCTCTTTACGGAACACTCACTGATGTAATTAATTTATTAAAACAATTTGAGATATTCAGTATATATCATACCTTTACAAACGTAAAATTCGGGAGTGAAGGTGAGCCGACATTATATTTTAGGAAAAACAAAAAGACTACTTATCATATAGATTACATATTTGCACCGATTGACATCGTTAATAACGCAAAATCATTTTCTATTGGCAAATATGAAGATTGGATATCTCTGAGTGATCATGTGCCTTTAATAACAGAATTAGAGTAAACTGCTCCTTTTTAGAACTTTATAAGAAACTCTTGTAGTATCTTCTCTTTATCTGTCATTTCTTTTTCTACGGGAAAGGCCACTCTCCTGCATCGAACAACTGTGTCAGTCTTTTAATTTAGTCCTCTTGAGCGAAGCGAAAAGGACCTCGTGCTCCCGAAGCGAAACTCGGGCGCCTCAACTCTGCCAATCCGAAAACATCTCGGTTTTTAAAATTTCTTCCATTTCAATCCCCTCCAGAATCTCAAAAGCAAGATTTGCTACAAATTCATCTTCTGATTCTAACAAAGCCTGCAAATGCGGTCTGTCCTCTTCAGTACATATCTTCTTGAGAGCTCCGGCTACTTCGGCTTTTACGAAGCGGTTCCAATCATAAAGTGTATCGATGAGGGGCTCAATAGCTTTTTTCGGTTTTATTCTGCCGAGGGCTTTTGCAGCAGCCAGCCGTGTGAAATCATCCGTATCCGCAAGAGCAGTAATAAGATGATCGACTGCATTTTCAGCTTTAATTCGGCCCAGAGCTTCGGCCGCGCCCCATCTCCCTTCATTATTTTCATCCATCAGCGCGTCAATGAGAGGTTCTACAGCCCGTTTGGATTCTATTCTTCCAAGGGCTCTTGCAGCCTCCTCTTTTACAGAGCCGGCACTATCGAAAGCCAGAACCTCTACCAGGGGCTGGAGGGCTTTTTTTGACCTTGTCCGGCCAAGTGCTTCTGCTGCAAACCGGCGTACAGTTGCGTCTTTTGACTTGAGGGCATTGATCAATGGGGATACAGCCTTTTCGCAATCAAAAATCCCCAGGGACTCGGCTGCAAGCCTCCTGACCTCTTCATTCTCACTATCGAGGGCACTGATCAGGGATTCAAACGCTCTTTCGAGCCTGCTTTCGGACAGATTTTGCAGGGCTTTTGCTGCTTCCTTCCGCACAAGCTTATCTTCATCTTTAATGGCGTTATCAATGAACTCAAAGACTCGATACGATATCCAGTCAGGAATCCCATCAGGGTTTATCTGGCCCAGAGCTCTGATCGCCCCCTGCCTTGTAAAGCTGTCCCCTGACTTAAAAATACAAATAAGCGGCTCAAGGACTTTCTCCGATTCGAGCTGTCCGAGTGCATATGCTGCTTCCTTCCTGACAAAGCGGTTTTCATCTCCCAGTGCAAAAAGAAGCGGGACAATAGCTTTGCGGACTTTCATTGCTCCAAGGGCTTTTGCCACTTCCAGCCGAACTAAATGGCTTTTGTCATGGAGTTTATTTATCAGGGTTTTAGCAGCTATCTCAGACCCTATTTCTCCGAGGGATTCAGCAGCTGTCTTCCTTACAAATTCATCCTCATCAGAGAGCGCCGACACGAGGGGATCGAGTGTTCTCTCGGACCCTACCATACCGAGCCCCTTTGCCGCTTCCCGTCGGACGAAACGGCTTTTATCACCAAGCATATTGATGAATGTGCCCGACGTTTTGTCCGATTTTATTTCTCCAAGCGCCTTCGTAGCAATCCATCGTACAAATTCATCGTCTTCCTCCAGGGCATTTACAAACAATTCAACAGCTTTTTCCGATTTCATCTGGCCCAGAGCCTCGGCAGCTCCCAACCGGACAAGCTTATCTTCTTCCTGAAAAGCTTTTATAAGAGCTTCCGCAACTTCCCTGGAGTTTGTCCTTCCAAGAGCCCCTATAGCCCCAATACGAACAAAGTCATCATTGGCCCCAAGTGCGGAAACAAGGATTTCCAGCGCCTTTTCAGATCCAATCTGCATCAGCGCGTCGGCAGCCTCCAGACGGACAGCCCGATTCTTATCCTCAAGTATTTTCCTGAGCAATTCGATAGATCTCTCGGACCCTATTACGCCGAGAGACCTTACAGCTTCTATCCTTACAGAGTAATCTTCATCCCCAATTACAGCCTCAAGCGGGGCAAGTGCCATTTCGGATCTTGTTTCCCCAAGGACCTTTGCAGTTTCTCTTTTTACCCTTATATCTTTATCCTCAAGTGCTCCTATATTGGCCCTGATTCCATAGGTACCCAGCCGTCCGAGGCTTTGAACTGCCCTTACTTTTTCTACGGTATACCTGCTGTCAAGTTTCCTGGCAAGTAATTCACACAGTTTTCCTTTTGTTTCAGCGCTGGCTCCCACAGCACATTTTGAAGCTAACTCTAAATTTCCGCTTGAGACTATCGAATTTACAAGTTCTTCTCCTGATTCAACTAATTCCGAGGTGAGTACTATCACATATTCCCATCTCGGATGCCTGAACGCCTTTGAGATGTCCATTCCGTTTTCAAGGTACGTTTTCAGCTTTAAAGCCGCAAAATATTCCTGAAAAGATCGATCTATTCCGATTCTCACTTCGGACCTCTTTCTTATCAGGAGTCCGAGCCCTGAGCAGGCCTGAAGGAGTTTTCTGGCTCTTATTCTTCCAGATCTGCTGCACTCTGTATACGCTTCTGCCACCTCAAGGGCATAGCTGTACTTACATGAAATCTTATTCCTGCACTGGAGTTTGAAGGATAAGTTCATCAGGAGATTTTCGATGTCTCTTCTTTCGGTACTCAGCTCCTGAGAATCTATTCTTCCGCGAGGTACCCTTTCAGAATTTATTCTCTCATAATTCATTTTTAGAGGCAGTTGATTTCGGGACTTGAAAAACTCCTCCCTTATCCTGTAATCTTTAAAAAGCTCTGAAACAAAAGTCTGATAAATTTCTGCCCGGCTGGAGGGAATAGAGTCGAAAAGGGTAAAGTTCTGGATGTCTGCCTGTTTTTCTCTCAGCCCCATATGAGCTGTTGAAAGCTTGATCCAGAGGTAAAGCAGCAGAGGATTTCGGAGAATCGGCTTCGAATGAATTTCATTCAAGCCTCTGGCTTTTAAATGTTTTGCCTCTCTTTTATTATGGACATTCTTTTCTATAAACAGCCTGATTTTTTCATCCGTCAATTTCTCAAGTTCGGAAAGTGCAAACGCACTTTTTAAGCTATCAAAAGGCTCGGATCTTGAGGCAACAACGTATCTGCAGTCTTCATACTCGGAAATAAAATCGGAAATTTCATCAAAAGGGGAAAAGTTATCGGAAGGTGTGAGCAGGTCAAGCCCATCCAATAGCAGCAGGGCTTTTCCTTCTAGCAACTTTTTAAAATCCTTCTCAGAAATGCCTTTTTTCGTTACTCTTACTTTTAAATAGTTATAAAAGGAACCTTTAACATAGGAATCAAGCGCCACATAAATCGGAACAAATCCCTCTTTTTTCAGGAGGTATTCTCTGGCGTAGAGAGTACTCAACCATTTAAGAGTGCTTGTCTTTCCAGAACCCGCTTCTCCGTAAATTATCAGGTACCTTTCTTTTTCTACAATCTGTGAGATTTTGAAATCATATACCAGGGAAACCCTTTCTTCAAAAAGCCTGCGTGTAACTGGTAATATTTCTCTGGCAGACAATTCTACATAGTTACATACTTTATCTCTATCTTCCAGTATTACGTTTTTCAGGTACTTTTCAAGATCTCTGTTTGAGCTGCTTTCAGTCACAGGTACAGACATAAAGGTCTCCCCCCCACCCTATATAAATGATATTTCCTATTCCGGTTCTATTCTTTTTGTCAGGGGACCTTTTTAGATTTACTGCTTTCAGTATGTATCCCGGACTTTTTCCACGACTTTTTTGTTATACGAGTTTACAATGTCGCTTCGGGTGATGATGCCGACGAGTTTGGTTTTATCTTTTCTGTCCACGACTGGAAGCCTGCCTATTTGCTTTGAAGCGAAGCGTTTAAGGACAGCGTCAAGGGTTTCATCGGGGTAGCGACTTCCAAATGCCGGGTGTCGATATCCTCTATTTTTTTGTCGACTTCTCCGGACTTTACTTTGCTCCGGAGGTCTGAAAGGGTTACTATACCTGAAAGTTTGCCTCTGGAATCAAGGACCGGAAAACCGACGTGGCGGCTTACCTGCATGAGGGCAGTAAGGGTTTCAACACTCTTCTCCTCAGAAACTGTCTGGACATGTGTGATCATGGCATCTTTTACAAGCATAGAGCTCATGATGTCCACTTCCCTGCCCTTTCGGATCTTGAACCCTTTTCTGCGGAGTCCTTCCGTGAAAATAGACTCCGGATAAAGGGCATTTGACATTACATTGCTGAGGACGCAGGCAAACATGAGAGGAAGAATCATGTTGTAATCCCTTGTAATCTCAAAAAGGATGAGGATAGCAGTCAAAGGAGCTCTTGCAGTTCCAGCAAAGACTGCCCCCATCCCAACCAGAGCATATGCTCCGGCTTCTGCAATCATTCCCGGGAAAACAACATTTGCAGCTGCTCCGAAGGCTCCTCCTAACATTGCTCCCACAAAAAGAGAGGGAACGATCGATCCCCCTGAGCCTCCTGAACCAAGACTCAGGGAAAAGGCGAGGATTTTCAGGAAAAGCAGAATTATCATGAGCTTGAAAGTAAACTGGTTGTTAATCGCATCTGTAATCACGCCATAGCCCAATCCGAGGACCCGGGGGTAGAACAGGCCAATTGCGCCTACTGCAAGCCCGCCAAGGGCAGGCTTAAAAATAGGATGGAGAGGTATTTTTGAGAAAATATCTTTTGTGTAGTAAAGGGTTCGAATAAGTATCGTTGAAATTATGCCTGCAAGGAGTCCAAGAACAAGATAGAGCCCAGACTCTTTGTATGGACTGACAAGTGAATAGGAAGGGATCTGGAGAGTTTCTATTCCGATAATCGTATTTGATACAAGTGTTGCAAAAACTGAAGAAATCACTATGGGAATGAAGGTTTTTGTCTCAAGTTCCCCATAAATTACTTCGACTACAAAGACCACACCTGCAAGCGGAGCGCTGAATGCCGCCGCAATTCCACCAGCAGCCCCACATCCAAGAAGAATCTGGAGCTGCCTTTCTGGACTTTTCAGGATTCGCCCTATAAAAGCTCCTGTCCCGGCTCCGGACAGGATTCCAGGAGCCTCTTTTCCCAGGGAACCCCCTGAACTGATAGTGATTATTGACGCAAAAACTTCAAGAAATGAATCAATAAGATTAAGCCTTCCTCCGCGGAGGGCCACCGTTTCGATAAGTCCGTCAACCCCGTATCGCTTTCTAATCAAAAAATACGAAATAATTCCAACAATCAGTCCTCCAAGAGCGGGCATGAATATTACGTAATACTCTGGGAACTCGTGTACAGAAAATCCTCGCTGCATTCCGAAAATAAAATTGAAGTATTGTAAGGCGTGCTCATATATTCCTATTACCAGTCCTGTCAGAAGACCAATTAGAATGGCAATTGAGTTGATTTTTGCGGATTCTGTATCAAATCTTCGGGTGATATATTCTCTTATTTTGGAATATTCACCCAGACTATGAAATATAGACTTGTACTTTGCATTAACTTCCAAATGCTTGCGCCTCTCAGGAACTTTCTTTTCCCATTTTTCGGGGCAAAAAATAAATGTCAGGTTTCGGATTCAATCTGACCCGAAAATTTTCGCAGCTCAAACAATTCGAGCATTTATTTAAATGTTTCTTTAAAAATTACTAATTAACTGCACTTGATTGAATTGTATTTGAAATTTTTTATTTTCCCTGCAGGTTCCGCAGACTTTACAGGGGCAAACTTCTGCGGTGGAGAGAAGAACTCTATCGGTATCAAAACCACTCGGCTTGGCAACTTCAATGGCTGCTCCGATCATTTTTCACAGCTCTGGTCCTTTCGTGGGCTGCCTGAAATTTCCAGTATCTTCATCGAACTCATTCCGGAATTCTTTTATATTAATTTATCATCTATATTCAGTAAATATTGTTCTAAGTATTACATATCTGCCGTAAAAATAATGCTGGATCTTTATATATTTCAAGAGAAAAAATTCCTATGCAAATGTTTGCTGACAATTGGAAATATATATTTTTCGTTTTTATATATATCATTACGCATTTTACGTAAATTTATATATCAAGACCCAGCTAACTTAAACTACTCTAATTATATAGGAGGTTGGTTGATTGGTAACATTTTTAGAAAAGATCAGTGAAAGAGCAAAGAAACTTAACAAAACAATCGCTTTACCTGAAACTGAAGATATAAGAACCCTCCAGGCAGCTGCCAAGATCCTTGAAAGAGGTATTGCAAAAGTTGTCCTCGTCGGTAATGAGGCCGATATTAAGGCTCTCGCAGGAGATCTGGATCTCTCAAAAGCAAGAATTGTAAATCCTAAAACCTATGAGAAAAAAGATGAATACATTAACGCTTTCTACGAGTTGAGGAAGCACAAAGGCGTCACACTCGAAAGTGCAGCTGAAATAATGAGTGATTACGTTTACTTCGCTGTTATGATGGCCAAACTCGGGGAAGTAGACGGAGTGGTATCAGGCGCTGCCCACTCTTCTTCAGACACCCTGAGACCTGCTGTCCAGATAGTTAAGACTGCTCCCGGCGCAGCCCTTGCGTCCGCTTTCTTCATCATTGCCGTACCTGACTGTGAATACGGGTCCAATGGAACATTCCTCTTTGCCGATTCCGGCATGGTCGAGATGCCCAGCCCCGAAGATGTTGCAAACATTGCTGTTAGTTCCGCAAAGACCTTTGAACTGCTGGTTCAGGACGTGCCAAAGGTTGCGATGCTTTCATATTCCACCAAGGGAAGCGCTCACAGCAAACTGACGGAAGCGACAGTAGCTGCTACAAAACGTGCGCAGGAACTCGCTCCTGATGTAGCAATAGACGGTGAACTCCAGGTAGACGCAGCAATTGTTCCCAAGGTTGCAGCTTCAAAGGCTCCAGGAAGCCCTGTTGCAGGCAAGGCAAATGTCTTCATCTTCCCTGACCTCAACGCTGGAAATATCGCATACAAGATTGCCCAGAGGCTTGCAAAGGCTGAGGCTTATGGCCCTATCACACAGGGGCTTGCAAAGCCAATCAATGACCTGTCAAGAGGTTGCAGCGACGAAGATATTGTCGGTGCCGCTGCCATTACCTGTGTTCAGGCCGCAGCCCAGGATAAATAATCGTAATAATCGTGAATGTTCCTATAATCACGAACAATTTATGAAGGGTTTTATTAACTTCTATCTATAATATATTATAAATATATTATAGCAAAAATACGAATGTAATCTGAAAGCAATGTATTGAATGGGGTTAACATATGAAGGTACTGGTAATAAACGCAGGGAGTTCGTCTCTCAAATATCAGTTAATTGATATGAATAATGAGTCCGCTCTTGCAGTAGGTCTCTGCGAGAGGATAGGAATCGATAACTCGATCATTACTCAGAAGAGGTTCGATGGCAAGAAACTGGAAAAGCAGACTGATCTGCCCACCCACAAGATCGCTCTCGAAGAAGTTGTCAAGGCACTTACTGACCCTGAATTCGGTGTCATTAAAGACATGGCAGAGATAAATGCAGTCGGGCACAGAGTTGTGCACGGTGGGGAAAAGTTCACAACCTCTGCTTTAATCGACGAAAGTGTAGAAAAGGCTATCATGGACTGTTTTGAACTGGCTCCCCTTCACAACCCTCCAAATATGATGGGAATCACCGCCTGCGCCGAGATCATGCCTAGCACGCCGATGGTTGCTGTATTTGACACTGCATTCCATCAGACAATGCCTGCATATGCCTATATGTATGCTCTTCCGTACGATCTCTATGAAAAGCATGGGATACGAAAATATGGTTTCCACGGCACTTCACATAAGTATGTTGCCGAAAGGGCTGCCCTTATGCTCGGAAAGCCTGAAGAAGATACCAAAATAATCACCTGTCACCTTGGAAACGGTTCAAGCATTACAGCTGTGAAAGGCGGAAAGTCTGTTGAGACCAGCATGGGCTTTACCCCGCTCGAAGGGCTTGCAATGGGCACCAGATGCGGTTCTATTGACCCGGCAGTCGTTCCCTTCATTATGGAGAAAGAGGGCCTGACAACCAGGGAAGTTGACACCCTTATGAACAAGAAGTCTGGTGTGCTTGGAGTTTCCGGGCTCAGCAATGACTTCAGAGACCTCGATGAAGCAGCTTCCCAGGGCAACAAGAGAGCTGAACTTGCCCTTGAAGTTTTCGCATACAAGGTCAAGAAATACATAGGTGAGTATACAGCCGTGCTCAATGGTGTAGATGCAGTGGTCTTCACAGCAGGCATCGGAGAAAACAGCGCAACCATAAGAAAGAGAATCCTTGCCGACCTTGAAGGCATGGGCATAAAGATCGATAGCGAAAAGAACAAGATCAGAGGGCAGGAAATCGATATCAGCACTCCGGATGCGAAAGTAAGAGTTTTTGTCATCCCAACCAATGAAGAACTTGCCATTGCAAGGGAAACAAAGGAAATCTGTGAGACTGAGAATAAATTACGCAGTTCTATACCTATCTGATAGTAAAGGAGAAATCTCCTTTACCTTTTTCTATTTATATTCTTAAGCTTAAACAGTGCCTTTTTGTTGAAACTATCTTTGCTGTTAAGGATTCCTTTTTTACTATCCTTTTTTCCGTTTTTCCCGCATTTTTTATGTATCGCCCAAAATTACCTTTTCAGCCTTCCAAAGCTGGAATTTGCATTATCACAAAATTAATACCCTTAAAGAATAACTGTCCTTAAGATATCATATGATTATGAAACAGGCAGATCCTATCCCTCATACATCCGGGCCAGTCCAGGCCTCAGCAGCCAGGATTTTTGAAGCTGCCAGAGCAAAAAACAAGCATATACTGGGTCTTGAATCCTTTGGCATCCTGAAAGCGTATGACATTCCTGCAGTGAAGACCGCCTTTGCAAAAAATGCAGACGAAGCAATAAACGCCGCAGAAGAGATAGGTTACCCTCTTGTAATGAAGATCGTTTCTCCGCAGATTTCCCATAAATCCGACGTTGGAGGAATCAAACTCTCCCTGCAAAACGCCGCTGAAGTGAAGGCTGCCTATCAGGACATGATGGAAAGTATTTCAAAGAAAATGCCGGATGCGTTCCTTGAGGGCGTCCAGCTGCAGCAAATGCTCTCAGGCGGCAGAGAAGTAATTATCGGGATGGTCCGCGACCCGACTTTCGGGCCCATGTTGATGTTCGGGCTTGGCGGAGTTTATGTAGAAATTCTCAAAGACGTCAGGTTTGCAATAGCCCCTGTTGACGAAAGAGAAGCTAGAGAGATGATTACAGGGATCAAAACCTATCCGCTTCTTGCCGGAGTCAGGGGGGCAAAGCCTTCTGACATTGGTGCGCTTGTAGATGCAATTCTCAGGGTTTCGAGGCTTGTTTGCGATTTTCCGGAAATCGAAGAGTTTGAAATTAACCCTCTGATGGTCTTTGAGGATAGAAAAGGTGTTCTTGCCGTTGATATGAGGCTGGTTTTGAAAAACTGATTATCTGAACCTGCTATCAGCTTTTTAAAACTCAGTTTTCCGAATAACTTTTAATCCTCTACCAGTTCTATTGCGTCGGTCGGGCAGACCTGTACGCACTGTTCACATTCTATACAGTCATCAGGGCGTGCTACTACTGCCCTTTTCCCTTCTTCTGTCTCTTCCGCATCAAATACGTCCACAGGGCAGATATCGTAGCATTCAAGTGAGCCAACACATTTATTGTAGTCAATCCTGGGATGCAACTTTTTTCACCACTCATTCTGGGATTGAATTCAGTCTTTAACAAGTTCGATAGCATCTTCCGGGCAGGCTTCCACACACTGGTTACACTCTATGCAATTTTCCGGGCGGGCTACTACTGCCTTTTTTGCCCTGTCTATTTCTTCAATATCAAAAACCTCAGAAGGGCAAACTTCATAGCAGGCCAGAGCGCCTGTGCATTTGTGATAATCAATTACTGGGTGCATTCTTTCTCCATCTTAAAGGTTTTTTTGAATCATAAAACTCAATTCGCGATGCTAATTATATCGATAATTATTTTATTACTCGGGGTTTTTACTGAATTTTAATGTCCACGGTTTCTGAAGTTTCCCTGTAAGGCACTATCACAAACAGTTTTCCGTCGCAGTATTTCGCAACAGCTTTCTCAGGAACGACTCCGCAGCAGAACGCGTAAGTTCCTGCGTATTCAACCCCGGTCTCTTCTCGTTTTGCTCTTATGAAAAAGCCTTCCTCTACCATCTTTAATTCTATATTCTCTTTCTTTACCCCAGGCAGATTGATTTGAATTTCCATGTTTCCCTGTTCATCAGAACACGAAAGTACATCAGGTGACATCTTCACCATTGCCATACTACCCCTCCCAAAGAGCCTCTTCTCTAAAATCTATAATATTACTAAAATATTGTTTGCATATTCGGAAATTTGTTGTAAGGCGTTAAATTTGTTGTAAGGCGTTAAACATCGCGCTTTAAGTATTAACTTTGGCACCGGATGCCTGGTCATTGTTTTGTATTTGTTCCCTGACCGTATAAAAACCCAATAACAAACCCCAATAATAGAGTAAGGATCTCGATATTTATAATTTATGAATCGATATATCAATTCCAGAAACCATGCAATTAAAATTTCTAGGGGATAAATAGCTGATATAATAGCTGATATAATAGCTGATATAATAGCTGATATAATAGCTGATACAATAGCTGAATAAATAATTCTTTCAAGTAGGCGGAAGCTTCTTCCAGCAATATGCAGGTGTAATCCGTACTTATTCCCTGCCGTTTGATATATTTAAGAAATTATATTTTAGAAATTATCGGTATATTTTAGAAATTATCGGGCTGGTAAGTTTTTATTATTCTTTTTGCGGAGAATATGGCTGTCATCCGGAACGTTCAGCTCCATAACTCCCTGTTTTTGTCAATGAAAGCACGCTGGGTTTCTATCTTTGAAGATGTGTAAATCAGCGCTGCAGGGTGATAGAGTTTCAGGATTGTCCTGCCTTCGTGTTCCACGGGAACTCCCCATTCAAGTTTTTTTTCCGGGCAATAGGACTTCTCAGCTGTATTGCCGAGGAGAATTATAATTTTCGGATCAAGCAGGGTTATCTGGGCAATAAGGAAGGGCTTGCAGCATTCGATCTCGTTTACCCTGGGCCTTCGGTTTTCCGGAGGGTGGCATTTGACCGTATTTGTAACCATCCAATCTTCTTCAGAAAGTCCCATATACTCGACCATTTTATCCAGCTCTTTTCCTGCTCTTCCGTAGAACGGAATCCCGGTTTCGTTTTCGTTTTTTCCGGGTGCCTCTCCTATGAAGAATACTTTCGGGTTGCAGGATCCTTTCCCTATTACTCTCCGGATTGCACTTTTATGGAGCGGGCATCGCGTACATTTAATTATTTCCCTTCCAACAGTCGTGTATCCTGCTTCCACCATTGTTCTGACTCTCTCTTCAAAGTCTCTACGGTTCTCTTTTTCATATGTCGTCGCTTTCTACCTCCTTAAATATTTTATCCTGATGGTGCGGTCTATGTCTCAAATGATATCGCTGGATTAGTCCTTTTTCCTTCTGCCTTTTATATGAAATTCACAATCCATCTCATGAGACCTGCATGCAGACAAACTTATTTATGGAAAAAATCCCATGACAGAGATAACCACTATTTAATGAAGGAAAAATTCCCTAAAAATCTTATCTTTTAAATTTTATTCTTCAATATATATAAAATCCCATTCACAAAGGTGCGCTGAGGGTATGACTTCTAGAAACTTTCTTACAATCGATGATTTTGACACACATGGAAAGACAATTCTTATAAGGGTTGACCTGAACTCTCCTATGGATCCACAGGGTAATATTCTGGATGATATGAGGATCCGAAGCCATATTGCCACCTTGAAGGATCTTGAGGACGCAAAAGTTGTTTTGCTTGCGCACCAGAGCAGACCTGGGAAAAAAGACTTCACAACAATGAAGCCTCATGCCAACTTGATGTCCAAATACCTGGGCAGGCAGGTTCTCTATGTGGACGATATCTTCGGAACCTATGCAAAGACCAGGATTGCTTCTATGGAAAATGGCGATGTCATCCTGCTCGAAAACGTAAGGTTCTATTCCGAAGAAAGTCTCGAAAGGTCTCCAGCAGAACAGGCCAACACATATCCTGTTAAAAAGCTGGCACCCTTTGTGGATATCTTCCTCAATGATGCCTTTGCCGTGTCTCACAGGTCTCATCTTTCTGTAGTCGGATTTACTGAGGTTCTTCCGACCGGAGCTGGCAGAGTAATGGAAAAGGAGCTCACATCTCTGGACAGAGGGATAAAAGGAGGGGAAAGGCCAACAATTTTCGTGCTCGGCGGGGCAAAAGTGGACGACTCGCTTAGAGTGACGGAAAATGTACTTGCAAACGGAGCGGCTGACCGGGTACTCCTGACTGGAGTAGTAGCAAATGTGACTCTTGCCGCATCCGGAGTAAATATCGGGAAAGCAAATATGGACTTCATCAAAGTCTCAGGGTTACGAAGACCAGATCGAAAAGGCAAAGGATCTGCTTACAAAATTCAAAGATAAGGTGGGTCTTCCAAGGGATGTGGCTTTGAACGATAATAAGAAACGGGTCGAAGTGCCTGTTTCGGAACTTGATTCCGAGTCTCTCCCTATAAATGATATAGGGCTTGAAACTATTGTGGATTTTACCGGTCAAATCGAAAATGCAAAAACTGTTGTCTTAAATGGCCCTGCAGGTGTTTCCGAAATTGATGATTTTGCCCTTGGAACTAATGAGATTATAAAAGCTGCCACGAAATCTGACTTTTCAATCATTGGCGGTGGACATATTACAGCAGAAGTCGATCATCTCGGCCTTGCACACCGTTTCTCTCACATCAGCACAGGTGGTGGGGCATTGATTGATTATCTTGCCGGGGTAAAGCTTCCAGGCGTTGAGGCTCTGAAGGCTGCGGCCAAGAAATATCAGGAAGCTATGAAACTTTAATTGCCCTGTTTCATGAGAATTCCCTTTATAATGAGTTTTTCTATTCGGTAGTTCTTTCCTGCCGAATTTTCTAACTTTTACCTTTTTAAATAGTTTTTCTCACTTCCGGCTTCTCAGAAATCAAGTTCTGGAAATATACTTTAACCAGCTCTGATAAATATTACTTTAACCAGCTCCGATAAACATACGGTTATACCAGCTTCCACGCACATATCATCATACTAACAGGTAGCTGATATAATAGCTGAATTTACAAGCTAATACAATAGCTGAAATTTACAAGCTAATACTTGTGATTGTAATACCTTCAGGCTAATGCTGGTTGATATTTACATGCCAGGTTACTAAAATAAAATTGAGGTGTTGGTTCAAACATGCTTACAGACATCGAAGGCAGGAATGCAGTCAAACTTGCAAGGAAAACGATAGAATCGTTCCTATCTGAAGAACGGTTCCCGGAGCCTCAGGAACTGGATTTTGAGCTTTCGCCAGTTTTCGGGGAGAAAAGGGGGGTTTTTGTCACACTTACGAAAAACGGGCTTCTCAGGGGTTGTATAGGACATCCGTTTCCTGACTCCATACTTGAGGAAGCAATTATGGATTCTGCAATTTCTGCGGCAACTCGCGACCCGCGTTTTCCACCTGTCGGAGAAGACGAGCTGGATGACATAGTTGTTGAGGTAACAATCCTTACCCCGCCTGAAAAGATTAATGCCCCTCCGAAAGAGCTTCCTGACCGTATAGAGATAGGAAGGCACGGTCTTATTGTAAAACAGGGCTATTGCCAGGGACTGCTGCTTCCTCAGGTCGCACCTGAAAATAACATGGATTCCATCGACTTTCTGAGCCATACCTGCCTGAAAGCAGGTCTTTCTCCGGATGCCTGGCTCACAGGAGCTGAAGTTTCCTGTTTCGAAGGGCAGATTTTCAAGGAAAAAGAACCGCAGGGCGAAGTTTTCGAGGAAAAATTCCATTAAGACCCGAAGGTTTTATCGTATGAGCTCATCCCAAAACCAATTTTATTCTCAAATCAATAAGAGTTTCAGAAATATTTTTTATTATCAGATACTCGATTGATTATTCTGAATAAGAGATTCAGAAAAGCAATTTTGAGTTTTGGGATCAGCTTTACGTCAATTATAGTCAATGCACAAATTAAGGCTCTGTAGAAATCCTCGGAAATAATAAATTTAAATTAATTTGAACTTAGAGCCTATCCGAAAAGTGTTGTAACCAGTGTATCTTACTATTGGAAGCCAAAGACGTTCGCCTGCTGTAATAACTACTGCATAGAAAGATCTGTAATCAATTTATTTTGCGAGGGTGGTAGGTTTCTATTACCTCTGTTTTTGAAATATCTACAACGCCTCTCTATGTAGAAAAGAGTTAAGCAAAAAAGAAAGAAGAGGATTTCAGATAAACATTGAGATCCTTGACTATAGTGAAACTAGACTAATTTTATAAATATTATTTTAAATAAGGAAGAATTATTCTAGTATCTTAATATTATTGTAAAATATATATGTAGCTGTACTCAGGTCGGCAAAGTTGAACATTTTTCTCAACATGAATGAGAAAAATGGGCAGTGTGCCGTTTTTTCTGTAAAATCATAAATCTCAAGAAGTTATTGGGTAGAAAATTCGATATTGTAATTAATTTTACCTACATGGTACAAAAAATTAACTTTGGATTTACAGCAAGTTCGCCACACTGCCGAAAAATGAATGTCATGAGTGCAATAGCAATAAAATATAAAAATTAAATAACAAATATGGAGGCAAATACTATGGGATTTGGATTATTTGGAAGAGGGTTTGATGGTTGCGGCGGCTTTGGAGGTTGCGGCGGCTTTGATGGCGGCTGCGGCTGCGGCGGCTTTGGCGGCTTTGGCGGGTTCGGCGGCTTTGGCGGTTGCGACGGCGGCTTTGACGGCGGTTGTGGCGGCTTTGGCGGGTTCGGCGGTCGCATCCGAGGCGCCTTCCGTGGCGAATTCCGTGGCCGTGGCCGCTGGTAATGATAACGGTCGAGTCTGAAAGAATTATTCCCATGTAAGGGGCGGGGTCACAGGTTTGTGACATTCGCTCCTCCTTCTCTTTATTTCTTTTGCTTTCATGTTTTATTTTATAAATTCTAGTCACTTTGTCAACAAATGAATAATTTGCTTTATTATAAGTAAAATCCCTTTTGTGTATTTTTTAGTAGGTCACAATACTTTTCGGATAGGCTCTTAGATGCTCTCTCGGGATTATTCGGTCCAAGTGTTGAATCACAAAAATTGATATTAAACAGAGAATTGAAACTTATTATACTGATTATGAACCTGACTGGGATAATGAAAATGAAGAGGTGAAGCTTAAAGATTTTGAAAACGGTGAGAACTTGAGATTGATTCTCCATTTGAAGGTTTAAAAGATAGAGGAAAGTAACTTGACATAGTAATATTAACTCATTTTTTCAGGTATTGCAATCCATCTCCACCCAGAAATTTGGGTCATAAGTATTTGGACTCCCCTTCGGTTCAGGATATCAAGAAAACTGGTAGGGTGAGCATTTCTGCCGAAGGCATTGTAGTGGATTAACAAGCGTAGCTTCTTTATACCCTTCCACATACCTAAGCACATATACCCAGAAGCCACGTACAATGGCCAGGGCTATCGGCTCGTAGCCAGATGGAACAAATATATCCCAGAAGGCTCCACAAAGCAATTAATACGAGTACGTACGGGCCAAGCCTCTGGGATATATGAAAGGCTGGCGCGGTACGTCTATCCCTCGTTTCCAAGCACATATGCCTAGAAGCCACGTACAAAGGCCAGGGCTATCGTTTGGGATAAGATGGACCAAATATACCCGGAAGACTCTACAACGTAATTAAAACAAGTAAAATGAATACTCTATGTCATCACTTCTTTATAGCCTTCAGACTACGTTTCCTCGATAACTCAGATCTGAGTTATCGGAGAGATTTCTGGGATGTGATGAAGGTGATGTAGTATATCTATCCCGAAGGCGTATACCTGGAAGCTAGTCTAAAAGACCAGGGCTATTGCTCATAGCCAAATGGACCAAATAATCCCATACGGCTCCACAACGCAATTAAAAAGAGTAAAATGAATACTCTATGTCATCACTTATCGGTCTTTTTTTGTTCGACCAAGTTCTCCTCGACGTTCCAGATCTGGGACATCGGGAGGTTTCTGGGATATGTGGAAGGCTGGTGCAGTACGTCTATCCCCTCATACACTTAACCACGCACGTATGCCTAAAAGCCACGTACAAAGGCCATGGATATTATTTTTGCTCTTCGTCTGTCTTATCAGTACATTTTATGTTATGCAAACAACGCTTATCTTTGTAATGACAAATAAAAAAGCCTACAAATAAGCCTTTAACAAAACCAATTAAACCGGCGCCCACAACAACACCAAAAGCTATT